>NZBC01000015.1 GCA_002687715.1 Planctomycetota bacterium | reverse complement strand
TTTCACATCTATGACCCTGAGATTGACCACTCGCTCCGCTCGTGGTGGAGTCGAGTCGACCTGCCAACACCTCGTGTCCACCGAACCGGGGCAGGGTCATCTCTCTCCGGAGATCCCCCATGTCACGCCAGCCTTGCCTCCCTTTCGCCGTCCTCGTGCTTGTCCTCGCCGCTGTCGGTCCCGCTCAGACCGTCACGGTGGGCACTGGCACGATCAACAACACGACGACGTCGTTCCCCGCGCCCTACGGCAACTACTGGTGGGGGTCGCGTCACCAGTTCCTAATCACGGCCGCGGAGTTGTCGGCGGCCGGGCTGCCGCCGGGTCCCATCATCGCGCTGGCTTTCGATGTGGTGCAGGCCGGAGGGGCGTCGCTGACCGCCTTCGAGATCAAGATGGGGCACACCACGGCGACGGGACTCTCGACCTGGCAGACCGGGTTGCAGAGCGTTCACTTCTCGTCGTCGTGGACAGATTCGGTCGGGTGGAACACCCACGGCTTCCCGAGCGCGTTCTCGTGGAACGGGATCGACAACCTGGTCATCGAGACCTGCCACAACAACAACAGCTTCACGACCAACGCGATCTTCAACCAGTCGGCCACGACGTTCAACGCGTGCCTCGTCTATCGCGCGGACGCAGCAGGCGTATGCGCCAACAACTCCATCTCGTCGGGATCGTTCACCCCCAACCAGCGGCCGAATATGCGGTTCGATTTCGCGACGGTCGCGGCCGAGTATCAGGAGAACCAGCCAGGCGCGTCGCTCGACATCGATGGGGTCGTGGGCGGAGCGTTCCAGCCCGCGGTCACGTCGCGATGCGTCAACGGCATGGCCACGCTGAACGCGAGCAGTACGGCCGCCGGCCTGCCCTACGACGTATTCATCGATCTCCTGGCTCCGCTCCCCGTGACCGGCGGTGGCTTCGCGACGCCGGGGGGACAGGTCGTCAACGGGAGCTTCGCCTCGGGCACCTTCTCCTGGCTGATCGGCGGCGTGACCGTCAACACGACCATCGCTTTCCCGGCAGGCGGCTTCACGCTGCCGTTCGGAGTGGGATCGTTGCCGGGGTCCGCGTTCGGCCAGATGATCGTGGTCGATCCCGCGAATGCCGAGGGCATATCTCTGAGCCAGCCCGCGGGCCTGGCCATCGTGCAAAGCCAGAGCGCGTTGCCGGCTGCGGGACCGGGCGGCGACGACACGTCGGCGACGTTCGACTTTCCCACGATCGCGTGCGTGGCCGGGTATCCCTTCTTCGGGACCGTCTACACCCAGTTCCACGTGTCGTCGAACGGCAGGGTCGTGTTCGGAGCCCCGGACCCCGACTTCAGCCCGACGGTCGCCGAAGCGCTCGCCGACAATGCCTTCGGAGGGTTCTGGACGGACCTGAACCCCCACCCGATCAACGGGTCCGGCAACATCACCGTCAACGTACCGGCGCCGGGGGTCGTCTCCGTCGACTTCAACGCGGTCATTTACCACCTCGAATTCGCAGCGCCCAACACGTTCTCGCTGGTCATGGACACCGTGACGGGGGACTACCGCATCGATGGGCTTTCGGGCACGAGCCTGAACCCGGCGACCGCGGGGGCCGCCGGGGGCGACGCCCAATTCCTCGGCATCAGCGGCGGCAACGCCGTCGGCGCCACCGACCCGGGGGTCACGACATTGTTCACGGCCGGGGCCTCGGGCGCGCCATTGCTGCTGACGGACATGATCTACGACCTGCACCCCCCGGGAACCGCCGGTACATGCCCCTCCCTCCTTCCCGGAACTCTCAACTCCATCGTCTTCTCCCCGGCAGGCGGCACCTACGTCTGGGCGGGCTTCTAGCCCCGGTCGCTGACCTCGACCTTGCCGTCCTTCGTGAACACTCTCCCTATTTCCTACGCTTGGCAGTCCCAGTCCTACGTTTCGCTGGTATGACTAGTCGGAATCCAACGGCCTGATTCTCACGCGCACCGACCGTCTCGATTCGGGGTACTCGTCCGTCTCTGACTGGACGGGGCGATTGCGTCCGTCTACGGTCGACTGATATCTACGATGTGAGCGCCGACGGGGTTTTCGGAAGCCACAACCGGAGCCAGCGCGACGTGTACTACACCCACATCCACCAGAACTCCCTCGAATCTCTCGACCACGTCCTCGTGTCCCAGGAGTTCTACGACAACTCGAAGAAGCGTCGGTGGGCGTTCAAGGGACTGACCATCACCAACGATCATCTGGACGACGACAACCACAAGTCGTCAGGGACCTCGGATCACGCCATCGTCCGGGCCCAGTTCGAGTATCGGCCCGTGCGCTGAGGGTGGTGCGGGCGATGGCGTCCCTCATCACTCCTGCAGCACCGGTTCGACCAGGGTCTCGACCAGTCGCGTGAGGTCCGCAATACGTTCCGGGTCGGTCGCGTAGGTGCCGTCCTGGTCGGTGGGCAGGTCGAAGTGTTCGACGACGATCGTGGAGAGCGCGAGGTTGTAGGTGGCGATGGTGCGGGAGATCTGGGTCGCGGTAAGGCCTCGGCGATGAGCCACGGTGATGAAGGCGAGGGTCGCGGCGCGGGAGTGGTGGAAGAGGCGGCGTGAGATCTCGAGCGCCAGGGTCTGCGACTTGAAGAACATCCGCGTGAAGCACCACGGGTCGTCGCTGGCGGGGAGGTTCAGGGCGTCGGTCAGCTCCCGGGGGTTCGCGACCTTCGAGTTCTCGGCGCCCCACCACAGGCGGGCCAGGCTGTTCATTGCGAGGTCCTTGGAGACCCGGGAGAACGTGAGCTCGTCCGCTTCGCCCCAGCGCTGGAGCGTGTAGGCGCGGAAGTAGAAGGCGGCGAGCCAGGGCCAGACCAGGCGATCCGTCGCGTGGCGCCGACTGAAGGGCAGGGTCTCGCGCAGCATGATGGCGTGCTCGGCGTCGAGGTCGACGTCGGCGATCGGAGCGGCGCCGACCCGACGAAACGCCTCGCCGATCGACGGCGCGACCGGGACCTGCTCGTACCAGCCGGACTCCGGGCCCGGATCTTCCACGAGGACGCCGTCCCTCATCTGATGGGTGAGCTGCTGCATCCCCCACGACGTCATGCGGCAGAGCGGCATCATTTGCCGTCGAGCTCCTCGACCAGGCGCGGAAGCGGCCGCTCGGTCTGACTGGCGAGCTGCTCGGCGAGCCCGGTCAGGATCCCCGCCCGCGACTCCTCGTCTTCGATCAGGTCCAGCAACGCCGGGATCGGCTCCTCCTCCTTCTTGGTGCGGAGCGTCGCCGCGCGGGCGAGGGCTCGCGTGGTCCAGTGGTTCTCGTCGAACACCGCCCAGCTGCGATCATCGGGCGACGGGAACCCGCCGGCAGGTCGGAGCTGCTGCCAGGCCTCGACCAGCACGGCTCTCCAGACCGTGGTCGCGATGCGCGGCGCGAGGAGGTCGCGCAGCCGCGCCCGCCAGCCGCGGGTGCCCTTGGAGAACAGCACTGCGCGAAGATCGGGGTGGTGCTCATTGATGAGGAGGAGGGGACCCTCCGGCCGGAAGGCCACGTGACTCATCGCGTCCGGAGCCGCTCGGAGCTCGTTCGCATCTTCGCCGCGGTAGATGCCGGTGGGCACCGCCACGGTGAAGTCGACGTAGGCGACGTCGAACGCACCGCTGGCCGGCATGGCCATGTCCCGCACCTCGACGACCCACTGCGGAGACACCGCCAGGAGCGAGCCGCGATGGTGAGCGACGTCCCGCACGCGCGTGTCGGGGGGACGCTCGCAGACGGCCAGGAGCTGCACCACGACCTTGTCGCGCACCTCGCTCTTGTCCACCTCGAAGGAGCCGACCAGGGATCTCCCGTCCGGCCTCAGCCGGATGACGCGACGCAGGCGGGTGTCGGCGCAGCTGAGCTTGCCGAGCAGCGCAACGGATTCGTATCCGCCCTCCAGCCCGGCCAGCGAGGCGACCTCGGCCCGCAGGTCTCTCGTACCGAGGTCGACGTCGATCGTCTCCCAGTCACCGACGACATGAGGGCGCACGCGACACCGCACCGAATCGAGCACCGCGTCCGTCTCGTCCTGGTCGTCGACCACGACGCTCCGCACCTCGAGGGGCAGGGTGGGTTCCAGGCTGTAGGGCCGGTACGGGAGGAACCGTTTCGGGGCATGCGCCGGTCGGTTCGGGTCGGGAAGGTGGCTCATGCCTTGGCCTCCTTCCGGATGCGCTTGCGCTTGATCTGGACCTCGAAGATCGCGTCCTGGGCGACGGTGCTGAAGTCGTCGAGGGGGGCGAAGCAACGGATCTCGACGCGGCCCGGCCGGGCCACGCGCCCCTCGGCCGGCCCGACGATCGCGCCCGACGACACCTCCAGGTCGACGAGGCTGATCGGAGCGTTCTCGCTGTCGCCGCGAAGTCGACACTCCACGACGAAGCCCCACGCGCCTCGGTAGCTGCTGCTCACCCAACCCTCGAGGCTCCACCCCGATCGACCGGGGACGTCCACGGGCAGACACCGTTCGAGACCGAAGTTGAACCGGCCGGAGCGCGAGACGATGCCGGGGCTCTTGCCGGAGCCGAGGTGGAGCGTCTTCTTCAGGATGTTGGGCAGCGCGTCCGGCGTCCTGGCCGCGTCGCGGCTGCGGATGAGGAGCGCCGCGGTCTCGCGGATGCGCCGGGGCAGCCCGTCGAGCGTGCCCTTGTACCCGGGACCGTAGAGATCGGCGAGCTTCGGCGCAGTCTTCACCCAGTCGTTGTGACTCGGTGGTTCGGCCGCGCGCATGAACTGCTCGACGATCCTGCGTGCGCCCCCCTCCCCCAACGCGAGGCCGGCGCGCACGAGGCCGAAGAACGGACGGTCGGCGCGAACGGGCATGATCTTGACCACCATGCCGCTGCCGCGGAGCAGAGCGATCGAGCCGGCGCCCTCCTTGGGGAGGTCGTCCGCCTGCACCACCGCGACCTCCAGGGCGGATTCCACCTCGGTCTTCCGGTGATGAACGAACTCGTCGCGGCCTCGGTGCACCTCGTGGACGTTGGGGATCTTCAGCGACAACGTGCGCCGGAAGGTGTTGCCGCGCCAGGCGCCGCGCTCCTGGATCCCCGCCAGGTGAAGCCAGGGGGCCAGGGCTTCGTGCCGCCCCGGGTCGACGCGCTCCCGTTCGCCGTTGACCTCCACGAACACGGAGAGGCGGTCGCGCGCGAGCAGCGGCCAGAACCAGCGCGCCGCGGCCTCGGCGATCAAGCGGCCGATGGACGCCGTGTCGCCCCCTTCCGGCGGGAGGAAGTCGGGGATGAGGACGCTGGTGCCGGTGTTCCACTCCGGCTCGCGGTCGAGCCGCAGGCGCTGGACGAAGGGCGCGGCCGGCCTGCGGACACTGTCCGCATAGCGGCGGGTCGGGATGCCCTTCAGCCTTCCATACCAGCCCGGACCGTCGAAGTTCTCCCGGCCGATCTCGTGGTAGGGAAGCTGCGAAACCCCGACGAATCGCGGCGATTCCGGCTGCTCGGCCTCGCCGACCGGAAGCGAATACGCGAAGACGGTGTGCCACCCGGAGAACGTCCAGAACACCGACTTGCCGAGACCGAAGCTGCCCCCGGCATCGGCCCCCCGCTTCTCACTGAGGAGCTTGTTCCGCGCGAACATCGCGAAGCGACCCTGGGTCCCCCGCTCCGGACCGGACAACCCCAGCGCCTCGCCGTCGTGGACCCCCAGGACCCGCAGCGGTGCGTCGCTCTTCTCGGTGCGCCGGATCGACTCCCGCAGCACCGGGAGGCTCTGCACGGACGCACGCAGATGCTCGGAGAGGACACTCCAGGAAGCGGCCTCCAGGAACGCGGCCTTCTCTTCACCGCGAAGCTCCTCGAAGCGAAACGTGACCGTCACCCCCTCGGCGGCGTCGTAAGCAGCGTCGTGGCTGTTCTGGAGCACCTCGCGAACGAACGTCTCGAGGTCGCGCTCGAAGCTCATCGCCGCGAGATCGCCGCCGCGGCGTTCGCCATCCGGCGGGGTGTTGCGAAACTTCCAGTCGTAGCCCGTCACATCGCACCTTGCATGAGGTCGTCGATCGGGGCCTGCGCCGGGTCGGGTATGGCTTCACGCCCCCTGGCCAACAGTTCAAGGTAACGACCCGGCCCGAGACTGTCGAGAACGGACGCTTCCACCCCGGTCCCGGCTCCCGCATGATGGCGCCAGCAATCGTCGGGTAAGGCGGCGCAGCGCCGACCCATCCCGCGACGTAGACAGGAGGAGCATCGCACCGTGTGTCGTTTCCTGATGTACCTCGGGCCCGAGGTGAGGTTGTCCTCGCTGATCACCGAGCCCTCGCATTCGCTGATCAACCAG
>NZBC01000014.1 GCA_002687715.1 Planctomycetota bacterium | reverse complement strand
CGGGTCCGGATCCGGCGGCGCCGTCAGAGCGGACCTGGAGGTCCGCGCTCCCATCCAGAGCAGATTGCTTCACACGCTCTGGAGGTCCGCGCTCCCATCCAGAGCACGCTTCCATCCAGAGCAAGGTTGCTTCACACGCTCTGGAGGTCCGTGCTCCCGTGGGCGGAGCCAGGGTCCTAGCTCCCCGCGGACGCTCCTCGATCAACCGCCGCCGCATCGGGATCGAGGCGGGTCACGGATACGGTCGGGATGGTGTCGCGCAGACGGGTCACCAGGTCTTCGTGGCAGGTGAGGTAGATGATCTGGAGGTCCTTTCCGACCTCGGCGAGGGTGGCCAGGGTCGCGGACTGGCGCTCTTGGTCGACGTTGACGAGGACGTCGTCCATGACGAGGGGTAGGGGCTCGTGCTGCGCCGCGTACTCGAGAACGTAGGCGAGTCGGAGCGCGAGGAAGAGCTGCTGGTGGGTGCCGGTAGAGAGGGCTTCCGGGCCTCGTTCGCGGTCGTGGTGGTCGACGAGAGCGAGGACATCCGTGCCTGGGGGCTGGATGACCTTCACGTGGCGGCCACGGGTCATGCTGGAGATCAGGGTCGACGTGCGCGCGAGAATCGAAGGCTGGTTCTCGCGAACGAACCGATCGACCACTCGCTGAAGAACGGTGCGGGCGAGCCAGAGTTCGAGGAACCGGTCCACCCCTTCGTCGAGGGCCGCACACGACTCTGCGTAGGCGCCGCGGGCCCGCGCGGCCGAGTCGGTTCCGAGCTGCCGCTGCTTGTCTTCGAGGACGGCAAGCTCGCCCTGGACGTCACGCTCCCGGTCCATCGTCCGTTCGAGCTGCTCCTCGAAGGAGCGGTGGTCCTGGAGGAAGCGATCCCCGTCGTGCGTCTCCCGAAGCCGCGTGAGTGCTTCCGCCTTGTCACCGTAGCGCCGGAGGTTGCCATCGAGCTTGAGCTCGTCCTCGCGAAGCCGCTCCTCGACTTCACCACGCTTGATCGCGTTCTCGGCGAACCGCGCCAGCTCGACGTCGTCGTCTGCGTCGCACTCCTCCATCGCCAGGGCGAGAGCGTGCTCCTGGGCGTCGAGCGCCGCGAGGGACTCCGCCGCCTCTCCGCGCTTCGCTTCGGCGCGGTGCCGCTCATCTCGGCGCAGCGCATCGCGCTCCCGGTTTTCACGGAGGTCCTTGTTCAGCCGACGCACGACGTCCGTCAGCGCCATGCCGTCCGCCGATCGGCCGAGGTCCCGAAGCAGGAGGGAGACCTCCTGGTCGAACCCTGCGACCTGACGTCGGCGCATCGCCAGCTCACCCTCCTTGGAGAGCAGGTCATCCGCACGAGTGCGCAGGTCGTCCATCTTCGCCAACCGGGGACCAGCAACGTCCAGGTCGAGTTCCGGCGGCAGTCCGAGTTGCGGCCACGCTTCGATTCCCTGCCGGCATAGGTCCGCTTGCTCGGCATCGAGCTCCGCGCGCCGCGCGGCGGACGCCTCGAGCCGCCGCGCCAATTGCGCGACCCGGCCCTCCCGTTCCGCGCGCGCCGCCGACGCCTTGAGCCCCTCTTCGTGGCGTCGCCGAACTTCGCCGATCGCGGCCTCGGCATCGTCGCAGGCGCCGATGACCCGGAACAACCGCTCGCGCCAGGTCGTGACCTGGCTCTCTGCGTGCCTCCATCGCTCCTCGGCGCGTTCGCACCGCGCCGCGAGGCCGGCCAGGTCCGTGACGTCGCGCACCCAGGCCGTCATCCGCTCCGGAGACCCGGGCTCGACGCCGCAGGGCTCGAAGATGGCCATCCATCCCGCCGTCCATCCGGCCCGCACGTCTACGAGCGCGGCGCGACGTGCCCGCGCCGCTTCCACATCGGCCCGCGCCGCCGCCAGATCGCGCTCCAGCGCCACGCGCTGCGCGACGAGGTCGGTGACCTCGCGCAACCGATCGGCCACCCGATCAGCGTCGCGCGTCTTGCGCTCGAATCGCGCCGCGATCACCTCAGGCGACTCGGTAGTCTCGCCATCGAGGACGCTGCGAACGTGGGTCCAAGCTGCGTCCCTCGCGTCTCGCGCGTCGCCAAGCGCGGACGGCGCGGGAACGTCTCCCGAGGTCGTGAGCGCAGTCAGCTCGGCCTGCAGCCGGACCAGACGGTCGGATGCTTCCGTCTCCGCCATCACCCATCGATTCTCGTCGTCCTCGAGCCCGCGAAACTTCTCGCGTGCAGCGTCCAGCTCGTCGGGGTCGGGCAGGGGGACGACGTCCTCATCCGTGTCGGGAGGGAGCGCGGGACGCAGGCGCGCGCGACCCACGGCGAGGCGTCGCGCAAGCTCCGAGCGCTCTTCCTCCGCGGTCTCGAATGCTGCGAGATCGCGCAAGACCCGGTCGGCCGCAGCCGCGAGCGCCCCGACCTCCTCATCCGGCGCCACCGCTAGCTCCCCGAGGCGCTCTCGCTCCCGCACCAGGTCCTCTTCCAGTGCCGCGGCTTCCTTCGCGAGCTGGCCTTGCTCGTGCCTGATCTCGCCCGCCCGGGCGACGACCGCGTCGGCCCGCTCCCGAACGGCGGCGGGCGCCGGCTGGCGCGTGAACGCCACCAGGGTCCCGGAGATCATGAGCTCGGCGAAATCGCGCTCGACCTCGGTGCGGCGAGTCGCGAGCGCCGCCAGCTCCTGCTCGACCTTCGGGCGCTCCGAACGAACGTTGCCCACACGTTCGAACACGGATTCGATACGCGCCTCCTCCAGCAGGAGCGACTCCTCCACGGGCTTCGCATCCGCCGATCGCGCATGCTCTTCGGCCTGCCGCTGGAGGATCGCGATCGCGCTGCGCGCGCTGCGCACACTGTCGAGGTCTTCCAGGATCTGGCCCGCGCGGCGGGAATCCGTGATCGGAGTGGCGAGTCGCTCGCTCTCGAGTTGCTTTCGATGGTCATCGATCTGCACGTGCAACTCGAACGCGTGATAGAGGAGGTTGCAGCGCATGGACTCACGCGAGAGCTCGCGGCGGCGAGCATCGAGTTCCGCCGCCTCGCGCCGCGCCTCGGCCAGTCGTCGCTGCAGGTCTTCGATCTCGGTTCCGCGTAGCTCGAGGTCGCGAGCGTCCTTGCGAGCGGACTCCGCGGCGTCGATCGCTTCACGAAGGCGCGTCCTCAATCGGCGGCCCTCGAACCACACTCCCGCGTCCTCGGCCAGCGCCGCGAGGCACTGCTGCACCCGCTGCCCCCCCCCGCCCAGCGCGCCACCGGCGAGCAGCTCGCGCACGCTCGCGTCCTTCAGCAGCTCAACGCCCTGTTCGAGGTCGGCCAGCGTGAACCCGAACACCGACGCGAAGAGCTCGCGCGTCATCGGCGCGCAGAGGCGCTCCAGCCCCGCGGCGTCGAGGTCCTCCACGCCGGACGCCGTGATCCGCTCCCCCGTCACCGGTTGCTTCGTCGCCTTGCGGCGAGTGAACGCGAGGCGATCACCCCCCGAGAGCGTGACCTTGCCGCGGATCTCGATCGACGGGTTGCCGTAGCGAAAGCCGTACGGCGATTGGTGGTGGATACCGAACAGCAGATCGCGGAACGCGGAGAGCACGGTCGTCTTTCCAGCCTCGTTGGGTCCCCAGAGCACGTGCAGCGGTGCCGACTCGTCGAACCTAACCGTGAGCTCGCGGAAGTGCCCATAGGCCTTGAGAACGACCTCGTCGAACCTCACGTGGCCTCCTGCCCGAGAAGCCGCGCGAGCAGGATGCGGCGCGCAGCGGACAGTCTCTCGGCGATCCGAACCGCGGCATCGGGAGCCACGTCCAGATGACGTCCCGCCTTCGTCCTGGCCAGCACGGCCAGATCCGCGCGGTAGGCGTCGACGAGCTCCTTGTCTTCGGCGAGCGCGGTGAGCTCCCGTTCGAGCTCGGCGCGAAAGCCAGCCAACTCGTGCGGTACGTCCGCCCCGGGCGCCGCGGTCGCCAGGACGACCTTCTCCGTCCACACGTCGCCGGCCGCGCCGGCCCGGGCACGTACAGCGTCTTCGGTGCGATCTGGATGCGCCGTCAGACTCGCGTGCCCCGCGGTCGCTCCTTCGATCGTCACGCGGGCCACCAGTGGACGATCGCCCGCACCGGTTCGTGCGTCCGCAAAGGCAGCTTCGACCCGGTCGAACACGGCATCCTGGTCCGCCGCGTCCGTAGCATCGACGTTCACGGACACCCAACGCACGACGTCGACGTCGATCGGAGTGACCGCCTCGATGCGTCCGTCCGAAACGTCGATCACCATCGCGCCTTTGGGTCCCGTCTCCCTCGCATGCCGTCCCTGCAGGTTGCCCGAGTACACCACCCACGGGTCCTCGTGGAGCACCTCCCGCGAATGGACGTGGCCCAGCGCCCAATAGTCGTAGCCAACGGCGACGAGCTCAGCGACCGTGCAGGGCGCATAGCGAGCATGCGCGGTCGATCCCGTGGCGTTCGTGTGCAGGAGGCCGAAGTTCACCAGGCCGGCGACGGGCGGGGGGAAGTCCTTCGCCAGGTTGTCGGACACGTCACGGCGCGGGTAGCTCTGACCGTGCACACACACCAGGAGCTCGTCGTAACGCACGGTCTGCGGCGCGTCCGCACCGAACACCATCACGTTGGAGGGCAGCACCATCGACCGCGCGACCGACGTCTCCGCGTCGTGGTTGCCGAACACGATGCACACCCGGCACCCGATCCGCCCCAGCCGCTCGAGCCCCCGCGCGAAGTGGACGCCACCGTGATGGTCCTTCAGATCCCCGTCGAACACGTCCCCCGCGAGCAACAGCAGCACCGCTTCCCGCTCGAGGCACGTTTCCACGAGCCGGTCGAACGCCCGACGTGTCGCCAACCGCAGCAGGTCGACCGGCGCGTCGTCGAGCCGCCCCAGCCCGCGCAGTGGCGAGTCGAGGTGGAGGTCGGCCGCATGGACGATGCGCATGGCCGAAGTGTATCGCGAAGCGCCGACATGCAGCACGAGGGTCCAGGTGGCGGCTGGTTGGAGACCAAGAGAGGAGATGTCCTGAGGAGAACCAGGGTTCAGATTCAGAGCCGTCTCTGCTCCGGGGTTCCTGGGTTCTCCTTGGCGTTCCTGCTCTCTCTCAGCCCCGGGTCGCGTCAGGCGGAGTCACCCACGAGACGTCGTCGAACGAGATCTGCATCGAGATCCCGCCGACTCGGACGGTGAGCCGTTCGTCGGCGCGCTGGACCTTCTCGATGCGGCAGATCTGGCCGTAACGCGGGACGTAGACCTCGTCGTGCTTCTTGAGGCCGGCGAGGAACTCGCGCCGTCGCGTGGCGAAAGACGTGGTATGGAGGCGGCGCAGGAGGAGGGCTTCCAGTTCGCCGACGTGCTCGAGCAGGCCCTTGGGGACGTTCTTCAGCGCGTTGAGGTGCGGCCGGGCGTCGCTCTGGAAGCGTTCGAGGATGCGCGTCACCTCGGACTCCGCTTCCTGCTCGATCCGGTCGCGCGATTGCTCGGCCTCGTGCAGAGAATCCGCCGCTTGCGAGAGCTTCTCGCGACTCTCCTGTACCAGATCGGCCGACTGCTGCCGCGACCGCTCCGCCGCGACGCGTGCCTTCATGAGCTCGTGCATCAGCTCATCGGCGCGGCCCTTCTGCCCCTCGGTAAGCTGACGCGCGAGCGCGACGACGTCCTCCGGCATGCCGTGGCGGCGGGCGATCGTGAGCGCCTGGCTCGCGCCCGGCTGGCCGATGATCAGCTCGTAGGTCGGCTCGAGTGTCTGCGGATCGAACGCAACCGATGCGTTCTCGACCTCCGACCTCGAGAACGCGTACGTCTTCAGGTCGCCGAGATGGGTGGTCACGACCGTACGACTACCGCGCGCGAACAGCTGCTCGAGCACCGCCTCCCCGAGTGCGGCGCCCTCGGCCGGATCCGTTCCAGCGCCGAGTTCGTCCAGCAAGACCAGGCTTCGCGGTGTCGCCGCATCCAGGATGCGCACGATGTTGGCGACGTGGCCGGAGAACGTCGACAGGTTCTGCGAGAGACTCTGCTCGTCGCCGATGTCCGCGAACACCCCGTCGAGACACGGCAGCTCGATGCCCGCCGCGGCGGGGACGTGCAGCCCCGACTGGAACATCAGCTGGACGAGCCCGACCGTCTTCAACGCGACGGTCTTGCCGCCGGTGTTCGGCCCGGTGACCACGAGCATCCGGAACGGATCGCCGAGCGTCACGGTCACCGGCACGACGTCGTGGTCGAGCGTACCGGCGCTACGGGACGCCATGAGCAGCGGATGGCGCGCGGTGCGAATGCGGAGGACCGGCTCATCGACGAGACGCGCGGGCACCAGCCCGAGGTGCTGGCTCATGCACGCGCGCGCCCGGGTGAAATCGAGCCACGCAGCGACGTTCTGCGAGTAGCCGAGCCGCTTCTCCTCGGCGTACACCCGCTGGGAGACCTCGAGCAGGATGCGCCCGATCTCGCGTTGCTCGTCGAGCTTCACGTCGGCGAGCTGATTCGCCGACGCGACGACGTCGTTGGGTTCGACGAACACCGTCTCGCCGGATGCACTCTTGTCGTGGAGGATGCCAGGCACGTGTCCACGACTGTGCTCCTTGACCATGAGCACGTAGCGGCCGTTGCGAACGGACCACGTCCGTTCCTGGAGGAACGACTTGTACTTGCTGCCGGTGACGAGGTCGTCCATCACGGCGCGGATGCGCTCCTCGAGGTCGTTGCGCCGGCGGCGCAGCTCCCACAGCTTCGGCGACGCGCGGTCGAGCACCACGCCCGGCGCCTCGACGACCCCCTCGATCACCGCGAGCAGTTCGGTGTGATCGAGCAGCCGGTTCGCGAGGTCGGACAGCGTGGGCGTCTCCTCCACGACCTCTCGGAAGAACCGGCACAGAGTCCCGCACGCGACGATCATCCGGGCGACGAGGAGCAGCTCTTCCGGTCCGAGTGCCCGGTTCTGGCCGTGGCCGCGTCCGATGATCTTCACCATGTCCTGGAGACCGCCGACGGGAATGTCCGAGCCGCCGTCGAGGAGCGCGCGCGCCTCATCGACCTGGCGCAGGCTCAGCTTCAGCCGGTCTGGATCGGTGGACGGCTCGAGTCCGTCGATGACGGACCGCGCGAGACTCGACGAAGCGTAGGAACGGAGGATCTTCCTGACGGCGTCGAACTCGAGAACCTGAAGGGAATGCGCGTCCATCCAACCTGCCCTGGGCAAAGCCCCGCTGAAATCCGGGCGGGGACCCTAACAAGTCGGGGACAGCACGCGACGCGGGCCGTCAGTCGGGAGAGCGCCATCAGGCGAGCAACCAGAAGACGAACAGCAGGCCAGAGCTCGCGCAGACAAGGTCCAACAGCACGTGACGCATGAGGGTCCTCCATCGAGTGGGATCGCGACGACGCGACCAGGACCCGCCACGCTACGGTCGGGGGGGGACAGTCCGGCTCGAGCCGGGTTTCAGACCGCCCCGGACTCGGGTTGGTTGCCGTTCTGCGGCACCGTCTCGTTGGCCTCTTCCGCCATGCTGAGCCGGTCGACCGCCTCCTTCATGCTCCGCCCGACCTTGAACTTGACGACGCGTTTCGCCGGCACGTGGACCTTCTGCAAGGTCCTCGGGTTCTGGGCTTTGCGTGCGGCGCGTTGCTTGATCTCGAACACGCCGAACTCACGGAACTCCAACCGGTTCCCCATCCCGAGCTCGCTGACGATCTCGTCGAGGAACATCTGGATCACCTCTTTCGTCACGATCTTCGTTTGCTTCGTTTTCGTGGCGATCCGGTTGACCAGTTCCTTCTTGGTGATCGTGGCCATTGCCTCTCTCCTCGGACCCCTCTCCGACCAGGAGAGGGTCATCCGGGACCCCCCTCGGTGCCCCTTGGGACTCCGGGAGAAGAACTGCTCTAACTTAAGACTCTTGGCCGCCTTAAGTCCAGAGTCAAACTCTGGGGGTCGACACGGGGGCCCACGCTGCAGCCACCCGGCTGACACACGAAACCCGTCCGCGGGCCTCGATCCGAGGCTCCTATCGGTCGGGACGCATCGACGTATTTACTTGAATATCAGGGATTTGGGCCGATGTGACCCTGCCGGCGGGACCCTGGGTCGCGGCAGGCATCTCTCCGAGTCTCGGCTTCAACATCCATGAGGAGAAGAGTTTATGAATCCGCCGCGCCGTGGATGCTCGCTGCGCTCCTCACGGCCGTCGCGGCGCTGAATCCCGCGCCCGTCGCGACCCGGACGACGTGGACTCCGTTGTCCGCCGCGTCCGCTCCTGCTTCCGAACTGCAGGGCCTGGAGGGTGCGGGCGCGGGCGTGGCGCGGCGCATCGTGCTCTACCGGACGACGGTGGCCCCCATCCGTGATCTCGACGGTTTGCGACGTGTACCCGGGGTCGGCGGTCGGAAGCTGCACCTGTGGAGCGCGGCGATTCGTGAATCGGGAGCGCGCGGGACGTAGCGTTCACCGGATGCACTCCCTGAATGAAGATCCTGGGGTTACGGAACTCGTCCGGCTCGCGCTGGCCGAAGACGACGTGAACGACGACGTCACGTCGGCGGCGCTCGTCCCGGACACCGCTCGCGCACAGGCACGGCTCATCGCGCGAGCCGATGGGGTCGTCGCCGGGCTGGTGCTGCTGGAAGACCAGGCGCCGCTGCGAGTCGCGTTCCCCCAGATCGACGTGGAGGTCATCGCCGCGGACGGAGACCGCGTCGCACCGGGAGACGTGATCGCGGCGCTCTCCGGGTCCGCGCACGAGGTGCTCGGCCTCGAGCGCACCCTGCTCAACTTCCTGCAGCGGCTCTCCGGAATCGCCACGACCACCGCCCGCTTCGTGGACGCGGCGCGGGGGACGCGCGCGCGGATCCAGGAGACTCGCAAGACGGCGCCCGGGTTCCGACTCCTCGACAAGTACGCCGTGTCGTGCGGTGGCGGAGTGAACCACCGCATCAGCCTCGCCGATCAAGTGCTGATCAAAGAGAACCACCTCGTGTTCGCCGGCGCTGCCCGCAGCCCCGAGGCGGTCGCGGAGGGCATTCGACGCGCACGCAGCCACGCACCCGAAGGCATGCCCATCGAGGTCGAGGTCGAAGACCTGGCGCAATTCGATGCCGCGCCGGCCGCGCGGCCCGACATCGTGATGCTCGACGACTTCACTGACGACGACGTTCGCGAAGCCGTCCTGCGCCGCGACCGCACGGGCCCGCCGCCGCCCCTCATCGAGGTCTCCGGTGGGGTGAAACTCGAACGCGTCCGCACTCTCGCCTGCCTCGGGGTGGACCGGATCTCTGTCGGCGCACTGACCCACTCCGTAGAAGCGCTCGACCTCGCACTCGACGTGGAGCCGGCGCCATGATCCGAGCCCCCCTTCGAGAATCGCGCATCGAGGCACTGCTGGGAGACGACCACGCGTTCGCGCGTGACGTTCGCTGCCTCGGCATCGTCGACTCGACCAACGACCTCGTGGCCGCCCGGGGCAAGCAGGGCGCCAACGACGGGCTGGTCATCGTCGCGGATGGCCAGCGCAAGGGCCGCGGCCGCCGCGGAACCACGTGGCACACCCCCGCGCGCCGCGCGATCGCGCTGTCCGCATTGAGCACCCCGCTGCCGGAGGACCGTCGCCTCCTCTCCCCCGCGGTCGGGCTGGCGGTGGCCGATGCTCTCGCGACGCTCGACCTCGACCCACAACTCAAGTGGCCCAACGACGTCCTGGTCGCGGATGCCAAGGTGTGCGGCATTCTCGTCGAGCTGATCGACGACCCCGTGCACGATGCCTTCGCGGTCATCGGCATCGGCCTCAATGCGAACGTCAGCCGCGATGACCTGCCCACGGATGCGGCGCTGCCCGCAACGTCGCTGCACCGTCTGACCGGATCCGTGGTCGATCGCGAGGCCGTCGTCGCCGCGACGCTCGACGCGCTCGGCCGCTGGATCGACCGCGCTCGCGACGGCGACCGCGCAGCGATCATCGACGCATGGTCAAGACGCGACTGGTTGACGGGACGCGCAGTCGCGGTGCGGGTCGGAGACCGGGTCGTCGAGGGTCGGGTCGTCGCCGTCGATCCCGTGGAGGCCCTGACGCTGAGGACGGCGGACGGGACAGCGGAGGTGCTCCGCGCCGAGCACGCCCACGTCGTTCGGGTTCTCTAATCGCGTCTCTGGAGCAGGTGGGAGAGCTGGTAGGAGGCCAGCAGGGCAGAGAGAAGAGGAGAGACCAGCAACCCAGGAGCAGAGACAGATCTGATCTGGCTCCTGGGTTCTCCTTGGTGTTCTTCCTCGCCCGTCGATCGAACTCCTAACGAAGCACTGCGTCGTTGATGACGGGGAACGGCAGCAGGTAGTTCCAGTCGCTGGACAGGGGCTCGAGTCCGGGCAGCGGGCCCTTCTCCGCGATCTGACCGACCGCGTGCAACGCCGTGGCGCGAACGACGTCGGTCACATTGCTCTTCAGGAGGTTGGCGAGGATATCGATGCTCGCGCGATCGCGGACGGATGCCAGTGCCTGGATCGCCTGGATGCGAACGTTGCTCGTGCGGCCTTCGAGCGTCAGCTCCTCGAGGGCATCCAGCGATTCGCGGTCGCCGAGCAGACCGAGTGCGAGCCCGAACATCGGACGCAGGAACGCATGGGTCCGCTCGCGCAACTGCTTGCGGAACGGGATCCGCGCGTCCTTGAAGTTGACCATGCCCGCAGCGATGGCCGCGGCTGCACGCAACGACGGGGCCTTGCGGCTGAGCGCCAGGTCGACGAGGCCCGGACCGGCCGATTCATCGCGGAGAAGGCCGACGGCCAGTGCGACGGCGCTCCGGCTCGAAGGGTCGAGTCCTTTCATGCCCAGGCTGCGGCGAAGGAGCCCCGACGCTGCCCGGGCGTCCGAGATTCCGAGTCCGAGCGCGAGGAAGCCACGCGCCGAGCTGACGCCGCCCGTTTTCTTGAACGCCTTGGCCAGCGCGACCCGCGCCTGCGACGAACCGATGCGGCCCAAACCGATGGCGGCAAAGTGGCGCACCATGTGATCCCGGTCGCGATCGAGCGCGACCGTGAGCGAGGTCACGACCTTGCGCTCCAGGCTCTTCAGCTTGCGGGTCTGCACCGCCGCACGGCGCTCCACCTGCGCGAGGTGATCTTCGATGCGGCGACGGGCCTCGGGAGTGAGCGTCCGCTCGGACTCCCATCGTTCGAGCTGGACCAGCACCGCATCGCGACGCTTCCACAGCGCGGACTGGTACGGGGACTGACCGAGTGCGAGCGCGGCGGACCGACGCACGTGGACCTCGGGGTCGCCGAGTAGATGCAACAGGAACGGCACGTGCTCCGTGCGACCTTGCTTGCCGAGCGCGAGCGTGGCCACGGCTCGCTCATCACCGCGGTTGCCTCGCTGACCGATGAACTGGCGCAGCAGCAACGCAGCGTCCGGCTCGCGAACGAACCCGAGTCCGTAGAGAATCGCAGCGCTCAGGTTGCGCTCATTGTTCTGGCGGTGCAGGACGGTCGCCAGTGGGAGCAGCGCTTCCGGGATTCCGAGGACGCCGAGACCCAGCGCTGCGTACGCCCGGTCGGCGTTCTGTGACGAACGCGAGAGGAGTTGCTTCGCGAGATGCGGCAGCGCGGCGGGTTCGCCGGTAAGACCGAGCCCGAGCAGGGCAAGCTGGCGAACGAAGCGGTTGCCGTCATTCGTCATCTTCGCGAGCACCGGGACCTCGGGGGCGCCACCGATCTTGCCCAGAGCCAGCGCCGCTTCCCCGCGAATGATGGCACTCGGGTTGGTCAGGTCCTTGCGCAGCAACGGCAGCACGAGATCGATGACGACAGCGCGGTTGGCAAAGATCGGCTGAGAGAGGGTGTCGTCAATCGGTGCACCGAGAAACGTGTCCCCCGACACCTCGGTCGACTGGGCCCGTGCCGCGAATGTCCGGTTCACGTCGAGGTAGCGATCACGATTCAGCGTCCACCAGTTCTCCCACCGATCGAACGAATACGGCAAGCCGTATGGTGTCGACGTCTTGTTGCTGAGCGGGAGCGGGCGGCCGTCGGGACGACGTGGGGGGCTCGGCGGCGGTCCAGGACCGATCGGCGGCGCGGGCAGACCGGGTCCGCCTCCGACACCAGGTACGCGCGGGCCGGTCCCCGCCGGGTTGCCACCGGGAAGGGGAGTGCCCGGACGGATCGGCCCGACGGGCGTGGGGGTGGTCGGCGCCGGGGGGTCACCCCCACCGAGGGGGCTCTGACCCGGGGCCGGGTTGCCGGGGTTGCCACCACCCACGGGACCTGAGTTTCCGGGAGAGCCCCCGCCCGCGGGCTGATAGCCGGGCCCCGGGCGCGACGGCGTCCGGGTCTGGCCCGCTCCCGGCCCCGCCAGGGCGAGCCCGAGGACGAGGCTGAGCAATAGGGTCCAGCGCATCTGTCTCTCCACGGTACGAGTGAGGGTTGTTCCGGTCGGAGGATGACGCAAATCCTGGGCCTGCCGGCACTTCCCGTCGTCCATACGGCGGCGGTGGCGGGACGCGAAGGACGCATCCTTGGTGCGCCGACCGTCCGTGCGGGAGCCGGTATTCTCAAGTCCTTGCGGTTCCCCGACTTGGGATTATACCTGGGTGACCCGCCGGAATTCCCATGGCTTCCGATACCCACCCCAACCTGCCCCACGATCGCTGGCCGTTGACCCGCCGCCTGCTCCGGCGTGCCAAGCCCTACCGCGGAGTGATCGCGATCGCTCTGTTGGCATCGCTCATCGCCGGGCTGATGCAAGGGGTGCCGATCGTGCTCCCGAAGCTGTTCATCGACCACGTACTCCGGCCGCCCGGCGATCCCGCCGCGGACCAGGACGCGCTCGATGGCTTCGACGCGTGGATCGTCGAGACGAGCCGGGACCTCGTGACGACCTTCGGTGGCGAAGGCGTCGACGGTCGGATCGCGGTGATGTGGCTCATGGTGGTCGGGATCGTCGGGTCCAGTTTGCTCCAGGCGCTCGCACGCTTCGCGAACGAGTACTACGCCAAGTGGCTCGCGACGATGGTCGTGCGCGACCTCCGGGTCGAGATGCTCGCGCGGATCGTACGTCTGCCGATGTCGTGGTTCACGAAGAGCCGGATGGGTGACGTTCTGTCGCGGTTCTCGAACGACGTCCAGACGACGTACCTCACGGTCAACATCTTCGTGTCGGAGATCCTCCTCCAACCGTTCATCCTGCTCGGCACGGTGACGTTCGCGCTGCTCCTGAGTTGGCAGCTCGCGCTGTGCGCGCTCGTGTCGTTTCCGTTCATCGTCCTGCCCGTCGCGTTGCTCGGGCGGGCAGTCAACAAGCGCAGCAAGAAGACGCTCGTCTCGCTCAGTGAGGCCATGGAATCGCTGAACCAGGTCATCTCCGGCATGCGGGTCGTGCGCGCGTACCAGATGGAGGAAAGGGAGGTCCTCGAGTTCGGCGAGGTCACGAAGCGATGGGCCCGCCGGCAGGCATCACTCGTCAAGGTCAAGGCGCAGGGCAAGGCGATCATGGACATCGTCTACGGCATCGTCCTCGCCGGCGTGCTCGGCGGGGGCTCCTACCTCGTCGTCAACGGCCAGTGGGGACTCACAGCCGGCAAGCTACTGGGGTTCGTGATCGCGTTGGCGAGCATGTACCGCCCGATCCGTCGCCTGTCCGAGGCCTACAACAAGTGGCAGCTCTCGACGGCAGCGGCATCACGCGTCTTCGAGATCCTCGACCTGCCTGTGGACACCAGTGACCCGCCGGATGCCCAGGCCATCGGCCCCATCACGAAGTCGATCCGCTTCGAGGACGTCGGCTTCGCCTATGACACTGACGAATCGGACGATGCACACCCCGTCCTGCGCGGCCTCAGCTTCGAGATCCCGGCGGGCCATACCGTCGCGCTGGTCGGACGGTCGGGCAGCGGCAAGTCCACCGTCGCGGATCTCCTGTTCCGCTTCTACGAGCCGACGTCCGGCCGCATCACCGTGGACGGCGTGCCGCTCGCTCAGATCGCCCGCGACTCCCTCCTCGCCCAGGTCGCCGTGGTCAGTCAGCACCCCTTCCTCTTCAACGCGTCCATCAAGGACAACATCGCCTACGGCCGTCGCGGCGCCACCGACGCCGTGGTCGAGTCCGCAGCCAGGGCCGCCCACGTCCACGACGACATCACCCGCCTCCCCGAGGGCTACGCCACCCTCGTCGGCGAACGAGGGGCCCGTCTCTCCGGCGGCCAGCTCCAACGCATCACCATCGCCCGTGCCATTCTCAAGAACGCATCCCTCCTCCTCCTCGACGAAGCCACCAGCAGCCTGGACACCCGGTCGGAGCGGGTCGTCCAGACGGCGCTGGATCGGTTGCTCGAGAGCCGCACTGCCCTCGTCATTGCCCACCGCCTGTCGACGATCGTCGATGCCGATCACATCCTCGTGATGGAAGAGGGCCGGATCGTCCAACAGGGAACCCACGACGAACTGGTCGCGGTCGAAGGGGCCTACCGCCGTTTGTTCGAGCAGCGGTGACTCGGTCCGCCAGGGCGCCTACGCCGAAGGAACCGGGGCGGTCTGGACGGTCTTGGTGCAGTTGCGGCCGGATTCCTTGGCCACATAGGCGGCCAGGTCAGCGCACTTGACGAGGTCGAACGCAGTCGACATGTCGGGACGGAACTCCGCGACGCCCATACTGACGGTGACCGGACGGTTGAAGTCATTCCAGTTCATGACGGTGGATTCGAGGACCTTTCGGATGCGCTCCGCGCAGCCCATGGCACACTCGAGGTCGGCGCCGCCGATGACGACGAGGAACTCCTCGCCGCCCATGCGGCAGACCGTCTCGTTACCCCGCAGACGGGTGACGATCGTGCGACTGACTTCCTGGAGGACGTGGTCGCCCGCGTCGTGACCGTGCTCGTCGTTGACCTTCTTGAAGTGATCGATGTCGGCCATGATGACTGCGAGGCCCCGGCCGTTCTCCTCGGCCTTCTTCCACTCGTGGGCGAGATGCTGCATCGCGAAGCGGCGGTTGGGAAGGCCGGTCAAGCTGTCCGTCAGCGACGCTTGTTCGAGGCGGCGGGTGAGGACGCCGAGCTCAGCGACCTGCTCCTGCATCTTGCGGCGGTCGGCAGCGACCCGTTCTTGCAGCTTGATCACCCGCATGCCGGCCCGGACCCGCGCAGCGAGTATTCGAGGGCGGAACGGCTTGATGACGTAGTCGTCCGCACCCGCATTGAACGCTTCGACGGTGTTGTCCTCGGTCCCGTTGCCCGTGAGGATGAGGAGGTACATCTCGCGGCCGCTCTCGAAGCGACGCAGCGCCTCGCATAGCTCCAGACCGTCCATCTCCGGCATGACCCAGTCGGTGATGACGATATGCGGGTTCCACTCGAGGGCGAGCCTCAGGCCCGACTTTCCATCGCTGGCCGTCTTGACCTGATGGCCGGTCTTCTCGAGCTCACGCACGAGCAGACGCAGGCAGATGTTGTTGTCCTCGACGGCCAGAATCCGCGCCTGCGCCCCGGTGTTCGGTTCGGTGTCGTGCCCATCGTCCACCGGATGCTCGTCGACCGCGTTATCGCCACCGTCCCACATGGTCGGCTCGTTCGGCAGGTCGATCCCGTCGACCCCAGTCGGGCTGAGGTTGCGAGCCGTAGCCAACTCCTCCGCGCGGGCGTAGAGGTAGGCGAAGGTCCCGTCGCGCGGGGTCAGGATGTCGTGAACTTCGCCCTGTGACGCCCAGTCCTCGACGAGTCCGTCACACATCTCGAAGAACGCCTCGACGTCCAGACCAAACGCGTCGCGAACGACGTCGAGCTCCCGCAACAGCGTCGGGCGGACGTCGGCGGGGACCCGGTAGAAGTCCGAGATCACGGTGGCGGCCCAGAGGACCGAGGTCATGTTGTCGATACCGCTCGCGTCGCGGGCATGAAGCGGGCTGCCGGAAGTCGCCTCGGCCAGGACCTCCGGGAGCCCCCAGTCGAGCAGCATGGCATGGGAGACCTCGAGGTTGGTGATCTCGAAGTGACGACGCTCCTCGTGCATGACCTCGGCGAGCGGGTGCCCTGCGCACTTGACCAGGATCGACGAGTAGGCCTTGGGGTGGGTGCTCGCGAGCGCCAGCGCTCCGATTCGCGACAGGAGACCGCACACGAATGCCTCGGCAGGCGACACGCTCGTTTCGGGGCCAGCAAACGCCTGGGCTCCGATCGCAGTCAGGAGCGAACGGCTCCAGTAATCATCGTAATCGAAGGCCTCGCACAACCCCGTTCGGTTGCCGGACATCAGGGAGAACCCGAGCGCGACACTCCGCACCGTATTGGCACCGAGGCGCATCGTAGCCTCGTTGACGGTCGTGATCGGGGCGACGCCCGCCGCTCGCGAGCTGTTCGCGAGCTTCAGCAGCCGACCGGTGAGCGCGGGGTCGGTCTGCAGGGTCGTGACCAGGTCGTTGGTGCAGTAGTCCTCGTCCCGGGTGAGCTTCAGGATCGACATGCCCACGCCGCACGGCGAAGGTAGCTCTCCCGAGACTTTCAGCTCCTCGAACTTGGGATTCACTTGGTCACTCCTGCGCCACCCCATCGGCCCCGTCCGTCCGCACCGCAAAGGTGCCCCCCCGAAACGGATTGGTCGAGCCCACGGGGCTTCCCCGATGGTTCATCGGCGTTCGCTCGCCGACTCCTGAGCAGCGTTCAGCCGCATTGCAACGCGTTGAGCGCGGCGGACGTCGCTGTTAGTTTTCAGCCTTCAGGGGAGGTCTCACAAACCGCGCCCCGTCCATGACTTCCGGTCGAGGCTGGTTTCGGGGAGGAATGCAGTGCAGAGAGCTGACGGGCGCGGGCCGACGGACCTGCGAACGCTGCGGTTCGAGCGAGGATTCGTCCGCTCCGCGGCCGGGTCGTGCCTCGCCCAGTGCGGGGGCACCCGGGTCATCTGCACCGTATCCATCGAGGAAGGCGTCCCGCGCTGGATGGAGGGTCGCCCCGGCGGCTGGCTCACGGCCGAGTACGCCATGCTCCCCGCGTCGACGGACCGGCGGAAGCCCCGCGACGGCCGCAAGGGCGGGCGGGTCGATGGGCGGACGGTCGAGATCCAGCGCCTGGTCGGTCGCGTGTTGCGGCCAGCGGCGGTGCTCGGTCAGCTCCCGGCGATCACACTGTTCGTCGACTGCGATGTCCTCGAGGCGGACGGCGGCACACGCACGACGGCGATCAACGGCGCGGCGGTCGCCCTCGAAGAGGCCTTCGCAAAGCTCGTCGAAGACGGGCGAATCGACTCCAGTCTCCGGCCAGCGGCCGTCGGCGCCGTCAGCGTCGGCGTCGTCGACGACGTCGTGCTCCTCGACCTCGACTACCCGGAAGACAGCCGCGCCCAGAGCGACATGAACATCGTCATGGATGGCGACGGCCGGTTCCTCGAGGTGCAGGCGTCCGCCGAGGGGCGGCCGTTCTCGAAGGAGGAGCTGGACGCGTCGCTCGCGGTCGCGGCGGACGGCATCCGCCGGGTCATTGCCGCACGCGCCTCGACAGCGGCGGACGGAGCGTAGGCCCATGCGCATCCTCATCGGCACCGGCAACGCGAAGAAGAAGGCGGAGATCGCCGCGCTCCTCGCGCCCCTGGGGTTCGAAGTCGTGTCCCCGAGCGACCTCACACCTCCCCCGCCCGAGCCTGACGAGACGGGCGACTCCTTCGAGGCGAACGCCGATGAGAAGGCCCTCGCCTACGCCGCGGCGACCGGGCTCCTCACCGTCGCCGACGACTCCGGCCTCGAGGTCGACGCGCTCGACGGACGCCCTGGCGTGCATTCGGCGCGCTACTCCGGTCCGGACGCGACCGACGATCGGAACAACACGAAGCTCCTTCACGAGCTCGCAGATGTCCCCGACGACGCTCGTGGAGGCGGCTACATATCCGTGGTCACCATCGCCAGGTCCGGCCGCGTCTTGCTGCGGACCCGCGGCACGTGCCGCGGTACGCTGCTCCGAGAGGGCCGAGGCACTGGCGGGTTCGGATACGATCCGCTCTTCTACGTCCCTGAACTCGGGAAGACGTTCGCCGAGATCACCCCCGAGGAGAAAGCCGCGATCTCCCATCGAGGCAAGGCCCTCGCCGAGCTCAAGCGCCGCCTCCCCGACGTCCTCAAAGCTCAAGAACCAACATGAGCGCGCCCACGCCGCAGGAACACATCCGCAACTTCTCGATCATCGCCCATATCGACCATGGGAAGAGCACCCTGGCCGATCAACTGCTCCTGCGAACGAACACGATCACGCGCCGTCAGTTCCAGGACCAACTGCTGGACGACATGGACCTCGAGCGCGAACGCGGGATCACGATCAAAGCGCGCGCGGTCCGGATGTTCCACGAGAAGGATGGGGTCCGCTACCAGCTCAACCTCATCGACACGCCGGGCCACGTGGACTTCTCGTACGAGGTGAGTCGTTCACTCGCCGCCTGCGAGGGCGCGGTGCTCGTGGTCGATGCGGCGCAGGGCATCGGCGCGCAGACGGTCGCCAACACCTACCTCGCGCTCGAACACAACCTGGAGATCCTCCCGATCCTGAACAAGGTCGACCTCCCGACCGCCCGCGTCGACGAGGTCGCGATGGAGATCGAGCAGGTGCTCGGGCTCCCCGCCGAAGACGCGCTCCACGTCAGCGCGAAGACGGGCCAAGGCGTGGACGAGTTGATGGACCGCATCATCGACACCATCCCAGCGCCGAACGGCGATCGCCTGGGCGGGCTGCGCGCGCTGATCTTCGACGCGAAGTTCGACGACTACCGCGGCGTCATCATCTACTGCCGGATCGTGGATGGCGTCGTGAAGAGCCGCGACAAGGTCGAGATGCTGAGCACGGGATCGCGGTACGAGGTGCTCGAGTGCGGGGTGTTCGCGCCCGGCATGAGCAAGACCGGGGAGCTCCACACGGGCGAGACCGGCTACCTCATCTGCAACATCAAGGACCTCGGGGACGTCCACATCGGCGACACGGTGGCGCCCGCAGGCCAGGAGACCGAGCCGCTCTCGGGCTACCAGGAGCCGCAGTCAGTCGTGTTCTGCGGGCTGTATCCGTCCAACCCCGGCGACTACGAGGAGCTGCGCCGGGCACTCGAGAAGCTCCACCTCAACGACTCGTCTTTCCATTTCGACCCGGAGACCTCGGAGGCGCTCGGGTTCGGGTTCCGCTGCGGGTTCCTCGGACTGCTCCACATGGAGATCGTCCAGGAGCGGCTGGAACGCGAAGCGGGCCTCGACATCATCCGAACGGCGCCCAACGTCACGTACGAAGTGCTGACGACGGACGGAACGATCGAGCTGATCGACAGCCCGGCGAAGCTGCCGGACGAGAACCTCCTCGTAGAGATCAGGGAGCCCTTCGTCAACCTGAACGTCATCACTCCGGTGGAACATCTCGGCGCGGTCATGACGCTGTGCGTCGAACGGACCGCCGAGGTCAAGAAGCAGGATTTCCTCTCCCCGGAGCGAGTGATGATCACGTTCGGCATCCCGCTCGCGGAGATCATCTTCGACTTCTACGACAAGCTGAAGTCCTTGACGCGCGGCTACGGGACCATGGACTACGAGATCCTGGGGTTCCGGGCGGCGCCGCTGGTCCGCATGAGGATTCTCGTGGGCGGGATGGAGGTCGACGCCCTGTCGGCCATCGTCCGCCGCAATACCGTCGAGCGCTTCGGACGCCGGCTCATCGAGAAGCTGCGCTCGGAGATCCCCCGCCACATGTTCGACGTCCCGCTGCAGGCCGCGATCGGTGGCCGCGTGCTCGCGCGCGAGACCATCAAGGCGCTGCGGAAGAACGTCACTGCGAAGTGCTACGGCGGCGACATCAGCCGCAAGCGCAAGCTGCTCGAGAAGCAGAAGGCCGGTAAGCGCCGGATGAAGTCGGTAGGGTCCGTCGAGATCCCGCAGAAGGCGTTCTTCGCGGCGTTGCGCGTGGAGCGGGACTGATGGCGCTCCGGTATCCGGTTCCGCCCATCGTTCAGGGGCCCGCGGCCAACCCGGCACCCCGGCCGAAGCGGCGAGCCGAGGGCTGGATCCGCATCACCGTGCCGGGGGTGATGATCTGCTTCATGCTCTGCATGTTCGGCAAGGCGTTCGTCGGAGACACCTTCGTCCTGCGGACGTCGAGCATGGAGCCAACGATCGTCGGCCGTCGCGCAGGTGGTGATCGGGTGATCCTGTCGCGGCTGCACACGCTGCTCCGGGAACCGGATCGCTGGGAGATCCTTCTCTTCCGGTACCCGAACAACGTCAGGACGCACTACATGAAGCGTCTCGTCGGCCTGCCGGGTGAGCAGATCTTCATTCGCGGCGGCGACCTCTACCGCACCGATGCGACGTGGTCCGGAACCCTCAACGACGGACTCCGACTCGGCCGCGTCGCCATCCTGCGCAAACCGGCGCGGGTACGCGATTCGCTGGTGGCCTTGTTGCCCGTCATCGCTGAAGAAGAGCTCGAGGACTTCGACGCGGAGCTGTTTCGCCGCCACTGCGAGGTGGTCACAGGTGGAGAGGAATCGTGGAGTACGCGGGATGATCACGTCGTCGTCGAGGCCGGGGACCTGTGCCTCGTCCGGCTGCGTCGCGAAGCCCGCGACCTGCTGTTCGACGTGCTCGGGGACCCGGACCGAAGGACGGCGCCGAAGTCAGTCGGCGGCGGCAAGTACCAATGCGGCGATCTGTCGCTGCGGCTCGAAGCACGCCCGGAGAAAGGCACGGGCTGCGTAGTCGTGGAAATCGACGACCAGCTCGCGGGGCGCCGCCTGCGAGCCGAGATCGCCGTCGAAGGCGGAAGAGGGCGCACGACGCTCTCGATCGACGACGTGGTCATCGCGCGCTCCGATGTGCGGCTCGACGCCGACTCGTGGACGGACATCGGATTCGCGAACGTGGACGACCGGGTGCGGCTGCTGATCGACGGCGACGAGGTCCTCGTCCGCGACTACGGTCACGCCACGGTCGAGACCGAGGCCGAGGAGAAGGCCCCGGCCTCCCGGGTCCGCTTCGGGGCGCGCGACGGCACGGTCGCTCTGCGCCCGATCTCCCTGCACCGCGACCTCTACTACGTTGCGGAGGGTCAGACGCGCTTCCTGGTCCCCGACGGCCATCTCCTGTTCCTCGGCGACAACAGCGCGTCGAGCGCCGACGCGCGATCCTGGAAACGCGTGGCGGTTCGCGTGGTCGAGACGGGCGAGGTGCTCCACGGCGACGTCCAGGGCGTCACCCCGACGAGCATTCTCCTCCACGACGGCAACCCGTGGCAGGAGCCCGACGGCACCTGGACCTTCGCCGACCTCGTCGGCAACCTGCACAAGTTCGAGGAGCAGACGGAGTGGCGGCGGATCGGAACGTGGCCGACCCCCTACGTCCGACGCGACTGGGTGCTGGGACGCGGCATGTGCGTCCTGAGCCCGATCTCTCGTTTCTCCTGGTTGAGGTAGAACAAGACCATGCCTGACAAGGACTCCGGACCTTCGCACGATTCGTCCGAAGCGACGCCCGCCGAGGACCGCAAGGCCGCGAAGCAGCGGCGCAAGGCGAAGAACGCCCTCCAGACCCCCAAGCGCGGGTTCTTCCGCAGCAACCTGGAGGCGTTCACAGTCGCCATCGTCATGGCGCTCGTCATCAAGACGTACGCCTTCGAGGCGTTCCAGGTCCCCACGGAGTCCATGGAGCCGACGATCATCGGGCGCACGCCGGGCGGCGATCGCATCATCGTCAACAAGTTCGTCTACGAGTTCCGCGACCCGCGGCGCTTCGAGATCGTCGTGTTCCGATACCCGCTCTCTCGAATGGTCAACTACGTGAAGCGTCTCGTAGGACTCCCGGGTGAGGTCCTGAAGATCGCGCACGGCGACTTGTACGTCAGCCGCGACGGCGGACAGTTCGCTGTGGCGCGCAAGTCCCCGCAGCTCGCCGACGCGATCTTCGAGGAGAATCCCGTCATCCCAGAAGACGTGATCGACCAGATCGAGAGCAACGGGTTCCGCGAGTGGTGGGAGCTGCCGTCGGCGTCGCGGTCGCACATCGACAACGAGGCGGGGGTCCTCGAGCTCGACGCTGGCAACGCCAGCCTCATGGTCGCGACCAGGAAGCCCATCAATCCGGAGCGCCGTGACCAGTACGCCAAGGACCGCGCCGGCAAGGGCGACGCCCAGCAGAAGGGCGCGGTCGGGGACCTCCGGGTGGACCTCGAAGTGACTCCGGAATCCGGGTGCGACGGCGTCGTGATCAAGATCCAGGACGGCACCCAACCCAACCTGGAGATCAAGCTCGTTCTGGGCGTGGAAGGCGGCGCGGCATCCAAGCTCACGCACGGGAAGATCGAGGTCGGCAACGCGGACCTCAAGAAGGTCGCGCTCGAGAAGGGCGAGGAGGTCACGATCCGCCTCGAGAACTACGACGATCGCATTCGCGTCGAGGTCGACGGCGACGAGATCTGCACCTACGAGTACGTCCAGGCCTGGCGGGAAGCCCCCAGCCCCGGCGTGAGCCAGGTCAGCTTCGGACTCACCGGCGGCAAGGCATCGTTCTCCAAGGTCGGCGTGTGGCGCGACCTCTACTACACCCTCTACTCGCCGACGCAGACCGACTTCACCATCCCTGACGGCCACTATCTCTTCTGCGGCGACAACAGCGCCAACTCGCTGGACGCGCGCGGCTGGCGCGTCGTCGGCATCCGGCGCCGAAGCGACGGACGGGTGCTCCTCGGCGACCTCGAGGCCGTGTCCGACTCGTTCGACTGGCCGCGGCGCGACAACAACCCGTACTTCGAGACCGAGAAGATCACGCGCGACGGGCGCATCGTCGCGGGCGAGATCACCGACGACACGCCACACTTCCTCGACATCCACGGCAACGAATGGGACCTCGATTCCGGCGACTTCGACGTCATCGACCTGACGAAGTTCGGGATCCCGCAGGGCGACCCGCGCATCCTCGACCTGCACGGTCAGGAGCGAGAATCGCTCGACGAGAAGCAGATCGCCGTACCGAAGATAACGGTGTCCAAACTGAAGGCGTTGACGTCGCACACCCAGCACTCGTTCTTCAACTACAGTCTGCTCATGCACTACGTCCCGCGTGACGACATCATGGGTCAGGCGAACCTCATCTTCTGGCCACCGTCCCGGATCGGTGTGATCAGGTAGCGCATCCCCATGCCCAGCGCTCGTCCCGCGCATCCCCTGCTGAAAGTCGAAGACCTGACGAAGGTCTACGCGGGGCGACGTGTCGTCGACGGAATTGGACTGCGGGTCGAGAACGGCGAAATCGTCGGCCTCCTCGGCCCCAACGGAGCCGGCAAGACGACGACCTTCCGCATGGTGCTCGGTCTGGTGCACCCGGACTCGGGGTCGATCCATCTCAAGGGCCAAGACGTCTCGGCGATGCCGGTCTACCGTCGCGCGCGTCTCGGCGTGGGCTACCTCGCTCAGGAGCCGAGTGCGTTCCGAGGAATGACCGTCGAGGACAACCTCATGGCGGTCCTCGAGTGGGACGCAGATCTCGACAAGATCTCGCAGCTCGACCGGTGCGAGGAGCTCCTTGACCGCTTCCACCTCGGGTCGTTGCGAAAGCTCAAGGCGTCGGTGCTGTCGGGTGGCGAGCAACGCCGGCTCGAGATCGCGCGCGTGCTCGCCCGCCGTCCATCTCTCTTGCTGCTCGACGAACCGTTCGCGAACATCGACCCTCGCACGGTCGAGGAGCTGCAGGGCATCCTCGGTACCTTGAAGGCCGAGGGGATGGGCATCCTCATCACTGATCACAACGTCCGCGAGACGCTCGCGGTCACCGACCGGTCCTACATCATCGTGGACGGTCGCATCTTCCAGCACGGCCCCGCCAAGCGGCTCGTCGAGGACGAGATGGTGCGCAAGACCTACCTCGGGGAACGGTTCACGATGCCCGAGCTGGGGGGAGATGACGAGGAAGAGCCGGAACCGCAGCCGCGGTAGCAGGTTGCGAAAACGACGGTCGTCCGCATCCGCAGGACACAGTGAGAATCCCGCGCCTCGACGCAGGTTTCTCTATATCTCAGGTGGCCGACGTGCCGATGATGTTGCGGTGCCACGATCGACCGAAGTAGCATGTGAGCCGCGCCCGCGCGTCTAATGTCCGTTCATCTGGGGGGTTGAGACGGCATGTCGATTGAGCTCAAGGCCGGTCCCGACCCGCTCGCCGCCGCGGAGGGCGACGGGACGGACGAGGGAGCCCGGAGAATCCGGCGCGTCCTTCTCGTGGACGACGAGGACGGAATCCGCAAGAGCCTCGCGACGTACCTCGAAGCGAACGGGTTCGAGGTGGATACCGCGGCCAACGCGATGATCGCGCGCGACCGCCTCGAGGATTCGGTCTACGACCTCGTCCTCACCGACATCTCCATGCCCGAGGTCTCGGGGCTCGACCTCCTCGCTGAGATCAAGGAACGGTGGCCGCGCCTCGAGGTGATCATGATCACCGGCTATCTGGACATCTCGTTCGCGATCCAGGCCATGCGCCGCGGCGCGTACGACTTCTTCACCAAGCCGTTCAACTACGAGAAGATCCTCCTCACGATCACGCGCGTCGAGGAGAAGCTGGATCTCGAGGAGCGAGCGCGGCGCTACGAGTCGCTCAAGCGGAATCGCGAGTTCGAGGAGCAGGCCGTCCTCGAAACCACGCTAGGCCTCGCACGCGCGGTCGAAGAGCGCGACAAGTACAACATCGGACATGGCAAGCGCTGCGTCGAGTTCGCGATGCTGCTCGCGAAGAAGCTGGAGTTCGATCCCGAACGGGTGAAGTACCTGCGCTACGCGGGGCTGCTTCACGACATCGGCAAGATCGGGATCGACGACAAGATCCTCAACAAGCCGGGCCGGCTCGACGAGATGGAATACGACGCGATCAAGCGTCACCCCGAGATCGGCGAGTACATCCTCACGCCCATCTCGTTCCTGCGCGACATCGCGAGGGTGGTCCGCCATCACCACGAGCGCTGGGACGGCACGGGATACCCCGACGGGCTCGCCGGCGAGGACATTCCGCTCGACGCGCGGGTCCTCTGCATCGCCGACTATTTCGACTCCATCACCTCAGCGCGCCCCTATCGGCGCCCCATGACCGTGGAAAAGGCCAAGCGAGTGATCGCGGAAGAGAGTGGAAAGACGTTCGACCCGATGCTCGCGGACATCTTCCTCGAGGCCCTGGAGGAGCAGGTCGCGACGGGCTGAGCGGCCCCGTTCGGGGGGGTCCCCATGACCCCGTGACCCGAGTTGAATCGCCCCCTCCCCTCTCCTAAGATTCTCCGCCCTCGTTGTCCTACGGGGAGCTGTCCCACGGGAGTCATCATGAACGCGATCTGCTGCATCGCCCGGGTTCCGGACACCGCCACCCGCATCAAGATCGGTCCGAACGGCAAGTCGATCGATCCCGAAGGCGTCCAATACGTGATCAACCCTTTCGACGAGTTCGCCCTCGAGGCGGCCATCCAGCACAAGGAGGCCAAGGGGGGAGAGCTGGTGGTGATGTACGTCGGCCAGGACGACTTCGCAAAAGACCTCCGGCAGTGCCTCGCCAAGGGTGCGGACAAGGCGATCCATCTGAAGATCGATGGACCGCTCGGACCACAGGGCATCAGCTCGCTCCTCGCCGAGAAGATCAGGCCGCTCATGCCGGCCAGCGTGTTCTGTGGCAAGCAGGCCGTCGACGGCGACGTCGGCGGGATGGGTGTGATGCTCGCCGGGCTCCTGGACGTGCCCGCGGTGTCCAAGGTGTCGTCGCTCGAGTTGAAGGACGACACCGCCGTCGCGACGCGCGAGATCGAGGGCGGCGTCGAGACCATTGACGCGTCTTTGCCGTGCGTGTTCACGTTCGAGAAGGGCGCGAACGAGCCGCGCCGCGCGGGGCTGAAGGAGATCATGGCGGCGAAGAAGAAGCCGCTCGAGGTCGAGGAGGTCTCCGCTCCAGCGCCGAAGCTGAGCGTCGAGAGTCTGGAGCTGCCCCCGCCGCGTCCCGAAGGACGCATCGTCGGCGAAGGCACGGAAGCGGTCGCGGAGTTGGTCCTGCTCCTGCGCGAAGAATCCAAGGTCATCTGAGGAGCGCTCGACATGCCCGGCATCTGCGTCATCACCGAACAGCGCGGCGGCGAGGTCAAGCGCGCGTCTCTGGAAGCCCTGGCCGAAGCGCTGCGCAAAAAGAGCACTGTCGGCGGCGACGTGACCGCCGTCGTCTTGGGTCACGAGATCGGCGAGGCGGCAGCGGCGCTCGCCGCGTCCGGTGCGGACCAGGTCGTGGCGTTCGACCGCGCCGATCTCGCCCTCTACAGCTCCGAAGGACATTGCGCATGTGCGGCGCAGGCCGTGCGCGACGCGGGTGCTTCCGTCGTGTTCGTCGCGGCGACCATCCAGGGTCGCGATTTGGCGGCCGCGATCTCCGGCGGCGCTGCCCTCGACGCCGGCTACGCGGCCGACTGCACCGCCATCGACACCGACGGTGGCGACCTGGTCGCGACGCGTCCCGTGTTCGCGGGCAAGGCGATCATCAAGGTGCGCTGCACGGCCGAGACATTCGTCCTCTCGCTGCGCCCCAACATCTTCGACGCCACCCTCCCCGGCGGCTCGGCCTCGGTCACGACGGCCACGCCGCCGTTCGACGAGGGCAGCCTGCGTGCTCGCGTCACTGGCATCGCCGCCAGCACCAAGGGCAGAAAGGACGTCGCGGAAGCGGACATCGTGGTCAGCGGGGGCCGTGGCGCCGGCAGCCCGGAAGGCTTCGCGCCGATCGAAGCCCTGGCCGAGGCGCTGGACGCGGCGGTGGGTGCCTCCCGTGCCGTCGTCGACCTCGGCTGGCGCCCTCATGCCGAGCAGGTGGGCCAGACAGGCAAGGTCGTCTCCCCGAAGCTCTACGTGGCCGCCGGCATCTCCGGTGCCATCCAGCACCTCGCCGGCATGCGCACCTCCAAGGTCATCGTGGCTATCAACAAGGATCCCGCAGCCCCGATCTTCAAGGTCGCCGACTATGGGATCGTGGGGGATCTCCACGAGGTCCTGCCGGCGCTCAAAGACGCGCTGTTGGCGCTGGCCTAGTCGGGAAGATCCGGCCGTCCCCGGGAGTTACATCAGGCAAGACCTCCCGGCCGCTCCGCCGTATCCGGTACCATGAACCCGGGTCCGGGGCTAGCCCGGACTATTCGTGAACGCGTAGCGAGAAGTGCAGATGGGTCGTGCTGGCAAGGAGAATCGGTGCTTTCGACCGCAGGCGTGGCTGATCACCACGTCGAGGATCGCAAGGGCCGGTTCGACGCAGTCAGCGCGGGTCAGATGTACTTCGCAGTAGCGGCTCATGAATCGTCCGGGCTAGACCCGGCATGCGAATCCGACGACGAGAGAGGATGATTCCGACATGACGCCCGTGCCTATCGTGTGTCCCGAGTGCGGCGCCGCGTACACCAACATGAAGCTGGCGGCCGGTACCGCGTTCGCCTGTGGTGATTGCGGCCACACCCTCCATGTGCCGGGCGCCCAGCCCGCCGCGACCGCCGGATCTGGCTTGCCTGTCGTTCAGCCGACGGCCCCCGCGGGTGCTGCACCCGTCGTGGCCCCGACCCGGCCCGGAGCAGCGGCTCCGCCCCCGGTCGTGCGGCCTCAGGCCGCGCCCGTGCCGCCCCCCGTGCTTCGGCCGCAGGCTCCGGCCGGTGGCCCGGCAGCCCCTCCACCGCCGCCGCCGCCGGCTCCCGGCATGCCGGTCGCGCCCAGGGTCGTGAAGCCCGGGACGCCCGCCGCCGGAGCGGCGGGTCCG
>NZBC01000013.1 GCA_002687715.1 Planctomycetota bacterium | reverse complement strand
CGGACCTCCAGGTCCGCTCTGACGGCGAAGCCGGATCCAGACCCGGAGCGGACCTGGAGGTCCGCGCTCCCGGCAAGGCACCCGGTCAGGGGGACTTCACGCGCTCCCCGCACCAGGCTTCGTAGGCGGAAGTCAGGGAGTCGGAGTCGCCTCGTTCCAAGATCTGGAGGCGGAACACGAACGTAAACGGATCGCCCGCGGCGTGGCGATGCTGAAGCAGGATGAGGTCCTGAGTGGTCGGCGTATGGGCGAACCGGAACTCCTCCTGGCGAGTCGTGCGTTCCGCCATGAGCAGCGCCGTGCGCTCCCCCGCCCGCGCCGCGGCGAATGGCCACGAGAACACGAACGGTGACCGGGCCGCCGCGAGAGGGGTCTCCGGAACCATGGCGGGGCGGGGGTTCGTGGAGCGCTTGGATTCGCGGTGTGAGGTGGGACCCTCGGGGAGGTGACGGATCCACCGGGTCGGGGTTGACCGGCGGCTGCCGACATCACGACCGAGAAAACGGAGGGTGGCGTCGCCGGGGAGGTGATTGGAGAGACGGAGGGCGACCGGGCTGGCCCAGGGTTTCCGCTCGTGGACGGCAGTGACCAGTATGTCGATGGCTTCGTCGGTGACGGTGTATCGGATCGACGTGCGCACGGGCCAGCCCGCGGTCGCGGCGTAGAGGAGCTCGGCCGTGCGAGTGCCATGGCGCCGCAAGGTCGGCGGTTTCTCCGGACGCGGGCCCAGGACGAGAGCGCCGCCGGGGAAGAGGTTGCCGCTGCCGTCGTGGTGGACCGCGGTGACACCGGCGGGAGTCTTCGCATCTCCATGACCGACCACCACCTTCAGGTGTTTGCTCGTGAGCGTGACCGTGCCGGCCGTGACCTCCGTCGGCGCCGGTGTCGGCGGTGGACCCTTCCACTTGTCGTCGCGGGCGTAGAACAGGACGTGCTGCTGCGGGAGCTCGTCGAACGACCCGACACGGCGAAAACCGTTCGCGGTCGCTTCCCGGTGCACCTGCGCCTTCGACATCTTGTGGAGGTGCTTGATCGGGACGTCGATGTCCTCCTTGCGAAACTCCACAAAGACCACGCGACCCGTCTTCGAGAGGCTCTTGCGGATCGCCCGCAACACGTGCTCGGGATGCGAGACCTCGTGGTGGACGTCGACCATGATCAGGAGATCGACCTGGCCCGCCGGGAGCCGAGGGTCCACGGGCGTGCACAGGACCGGCGTGATGCGATCCTCGAGACCAGCTTTGCGCGCCCGCTTTTCGAGGAGGCGCAGCATCTCCGGCTGGATGTCGACCGCGAACACCTTGCCCTTCTCACCCACCATCTCTGCCAGCGGGAGCGTGAGGTAGCCGTTGCCGGAGCCGAGATCGCACACGACCATACCGGGCTTGACGCCGAGGTTCTTCAGGAGGATCGATGTCTGCTCCTCCTGCTCCCGGGACCGGCGAATGAGCCACGGTGCGCCGTGAAAAGACATCGTCTTGGCGATGCGGCGGCCGAGGTAGTGAGTGGGCGCGGGCGGGGTGGGATCCGATTGCGCGAGGGCGAGCGGGGCGGCGAGCGCGACGGCAATGAGAGTACGCATCGCCGCCAGACTACACCCATCTACTGCTTCCGCATTCTCTGCCGTGCGCCGGTTTCGCTACACTGCCCGTCCCGCCCCAGCTGGAGGATCCCGTGACGCGCATCGTCGCCCTCGTCGTCATGTTCGTGGCCGTGGTCACCGCGCCGCTGTCGGCCCAGCCGACGGACAAACAGATCAAGCGCTCACTGGAGCAGGAGAAGGCCCTCCGCGAGCGCCTGGCGCGCGAGTGGTTGAACCTGGCCGCGGTCGCCGTCGTGAATGGCGCGAAGACCGCCGCCCTCGACGCAATCGCGAAGACCAAGCAGTACGAGGCGGAGGCGGACACCCTCCGGCTCGCGTCGCTCCTCAAGCGGGCGAACGCCATCGGAAGCGATGCGTCGCCCGAAAGCCCGAAGGTCTCGAAGCGACGCAAGATCGTGCATCGCAACGTGTGTCGCGCGCTCGATCAGATGGCCGCCTTGGACGTCCCGCGTGAGCACGACGAACGACTCGAGGAGTATCTCTGGCGCGCGTTCGCTCTCGACCCGGGCAACCTGAGGCGCATCAAGCTCCTGCGAAAGGTCGCGGAGCTCGCCGGAGAGCGTGGCCGGGCCGACCGCGTCCGTCGTCTGCTGAGACGAGCCGAGGAGTTGGACCCCGTCGGCCTGAAGAAGAACCTCTGGCTCTCCGCGCAGCGCGCGATGGCGATGCACAGCCGCGTGAGGATCAAGGCACGAAAGCACGACATGGAAGCGTTCGTCCTCTTGCCGCGCCAGTGGACGGAGAAGCGCAGGTGGCCGGTGTTCGTGTACCTCGCCGGACCGAAGCAGGATTGGCTCAACGCCGCGCTCGACCTGCGCGAGGCGACCGAAGATCGCCCCTACGTCATCGTCGTTCCGTTCATCCGCTCCAACGCCAAGGAACTCGAACCCGGCTGGGTCATGGACGCAGGCAAGTCCCCGCCCGACCCGAAGGTGCTCGAGGACTACGACGTTCCAGGGCTGAAGGCGATCCTCAAGGACGTGCAGGATCTCTACGGCGGCGAGAAGAAGTTCGCGATGTCCGGGTTCTCCGTCGGCGCAATGCTCAACTACTGGTGGCTCTTCCGCCGCCCGCAGGATCTCTGGGCCGCCGCACCCGCGTCCGGCCACTTCGCGAAGCGATTGATGAACCTGCCCGTCAAGCCCCGGGGCACCGGACCGGCGACCCGGATCTTCCTCGGCGCCGGCGACGTCCGCGGCAAGTTCCGCCGCTGGCCCCAGAACGAAGAAGCCCTCGCGGCGCTCCAGAAGCTCGGACACCGCGACGCCGAACTCGACAAGGTGGACGGCCGCGCCCACGAGCGCTACACGGACCTGGTGCTGAAGTTCTTCGACGAGGTCCGGCCGGGGGGGTGATGCGGGTCACGAGCCTCGCTCGGCAGGAGCCAAGGAGACCAGAAGTCGCCAGGAGAACCCAGGAACCGGGGAACCAACCAGGTCTGTCCCTGCTCCTGGGTTCTCCTTAGTACTCTGCTCTCGTCTCGCACGCCTACCCATCGTTCGAAGCCACCCGCCGATACGCCTCGCGGAACGGGATTCCCTCGTCGCGCACCAGCCGATATGCACGCTCGGTCGCGTACATTCCCGAGTCCATTGCGGCGGAGGTGCGGTCGGCGTTGAAGCGAACGTTGGGTAACGCACGGCCCATCACGGCGAGGGTGGCCTCCGTGGTGTCGAGGGCGCGGAAGAGCGGGGGTTTGATGAGCTGGAGGTCGCGGTGGTAGCCGGACGTCATCTTCTGGGTGACGGCGAGGATGGCCTGAAGATCGGCGGGGATCTGCGCAGCGCGGGCGCGGACGAGCTCGAAGACGTCCGGGTTTCGCTTCTGCGGCATGATCGAGGAACCGGTCGTGAACGCGTTCGGCAGCTGGACGAAGGCGAACTCCTGGCTCGCGAAGAGGCAGAGGTCCGCGGCGAGACGACCGACGTCCTGCATGAGCAGCGTGAGCTCGAAGACGACGTGGGACTCGGCCTTGCCACGGGAGAGCTGAACCGCGGTCACGGGCTCGTGGACGGTCTGGAAGTCAAGGGCGGCACGGGTGCCCTCCCGGTCGAGGTCCAGCACCGGCACGCCGTAGCCCGCCGCCGACCCTAGCGGATTGCGCGCGATGCGGTTCATCGTGAACGCGAGGCCCGCGACGTCGTCCTGGATTTCGGAGCGGAAGCCGCCTGCCCACAACGCAACGGAGCTCGGCATCGCACGCTGCAGATGGGTGTAGCCCGGAAGCGGAATCTCGCCCTGATCGGACGCGAGACCGTCGAGCGCCGTGATGACGCCGCGCGCGCCGTCCATCATCCAGACCACCGCATCGGCAAGGTAGAGCCGCAACGCCGCGAGGACCTGGTCGTTGCGGGAACGCCCGAGGTGGATACGACCGCCGATGTCGCCGAGACGCTCGGTCAAACGGTTCTCCAGCGCGGTGTGGCAGTCCTCTTCCTCCAGCGCGATCGTCCACTGCCCGTCGGCGTGCTCATCGGCGAGCGTCTGGAGCGTCGTCGTGAGTGCGGTGCAGTCCTCGGTGGACAGGTATCCCGCATCGCGAAGCATCTCTGCATGTGCCGACGACGCGCGGACGTCGTAGGCCACCAGCCGGCCATCGAGCACGTGGTCGTCGCCGACCGTGTAGCGCAGGACGAGATCGTCGACGGGTTGACCCTTGTCCCAGAGGCGACTCATGATGCGGTCTCCGCGAACGCCTCGATGAGGCGCGTGTAGAACGCGAGACCGTCCTCGACCTCGGAGGCCAGGACGAACTCGTCGGGCGTATGAGAACGTTCGGTGCGGCCGGGGCCGCACTTGATGGCGGGGACCTCGCGGAACCACACCATGTCGGACATCGTGCGCGACCCGTAGAACGTGGCGTTCGGCCGGGCAGCGCGCGCGGCGGCGATGATCGCGGCGCCCGGCTCGCATTCGACGGGCACGAGGCGCTCCGAATGGACTCGCACGTCGCCCGCGACTTGCCGTCGCACGGCGGCAATGAGGTCCTCGTGCGCGACCCCCGGCACCGTGCGGAGATCGAGCCACACCGTCGCCCGGTCCGGGACCATGTTGCGGCGTTCGCCCGCCCGGGTGACTGTCGGCTCGAGCGTCGACGGACCCAGGGTCGAGTGCGCCGCTCCGAGATCGACGTCGCCGAGGGCGCAGATGTCCTTGGCGAGCTCGCGGACGGCGTTGCGCGCGCCGACCGCGGCGGCGTTCGCGCTGTGGCAACCGTCGCCTTCGCACGTCAATTCGAGAATGAGCAACCCCTTCTGGGCGGTCGCGACGTCGAGGTTCGTCGGCTCGCCGACGACGACCCCGTCGGGGATCCAGCCGGCGTCGCGAACCGCGGGCCACGCGACCTCGGCGCCGTCGCCGCCCGTCTCCTCCTCGGGGACGAGCATGAGCCGGACCTCGCACGGTCCGCCCGCTTCCAGCACCCGCAGGAACGCGAACGTCATCGCCGCAACCGAGGCCTTGGCGTCGTTGCTTCCCAGACCATAGATGCGGTCGTCCTCGCGTTCGACCGCCCAGGGGTCACGGGTCCAGGCTTCGCTCGCGGAGACCGTATCGAGGTGAGAGCAGAGGAGCAGTCGTGGCGATCCCGCAGCCCCCGCCCGGGCCACGACGTTGTCACCGATGCGGTCGACCTCGGCACCGCGCTCGCGTAGCCACGCCGCGACGAAGTCGGCGATCGCGCCCTCCTCATGCGACGGTGAGCGCTGGGCCACCAGCTCCGCGTGGAACGCGAGCAGGTCGTCCGCGGAGCTCGTCACGCGTCGCCCCCTACGTCGTTCATCAGCCGCTCGATCCGGCTCGAGTTCGCTTCCTCCGGCCGCAGCTCCTTCGTGTCGAGCACCACGAGCGTGCCGCAGCCGTCGTTGGTGAAGACCTCGAGGAGGAGCGCGTCCCTCACCTTCCATGAGATGACGTGCACCCGGGTGACGCCGCCGTACAGCGCATCCTTGATGGCGGTTACCTTGGGGATCATGCCGCCCTCGAGCGCACCCTTCTCCTGCAAGTCGTTGAGGCCCTTCACGTCGGTGTAGGAGACCAGGCTCTGCGGATCGTCGGAGCGCTCGAGAATGCCGGGCGCGCTCGTGACGACCACGAGCTTCTCCGCCTTCAGCTCCTTGGCGAGCCGCGCGGCGATCACATCCGCGTTGATGTTCAACACCTCCCCAGAATCGTCGGCCGAGAGCGGACTCACGATCGGAACGAAGCCATCGGAGAGGATGCGCTCGAGCACCCCCGTCTCGACGGAGACGATGTCGCCGACGTAGCCGTAGTCGACGTCCTCGCCAGCGACCAGCCGCGGCGGACGGCGCCGCGCACGCACGAGCCCGGCATCGACGCCGGAGATGCCCAACGCCGGGACTTCGAGCTCACGGCACACCGCGACGATCGCCGTGTTGACGCTGCCATTGAGCGTCATCGTGGCGACTTCGCGCATCTCGCGGTCGGTCACGCGGCGTCCTTCGACGAACCGACTCTCGACGCCCAATCGACCCGCGAGGTCGGTGGCCTGTCCGCCTCCGCCATGAACGAGGATGATCCGGATTCCGAGCTGGTGCAGCACGCCGACCTGTTCCATCAGCGCTCGCGTGGTCTCCCGCGATTGGAAGACGTCGCCGCCCGCCTTGATGACGAACGTGCGTCCCTGGTACAGCCGCAGGTACGGAACGGCCGAACGAATGGCCGTGATCGTGATTCCGCGATCGTGTTCGGTGGTCATGTCACGGTTCCCTTGCCTAGAACTTCCAGAAGGACGGCCTTCTGGACGTGGAGACGGTTGTTGGCTTGCCGCTGCACGGCGCTGCGGGGTCCGTCCAGGACCGCATCGTCGACGACGACGTTGCGGCGGACGGGCAGACAGTGCATGAAGTGGGCGTCGGATGCCGAAGGCGCGAACCAGTCCTCACCCACGCACCAGTCCCGGTGCTGTTCGCGGAGCGCGGACTCGGCATCGGCATCGCCGTACGCCGCGGGCGACTGCCACGATTTTGCATAGAGGACGTGCGCGCCCTCGAGCGCTGCCGCGCGGTCCGACGTCTCGTTCACCGATCCGCCCGAGAACCCCGCCGCCTGCGCCGCGGTCTCCATGATCTGAGGCGGCAGACCGAACCCGTCCGGCCGCAGCACCGTCACGGCCATACCGCGACGCGCTGCCATGGTCAAAGCGGCAGCGGGCACGGCGAGCGGCAGCGCTTTCTTGTGGTACGCCCATGACAGCACGAAGCGCCCCGTGCGCGGGACGTCGAGGTCGTCGAGGGTCTTCCAGTCGGCGAGCGCCTGGCACGGATGATTGACCGCCGACTCGAGATTGATCAGCGGGCCCGGTGTGACGGCGGCGATCGCGGAAAGAACGGGCTCGGAGAGATCGTGGTCGAGCCTCTCGCCGCCGGCGAAGCACCGGACACCGATCGCGTCCGCATACCCCGCCAGCACTGGCATGCCCTCGCGCACGTGCTCGGCGGCGATGCCGTCCATGACGACGCCCGTGCGGGTCTCGAAGCCCCAGCTCCCCTGCCCAGGCGTGATGACGAAGCTCGAACCGCCGAGCTGCGCCATGCCCGCCTGAAATGACGCGAGCGTGCGGACCGACGGGTTCATGAACACGAGCCCGAGGACGCGCCCGGCGAGGTCTTGCCGCGCGGGACGGGCCTCGACGTCGTTCGCGAGCGCAAGCAGGTGCGCGATCGCCGCGTCATCGAGGTCTTCGAGGTCGAGGAACCGGTTCACGACGTCGCGTCCTTTCCTAGCGGGTCGATCGAGAGCAGCGCGCTACGCAGCGCGTCGATGTGGACGTGTTCGATGATCAGTGGCGGCATCAGGCGCACGACGTTCGGGTTCGTCGCGCCACCGGCCAGGATGCCGCGTTGCCGCAACGCCGCCAGCACGGTCTTCGCAGGCCGGTCGCACAGGAGGCCCGAGAGCAACCCTTCGCCCTGAACCGCGACCACCGGGCCGACGCAGCACGTCTCACGAATCGCGGCACCCAGCTCAGCCACGCGATCGATGAACCCGACTTCGCACAACGTGTCAACGACCTCGGACACCATAGCGCAGGCGAGTGGGCCGCCTCCGAACGTCGTACCGAGCGCGCCCTTCGGCAGCTCCTCGACGAGCTCGGTCCTCGCGATCACCGCTCCCACGGGGAACCCGCCTCCGAGACCCTTCGCCGTCGTGATGACGTCGGGAACGACTCCCGCGTGCTCGATCGCGAATGGACGGCCGGTGCGACCCATGCCGCACTGGACCTCGTCGGCGATCAACCACGCGCCGTGGAGCTCCGAAACCGTGCGCGCGGCCCGGAGGAAGTCCGGGTCGAGATCGCGAGCGCCCGCGAGACCCTGAACCGGCTCCAGGATCACGGCCGCGACGTCATCGCCAATCGCAGCCTCCATCGCCTTGACGTCGTCAACGGCCACGAATGTCACGTCGAACGGCGTCGCCGGAAACGCGTACCACTTGTCGAGCGCTCCGTGGCTGCACGCTGCCGCGGCCGACGTCCGGCCATGGAAGCCGCCCTCGACCGCGACGACCCGCGTTCTTTCGCGATCACGGAAGGCAAGCCGCAGTGCGTTCTCATTTGCTTCCGCGCCCGAGTTGACCATGAACACACGGTCCATTCCCGTCGGGGCGAAGCGCGCCAGGTCCTCATGCGCCTTGCGGCGGACCTCGACCTCGACGAGGTTCGTCTGGAAGAAGAGGCGGCGCGCCTGCTCTTCGAGTCGCGCGACCAGTCGCGGGTGACGATAGCCGAGCGCAGCCACCGCATGCCCCCCGTAGAAGTCGATCAGCTCGCGACCGTCCGATGTGAGCACGTTGGCCCCGGCGGCTTCGGCGATCTCCATACCGAGCCGAGCGTAGACGGGGAACTCGTACGACGTCTCCATCAGTTCCATCCCAGCGCCGGTAGGCGCAGTCCCGCATCCGGCTCGAATCCGCACAGCCGGTTCATCCATTGCACCGCCCCGCCGGCGGCACCCTTGGTGAGGTTGTCGATCACCGAGAACACCACCCCATGCGATCCCGACGCCGCGACCCCGATCCGGCAGCGGTTGGTTCCGATCACTTCCTTCAGCACCGGAGGCTGATCGCTCACCGACACGAACGGCGCATCGGCGTAGAACTTCGTGTACAACGCGAGAAGCTGCTCCGTGGTCATCGCTCGCGCCAACTCGACGTGGACAGTCGCGTGAATGCCGCGCGCGAACGGACCAGAGTGGGGTACGAACAGCACTTCGGGTTCGTCACCGCCGTCGCGGACGCGGGCGAGCAGCATGGACATCTCCGGCGCGTGCCGGTGGTGGAGCGGCAGATAGGCCTTCAGGCTGCCGTGACGTTCGGGATGATGGGTCGTCGGCGACGGGTTGCGACCGCTACCGGTACTCCCGGTGACCGCCGCGACTCGGAACGGGCCGGAGGCCAAGCCTCCGACGTGAGCCGGCGCACAGGCGAGCGTGACGGCCGTCGTGAAGCAGCCGGGATGCGCGACCGGACCCGACGGGGTGTGGGCTTCCAGGTCGGGAAGCGCGCACGTGAACGCGTCGTAGCGATCGGGCGCCCCGTGGGAGCCGCCGTACACCTCCTCGTAATGCGCGACCGATGGCAACCGAAAGTCCGCCGACAGGTCGACCACGTGAAGCGTGACGTTCGAGGCCACCGCTTCATCGAGCAGCCGGTCGACACGGGCGGCCGCCTCGCCGTGGGGCAGGCACGAGAACACCGCGATCTCCGACGCTGCGCCGGCCAGCACACCCGCGACGGCGTCCTCGCCGACGAACTTCAACGTGTCCCACACGCCCCGCAGATGGGGGAAGACCTCGGGGACGGCCTTCCCAGCCTGCGATCTTGACACGATGGCCGCCGGTTGGAGATGAGGGTGCATCGCGAGCAGTCGCAGCAACTCTCCCGCCACGTACCCCGCGCCGCCCAATACGATCACCGGCAGCTCACGCATGGGTCGACCCCTCCGTTGCTGCGAGACCGAGGTGGCCGAGCACGCACGCGGCCAGTTCCTGTGACTGCGTCCGCGCGTTCAGTCCGTCGACACCCATCCGGCCCCGGATCAGGTCGGTGCCCGCAACGTTGTCCGTGGACGGTCCAGTGATCACGCTGGTCTTCAGCCCGAACGTCTCCTCGAGTTGGCGATGCCCGCCCCAGGCGCCGACCGGGTCGTTCGCCGCGAGCACGACGGCCGACAGCGCAGCCTTGATCGATTCGTCCGCGAGGATGGCATCGACGCCGTAGTCCCCCATCAACCCGTCGCCGAGCTCCAGAACGATGACGTCCGGCTTGGTTGCAGCCAGCGTCGTCAGCATGCTCTTGGTCAATGCGGGGGCATTGGAGCGCTGGGTCGTGACGATACCGAGGTCGGTGAAGATCCGCGTCTCGGCCGCGCCAGCGTCGGCCATCGCATGCACGTCGCGACGGAGGCTCACGCCCGTGCACTTCGCAGCATGGACGCGAAGGCGCCGACGGGCGAATTCCTGAATCAGACTCGAGCATGCGAACGTCTTGCCCGAGTTCATGCTCGTGCCCACGACGGCGACGACCGGCACGCCTTGCACGTCGAGCGCGTCACCGATCGGGTCCGCACCCTGCGTGATGTTGGCCGGCACGCCAATCCGCTCCCCCAGATACGGGAAGTGCAGCACCTGCCCGAGCACTTCGCATTCGAACGGCGCCCCGATGTCCGGGTTGCTGGAGGTACAGATGCCGAGGCAACCGCCGATATTCAGCAGGTTGACGACATCGCCCACCGCGAGCGTCTCCGGAATGTGACCCGCATATCCCATGAGCGCGCGCCGATGGCCGAGTGCGCCCGCGATGACATCGCCAGGTTTCAAAGTCGAGAACCGCCCGGTCGTGAGCTCGAGCCGGTCGTACGTCGACTTGCGCGTCAGCACGCGGACTGCAACCACGTCACCTTCCGCGCACGGGAAGTCACCACCGAGCTTCACTTCGCGTCCCAGGCGGCAGTTCGCCGTGACCGACGCGATCTTGTCCAGAACGACCGACTTCATCGCGCCGACTCCGCGGACTCGGAGGAGCCCGGCGCGGGCGTCCCCGCCCGCGCGTGCAAGATCCCCGGAAGCCCGATCAGCCGCGAGAACCCCTTCGCGTCTTCGGGCGACCACTCTCCTGCAGCCTCGCCGTACACCGCGGTTGACGCGGCGCGCAGCGAATGCAACGAGGCCACCCCTTCGACGAACAGGCTGCCGGTGCGCAGGAGGACGGTCACGGTCCCCGTCACCCGCTGCTGCGTGCTCTCGAACAGCGCCTCGATGTCCCGGCAGCTCGGCTCGAGAAACTGCCCCTCGTGCACGAGATCGCCGTAGATCCGGGCGAGGTGGTCCTTCGTCCGCTGTTGACGCGCCGTGAGGACCAGCTTCTCCAGTTCGCGATGCGACGTGATGAGTACCGACGCCGCCGGCGCCTCGAACGCAACCCGGCCCTTGTTGCCGAGGATCGTCTCGCCGAGGTGAATGCCCCGTCCGATTCCGAACCCGGCAGCGAGCGCATCGAGCTCTTCGATCAGGGCCACCGGATCCAGCGCCGCTCCATCGAGGGCGCAGGGGACTCCGCGCTCGAAGGCGATGACGTGGCGCTCCGCCGCCCTCGGAGAGTCGAAAGCGCCGCGTGTGCGGGCCCAAGCTTCCTCCGGAATCGACTCGGCGGTGTCGAGCGTCTCGCGGCCACCGATGGTCACGCCCCAGAGTCCGCTGTTGATCGAGTACGCGCCGGTCGACGCGGCGACGTCGACACCCTTCGTCGCGAGGTACGCGACTTCGTCGTCACGACTCGGGGCGTGGTCGCGAATCGGGGCGAGGATCTTCAGATCCGGCGCCGCCGTCCGGAGTGCGACCTCGAACCGCACCTGGTCGTTACCGGCGGCGGTGCAACCGTGGGCGACGGCGGTGACGCCGAGCTCCCGGGCCACGCGGGCGACCTCGCGAGCCTGCAGGCTGCGCTCGGCGCCGACACACAGCGGGTAGAACTCGCCCCGCAGCACGTTGCCCGCGATCAGCCATCGCAGAATCTCGTCGAAGAACGTCCGTCGCGCGTCGACGTGCACGTGACGCGTCGCGCCCGCTGCGCGACTCTTCGCCCCGAGCTCGCCCGCATCGAGGCCCCCGACGTCCGCCGTGACCGTGATGACCTCCGCGCCGTACTCGTCGATGAGCCACGGCACGCAGTAGCTGGTGTCGAGCCCTCCGGAGTACGCAAGAACGATTGCCTCAGGCATGTTCCATCTCCCGCGCCGCACCCAACTGCTCGAGCCGGGCCCCGACACGCTTCCGATCTCGCAGGCTGCCTACGGCGACGAACAACGTGTCGTCTCCCGCCACCGTGCCGAGGATCTCCGTCCACCCTGAGCGATCCAGCAGTGACCCGACCCTCGTCGCCATGCCCACGACGGTATGGACGACGAGGAGGTTGGCGCCGGCTCCGACGGTGCCGCGCACGGAGTCCCGCAACACCTCGCCCAACCTGGCCAGTCGATCCGGCGCCGCGTCCGTGGGCAACCGATAGGCACCCCGAACCTTGGCCACCGCGAGGGCTCGCAGATCGCGCGACACCGACGACTGGGTCACGGTGAACCCGCGGCCTCTCAGCAGGTCCACCAGCTCGCCCTGACCCCGCACGTTCCCCGACGCGAGGATTCCACGAAGGGCATCGAGTCTCTGATCGCGGCGAGTGGTGTCTGGTGGCATCGTTCGGGACCGGGTCGAGGAACCAGGATATGCGCATAGTATCGCCATGATTCGCATGAACATTCAAGGGGCCCTCCGCATGTTCTTGTTTCTGACTCCGCAACCCACTGCTCGACAGTGAATTAGGGCGATTGCCGATGGATCGGGGGTCTGGGTACGATGGAGAGTCGATGGGCTCCCTTCTGGTGCTGACGTTCTCGACCGTCGTTCAGTGGGTCGCGGGCGGACTCGCGATCTCGCGCGTCCGACGGGCGGCGACCCGAGTCCGGACCAGGGTCGTGCCCGCGATCGCGCCGAGAGCATCGGATCGGACCCGCCCCGCAGCGGCGTCGAATCCCCGGTGGAGACGCCACACGGTCCGAGGTGGTTGCGAACCGACGAGCGGCGAGCGGAACAGGCGGTTCGGGATCATGGGATCGAAGCTCAACGCGGCGCTGCACGCGGACCAGTGATGTTCCGTCGCGCACGCGGGCACTTCTGGACGCTGGCTCCCACGATCGGCCGTACCCTAGTACCCGGTCGGGTTGAGCCCGGCCAGCCGTGGGACACCGAAGTCCCCCGCGACCCCGGTGACGAACGGCGAATCCGGATCACCGGCTTGTGGCATGCCGTCGATGCCGCGACCACGGCCGTCGTGATCGTCCACGGGCTCGGAGGGTGTTCGGAGAGCTGGTACGTCCGTCACGCGACTCGCGAAGCGCTCGCACGGGGGATCGCCGTGTTGAGGGTGAACGTGCGCGGCGCCGATGCCCTCGGCGAGGACATCCACCACGCCGGGCTCACGGCAGACCTTCACGCCGCCATCAGCTCCAAGGAGCTCGCCGGATTCCGGAGGCGGACCATGCTCGGGTTTTCGATGGGCGGGCACATGGCGCTTCACCTCGCCGCCGACCTTCACGCGGTCGATCGCACCACGCCCTGCGATGCCATCGCGGCAATCTGCCCCCCGGTGGATCTGCTTCCCGTACGGCATCACCTCGACCGCCCCGTCGTCTACCCGTATCGCGAGTACATGCTCAAGAAGCTGCGCGAGATGGTTCGCGTCGGCATTGCCCGCGGGCGCCTCACCTACCAAGGGGACCTCCGCCGACTCCGCACCTTCGAGGCGTGGGACGGAGCCATCGTCGCACCTCGTTACGGCTGGCCCGACGCGGACACCTACGCACGTCAGGCGTCGGTGGGCCCGCGCCTCGGCACGCTCGGTATTCCCGCGCTGCTCATCGCAGAGCGGCGCGACCCGATGATCCCTGCCTCGACGCTCCACGGGAGTCTCGTCAACCCATCATCGAACCTGGAGGTGCGGTGGGTCGATGGCGGAGGTCACTGCGGATTCCCTCCGCGCATGCGGGTCGTGTCGTCGGCCATCGCGTGGCTCGAAGATCCGGCCGCGACCGACGGCTGAGTCCGCCCTGTCCTTCTGTCAGGACGCCTGTCAAAGGCGCAGTGCCCGCATGCTGCGTCATGGCCGACGTGGTTCCCACGCGCACTCCCAACCCAGCTCTAGGACAGGGGTTTGCGTCGTTTCGGAACGATCGTTCCATCACGTGCGGCACACCCCTTGCTCTCTCTCTCGCGGCCTTTTTCCAAGGAGGATGCCTCATGGTCAGCTACTCAACGAACAACTGTCTCTCGACCCCATGGATGGACGACGTGTTCGGCGGCCTCATCGGCCCTGCGCGCAGAGGGAGCTCGTGGACCCCCGCGGTCGAAGTGCGCGAGAACGAGTCGGGCTACGTCGTGACCGCCGAGGTTTCGGGACTCGCACCGGACGCAATCGACGTCACCTTCGAGAATGGCTTGCTCACGTTGAAGGGCGAGAAGACGCGCCCCGAAGCCGGCGAGGGTGAGCAGGTTCGCCACGCCGAACGACGCTACGGTGCGTTCGCGCGACGCTTCAAGTTTCCGGTGGCGGTGGATGCGGAGAACGTGTCCGCCACATTCGAGGACGGGCTCCTCGTGGTGCAACTCTCGAAGGTCGCTGCCGCCCAGCCCCGGCGGATCGAGGTGAAGACTACGTGATATCCTCGGTCGTCTTGAAATGAAGCTTCGCAACCTCGCGCAGGATGTTGCGGCCCTTCTGGGCGATGAGGGCGCGCCCGGCCTTGAGCACCGGGGCGCCCGCGCCTTTCGGCAGAGTGATGCCAGCGACCCACTTGAGGCGCGCGATGCCGCGAACGAAAGCGTCACGCGCGAGCAACGACGCCGCGGCAACCGCGGGATCCTCCTCGGCGCGCGGGCGCGACTCGAGTTCGATGTCGCCGGCTCGCGCCCCGAGCGCCCGCTTCACCACCGACTCATCGCAGAACTTGTCGAGCAGCACGCGCTTCAATCCCGTCTTGTCGTGCAACGCGAGCATGGCCTTCGCGTGCGCCCACGCGAGCAAGCGGTTGAGGTTACCGAACGACTCGTAGAGGTCGTTGTATCGACTCGGGCCGATCGTGATCACCTCGTGCGGCAGGACGTTGCGCAGGTGCTCGGCGGCCTCGGAGATCTGTCCGTCGCGCAGCGTCTTCGAGTCCTGCAACGGGACCTCGTCCAGGAACGGCTCCTCCTCGGGGGTCAGCGCGACCGCCGCAACCGTGAGCGGTCCGAAGTAGTCGCCCTTGCCGGCCTCGTCGCAGCCAATGGTCGCGACCTCGAGGCGGGCGACCGGAGGTCCCGTGATCTCGGACAGGCGCATGAGCTTGAAGTCGGCGAGGCCCTTGCCCTGAATGACGAGCTTGCCGCTGGTGTAGAGAACCGCGTTGACGCCTTCGCCCTTAGCGCCGAACCGCGCATGGGCGACCTCGCGGAACTCGTAACCGGCGTCTCGCAGCATCGTCTCGAGGCGTTGCCCCGCGTCCTGGTCGAGCTTCGTCACGAACGTGGTAGATCCGGCCATGACACTCCTGCGTGTTCCGCCGCCTCGGTGCTCGCGGACCTCAGGTCCGCCTCGAGGTGTTTCGTCTGCTGGGCGAGATCTTCGCGCCGCGCTCCTGCTGGCACGATACGCGGCGCCCCGAAGACGAGGTGCGCAATGCTGAACGGTTTCGGGATACGGTATCGGTCCCAGGTTCGGAGGTGCCACGCACGCGACACAGCGATGCCAACGGGCACGACGGGAATGCCGGTCCGAGAGGCGAGAAACGTCACTCCCGGCCCGAACGAGTATCGAGGTCCGCGCGGCCCGTCCGGTGTCACCGCGAACCGCCCCCGGCCCGAGTCCTTCCGGATGGCTTCCCGCAACGCACGCAGACCGTGCCGGGTCGAGCTGCCCCGCAACGCTTCGACGCCGAATCCACGAAAGACGCGGGCCACGAACTCTCCGTCGCGGCCCGACGAGATCAAGGCGTGCACGCCATGACGACACTCATGGCCAAGCGGGATCATGAGGCTGTTGTGCCACACGGTGAGAATGACGCCGCGTTCGGAGGCCCATTCTTCGCGGACGCGGGTCCAGCCGTGGTCGTGAAAACGAACGGTCAGATAGAGGCCTCGCACCGCCAAGCCCGTCGCACCAGCCAGTGCGCGGTTACGGAAGTCGCGAAACCAGGGGCTCCCCAGGAAGGACACGGGGCATGATAACGGGCGTGACGCGACTCGCCCCCACGTTCCTGGTCCTGCTTGCGGTCTCTTTCGGGGTCCGCGCACAGGGCCAACCGCCGAGCGGCCGCGGGACGCTGACCATCCGCGAAGCCACCATCGTCTACCCCGCGGGTCGGCGGTCCTCCGCGTGGGCGTTTCGTGATGCGTACGGGTCCGCACGCGCCCGCGTCCAGCGGGTGACGGGCGGACATCCTCCCGAAGGGCTGCGCATCGAACTCGTCGAGGACTTCAACGCGCTGCGCGAGAAGGTGCGGGGGGCGACGGGCCACGTCCTACCGGACTGGGTCGGCGGCGTCGCCCTGCCCTCGGCCCACCGCATCATCATCCGCCTGGACATCAAGGAGAGCGCGTGGCAGCGCGTCGATGGCATCCTGATCCACGAACTCTGCCATATCGTCGTCCACCATTTGCTCTCCGAACCCACCGCCGCCGCACTCCCACGGTGGCTGGACGAAGGACTCGCCCAGTTCGCCGAGGGGCGTCTGTTCGCGCCGGATTCGCCGAATCTCGCGATGCGAGCGTTCTTCGGACGAGTGCATGCGCTGGCCGACCTCGAAGATTCGTTTCCGCGGTCCGAGGGCGCGTCGTCGTTGGCGTATGCACAGTCACTGTCATTCGTGGCATTCCTCGACCGGCAGATCGCCGGTCGCGAGCCGCTGCGGGATCTCCTGCGCCGAATGCGGAACGGAACGTCCTTTCCCGATGCCGCTCACGAGGTATTCCTGTTCCCGGTGGATCAACTCGAGGAGCGCTGGATGGCTTCGCTGCGCGACGACAAGAGCTGGGTGCCAGCGGTCCTCGGCCAGCTCTTCGTCGGGCTCTTCCTGATCGTCGCAGTCATCATGGGGGCGTCACGGATCGTGAAACGACGCCGAGAGGGGCTGGCCCGGCTGACGGCGAACGAAACGGCCGACCTGGATCCCGAGGAATACGCAGGCGAGAATCCTGACCCCGACACCGACCCGATCAGGCCTCGGTGATCTCCATG
>NZBC01000012.1 GCA_002687715.1 Planctomycetota bacterium | reverse complement strand
GGTCCGAAACCGGCTTCGCCGTCAGGACGGCTTGGAGAATCCGGCTGCGCCGTCAGAGCGGACCTGGAGGTCCGCGCTCCCGAGAGACTACTTTCGCGACCAGGTCGCTCCGTCCTTGCCGTCCTGGACCTCGATTCCCGCATCGGTGAGGCCGTTCCGGATGTGGTCGGCGACGTCGAAGAGCTTCTGCTGCTTGAGGTCGTGGCGGACGGAGAGCAGCAATTCGATGAACGGATCAGCGGCCATGCTCCCCTCGTCCACAGTCGGGTCGCCGACGATGCCCAGAACCTCCTCGCCAAGCCCCGTGAACAGGTCGAGTGCCGACTGGAGAGCGGCGCGAGAGGCGTTCCCCGCGGCCAACGCGAGGTTCGCGGGCTTCACGAGATCGTAGAGCGCGGCGACCGCGATCGGGGTGTTGAAGTCGTCGTCCATCGCGGCGTGGAAGTCGCGATCGGCCCTGGCCACCGCCTCCGCGAGCACCGCGTCACTCGGACCTTCGGCCTCGGGCGCAGCACCGGTCGCCTCCACCAGTTTCGCAACGCAGCCCTGCAGACGATCGAGTCCGTTACGCGCAGCGGTCAGACCCTCGACCGTGTAGTTCGCCGGCGAACGGAAGTGGGTCATGAGCAGGAACGCACGAATCGCCTCCGGGTCGTGGTCACGCAGCGCGTCCTCGATGGTGACGAAGTTCCCGAGCGACTTCCCCATCTTGACGCCATCGACGTTGATCATGTTGTTGTGCAGCCAGTACCGCGCGAAGGGATGCCCGGTCGCGTTGCTCTGAGCGATCTCGCATTCGTGGTGCGGGAATTGGTTCTCCAGGCCTCCGCCGTGAATGTCGAACGTCTCGCCGAGATACTTCACAGCCATCGCCGAGCACTCGACATGCCAGCCCGGATAGCCCCAACCCCAGGGGCTGTCCCAGCGCAGGATGTGCCCCCCATCCGCGACCTTCCACAGCGCGAAATCGCGCGGGTCCTTCTTGTCGCTACGGACCTCGACGCGGTGCACGGCTTCCTGCTCGTCGCTCTTGCGCCCGGACAGGCAGCCGTACGCCTCCCACGACGGGACCGAGAAGTAGACGTTGCCATTGACCTCGTAGGCGTGCCCCTTCTCGACGAGTTCCTTCACGATGGCGATCTGCTCGGGGACGTGCTGCGTGGCCCGCGGATAGATGTCGGCACGCACGACCTTCAGTGCGTCCATGTCCCGCAGGTAGCGACGGGTGTAGGTCTCGGCCAACTCCATCGGGTGGACCTGATCGAGCCGGGCGCGCTTTTCGAGCTTGTCCTCGCCCTCGTCCGCATCGTCGGTGAGGTGACCGACGTCCGTGATGTTCTGCACGTACCGCAGCTTGAACCCGAGGTGACGCAGATACCGGACGATGACGTCGAAGGAAACGTAGCTCTTCGCATGTCCGAGATGAGCGTCGGAGTACACGGTCGGACCGCAGACGTACATCCCCACATGGCCTTCGGTCAGGGGCTTGAACTCCTCCTTCTCGCGGGACAAGGAGTTGTAGACGTGGAGATCGTGGTCCTTCATGGCCATGGGGGATTCTGGCCGGACGCGGGGCGGCGATCAAGGCGCCGTCGCAGAGGCGACCAAGACGCCGGCCATCACGCGGACGATCACGATGTCTTCGAGCCCCGAGTCGGCGAACAAGGCCCGCAGCTCCTCCGTAGAGAATCGCCACGAGCCGGGTGCGACCCGGGCAATCCGGACCAGGTGATCGCAATCGCCGCCGACCATGCCGAGCCGGGCTGCGAGATCGAACGCCCCTGATTCTGTCCAATCGGGAGCCTGGATGGCGATCGCGCAGCGCCCGCCCGGGCGCAGGACGCGAGCGGCCTCCCGCAAGGCTGCCCCGGGGTCCGGCACGATCTGCAGGCAGAACGTGCTCGCGAGGACATCGGCGGAATCGGCGGCGAACGGCAGGCGGCATGCATCGGCACACGCGGCCAGGACGCCGGCGCGAACCCGGGTCGCGGCGCACATCTCGAACGTGGCGTCGACGCCGATCACCCGGTGGCCACGAGTACGCCATGCATCGACCAAGGTCCCGGCGCCGCAGCCGACCTCGATCGCCACCCCGGGGGCGACTTCGCCAATGGCCGCCTCCACCGCATCGACGACCCCGTGGTGGAACGGAGTCGCGAGCGCCGCCTCGAACTCGGGGGCCCGCTCAGAGAACCGCGTTCGGCTCATTTCTTCGGGTCGGAGTCCTTGAAGTCGGCGTCCTTCAGACCGGTGTTGGGATGGATGTCGACGAACGTCTGTTCCGACTTGCCCGCCGCGGCGTCGGCCTTGATCTTCTTGGGAAAGGTGTACCCGGCAACCGCCGCGTATTCGAAGCCCATGGTGGTCTTGCGCGACTGCCCGGCGGCCGGGGTGGCCGTGCTGTCGACCCTGTCGACGAACCACTTGCCTTCCCGCTGAGTGAACGACACCGAGAGGTCGGTGGTCGTGCCGCCCTTCTTGCTGCGCGTCTTCACGGGGAGGCCGCGCTCGTCGAAGGTGATCAAGTGCTCGTCGTAGATCGCCTTCGTTCGTGCCGACTTCGCGATGACCTTGACCTGGTTCTTCTCGACGAGCTGAAGCTCGTCCTTCCCGTAGATGCTGCGGTTCGATTTGCCCGTCATCATCTCGGCAATGCGGGTGGCGAGATCGACGTAGACCTTGCGGTTGCTCTCCGCGAAGTGCCGGATGTGGGTCGGGGTCGTGGGCGCGATGATCAGCGAGCCCGCCAGCTTCTCGGGCGCAGCCTTCCATTTCACCGCCACCGAGATGCCCGGGAGGACCGAGAACTCATGGCGGTACTTCAGGTCCTGGAGCCCAGCCGTCGACGCGGAATAGAGGATCGCGTCAGCCTTGTCGAGGAGAGCGAGCGCGCCCGCATCCTGGCGGAGCTGCGGTGCCTTTGCGGTGGGTTTCTCGCCCTGGGCGACGGCCGAGCCTGCTGCCAGCCCCACCACGAGAAAGACGACGAGGTTTCGCATGTGGACACCGTAGCAGAAGGGCGCTGCACACCGTCAGGGACCCTTGTTAGGGTGCTCCCATGTCGACCTCCAACGCCGCTTCGACTCCGTCGCGCCGCCCGCTCATCGCCGTCTTGGTCGTCGTCGCCATCGCCGGGTCCATCGGGATCGGCATGGCCAGCTGCGGTGACTCTGGCGAGGAAATGGAGTGGCCGTCACGCACCGTCAAGGAACCCACATCGGAGCAGCTCGCCCAAGGTTCGCCGGTGGGCGGCCTCGTGCTCTACTCCGGGAAGACACCGAAGCGCCCCGGGATCAACATGGGTGCCGATCATTACTGCAAGGCGAGCCACCAGAACCCGGTCGCGACGGAGCGCATCGTGGTCGAGACCGTCGACGGCAGACTGCGGTTGCGCGACGTGTTCGTCCACGTGACCAAGGGGCTGGAGGAGTTCACGTTCGAGTGGGTAAAGGACGAGCTGGTGATCGACCAGCAAGGCTGCGTCTATGTGCCGCACGTCGCGGGCGTCCGCCTCCGCCAGCCGGTCAAGTTCCTGAACAGCGACGCGACGTCCCACAACGTGAACACGGCCAAGGCGAGCAAGCAGGGCTTCAACAAGACGACGCCGACCAAGGGCTCGTCGTACCATTGGCAGTTCCGGACCGAAGAGCTCGACATCCTCGCCAAGTGCGACATTCATCCGTGGATGCAGGCGTGGCTTCATGTCGTCGACCACCCCTACTTCGCGGTCACGTCCCCGAACGGATCATGGGCGTTCCCCAAGCCCCTTCCGCCAGGGACCTACACGATCGAAGCCCGCCACGCCGACCTCGGCACCCAGACCCGGGAAGTCACCGTCGAGGCGGGCAAGCCGCTTCCGCCGCTGGAGTTCCGGTTCAAGAAATAGAGGCGGCCCTCGCGCCTTGACACCGACCCCGCAAAGCGTCACTGTCTGACGCCGCGGCGGTTCGGGACTCGCCAATCGAGCTCAGGGAGAACGACCCTCAATGGATGACCTGCAACCGTATCTCAATGGCATCTTCCGGTGGATCCACGTGCTCGCCGGCATCACCTGGATCGGCCTGCTCTACTTCTTCAACTGGGTGAACTCCGCGTTCGCTCCGACGCTCGATGCCGATTCGAAGAAGAAGGTCATCCCGGAGCTGATCCCGCGCACGCTCTACTGGTTCCGGTGGGGTGCCGCCTGGACGTGGATTTCCGGCGTGCTGTTGATGGCGGTCGTCTTCTATCACCAGAAGCTGATGTGGGAGGGCGGCGAGTCCCACTGGGGCGCCCTGCCCTTCGTGATGCTCGGGGTCACGTACCTCGGCGTCTTCGCGTATGACGCGATCGTGAAAACCGTCCTCAATACCCCGCAGAAGGCGTTCTTCGGCGGCTGGGCCATCACCACCGCCCTCTTCCTCTTCTATCGCATGGGCATCGACGAGGTCAGCTATCGCGGCGCGCTGATCCACATCGGCGGCATGTACGGCACCTTCATGGCGTTCAACGTCTGGTACCGCATCTGGCCCGCGCAGCAGAAGATCATCACCGCGATCAAGAACGGTGAAGCTCCGGATGGGGACCTCGCCAAGCTCGCTGGCACCCGGTCCAAGCACAACACCTACATGTCGTTCGTGCTCGTCTTCACCATGCTCAACGAGTACTCGGCCGGCTGGGGTGAGCACAAGGACTACATCGCCGCCGGGTTCTTCCTGGTGTCATGGGGGCTCTGCTTCCACGCGTACCAGAAGGCCGCCAAGGTACCTGGGTTCTAAGGCACCCTGGCCACCGCTGCGCGACGAAAAAGGGGCCGACTCCTCGGGGAGTCGGCCCCTTCGCGTATAACGGAGACATGGCCTGGATCAACACGGTGGCGCCCGAGGACAAGCCCGCGGGTCTGCTCGGTCGGATCTACGACGAGGCGAGCAAGCGCGCGGGGAGGGTGTGGAACATCCTGCGATTGCAAAGCCTCAGACCGCGGCAGCTGCAAGCCAGCATGGGGCTGTATCTGGCGGCGATGATCGGGGAAACGGGGATCTCCCGGGCGGAGCGGGAGCTGGTCGCCACGATCGTGTCGGCGGCGAACGGTTGCTTCTACTGAACGGAGGCCCACGGGCACGATCTCCAGGCGGAGATCAACGATGCGGATCGGGTCGAGGCGGTCAAGCAGGACTGGCGCGCGGCGGGACTGTCACCTCGGGAGCAGGCGCTCTGCACCTACGCGGAGAAGCTCACGCTCGAGCCGCAGGAGATGAGTCCGGACGACCTGATCCCGCTGAAAGAGGTCGGGCTGGACGACGCCGCGATCCTGGATCTGGCTCAGGTCACCTCGTACTTCAACTACATCAACCGCATGGCGGACGGTCTGGGCGTAGACCTCGAGCCCTTCATGAGACGGCCTTGAGACGCTCATCCCCGATACCCATACTGGTTGGTTGAACCGCCATCGACCGGACGCCTCGTGACAGGACCCGGCACGTGAGCAGCACCCAGATCACCGCACTCCTCGATCTCCTCCACGACGACAGCGACACCGTTCGCGCAGCGGTGGCAGCGCGATTCCGTGAACTCGGACACGCTGGCCTCACCGCGCTCGAGGAGGCGAGAGACAGCGCTGACGCCCATCTACGGGCGCGCGCGCGCATCCTGCTCCACGAGATCCGCATCGAGGAACTGTGCGAGCGCCTGAGTGGCGTGCTGTCCGACGGCGACTGCGATCTCGAAACGGCATCGGTTCTGCTCGCCCGGATCGAGAACCCGGAAGTCGATGGATCGACCATCATCGGCGAGCTCGACCGACTCGGCGACCTCGTCGCGGATGAGCTCGCCTCGTGCCAGGGTCCACGGCAGCGCGCCGAGGTCCTCGGGCGCGTGCTCGCCGAACGCGAGGGGTTCAACGGAAACGCCGACGACTACTACGAGCCGAAGAACTCGTTCATCAACCACGTCCTTCAGCAGCGCCTCGGCATTCCGATCTCTCTCTCGGCCATCTACATGATGGTCGGACGCCGTGCCGGTCTGTCGTTGCGCGGCGTGGGGATGCCGTGTCACTTCCTCGTGCAATTCGAGACCGACGGCGAGACGTTCTTCATCGACCCGTTCGGCGGTGGGCGCATCCTCACCCGCGAAAGCTGCAAAGCGATGCTCGCCGGCTTCCGCCACTCCTGGCGTGAGGAATACCTGCAGCCGGTCGAGGACCGGCAGATGGTGCGACGGATGATGGCGAACCTCATCCACATCTATCACAAGCGCGAAGACTCGCAGCGGCTCGATCGCCTCTACGGGTTCGTCAACGACATCCAGGGCGGCCAGTCTTGACGACCGACACGGCCTCCACGCGAACCTGGAGTTCGTGGCGCGACGAATTCCCGTCGCTCGCCCACACCGTCTACATGAACTCCAACAGCCTTGGGCCGATGCCCCGAGGCGTCCGCAACGAGCTGGCCGAGTTCGCCGATCAGTGGGAGAACCGAGGCGTCCGCGCCTGGCTCGACGACGGGGGTTGGTGGTGGTGGCCGGT
>NZBC01000011.1 GCA_002687715.1 Planctomycetota bacterium | reverse complement strand
CTTGAGGAACGCCTCCTGCGCCGCGTCCTGCGCATCGGCCCCCTGACGCAGCAACGCCTGCGTCACCCGCAGGACGGCCGGGTGGTGGCGGCGATACAGGTCGCCGACGGCCTGTACCTCTTCGTCGGCCGACGCGAGTTCCTGGAGATCCTCGTCAGTGTCCATCTGGCTCAAGGACGGTGGGGGTCGTGGATCGTCCACGATAATCGCTGTGCCGCAGCCGCGGTTCCGCAGGCGGGAACCCGGGTTGACAGCTCATGACGTTCCCCCGATGGTCGCGGCCGACCGCGCCCGGTTGTCATCAAGATCCCAGATCGCACGCGCGATCGCGTTGACGATGTCGTCGAGGTCCTCCTTGCCGTCCGCGATTCCGTGATCCCACGAGGTCCTCCCCGCAGACGGTTACGCGTTTCGTGGTCCAGTAGACCTACTCGGATCGCCAGGCCAGGTCCCAGATGAGATCGTGGTCGCTCTTCTCCAGGTCCACCGGAAGCAGGAGTGCGCAGACCCAGACGCCCGCGTCCTGTTCAACGGTCTCCTTGAGCCGACTCAGCTGCGGGTGAAACCCATGGACCGTGACCTCGTACGGGACCCTGACCTCGATGCGGACGGACTTGCCGAGTCCACCTGTCTTCGTGGCACGCTCGACCTCGCGCCGGTCGGCAGCGTCCGTCGGCGCGAGTGCAGAGGCCCACTTGCGGTCGGCTCCCCTGGGGATGCGGATCCGCAAGTTCGAAGGACCTCGTTCGCACCGGATTCCCGCGATCACGGGTGATGCACCGGCTGCGACTCTTCCCCGTACCCGGACGACCGCTGCCCTGGCATCGAACGTCACGCCCGAACACTCGGACTCGAGATTCGTGGGCTCGCTCGGTGCGGCCAGAGACGTGACCGTCAGGACGCCCGAACCGTCCTTGGACAGCTCCAACCGGATCGCCGACGCTTCCGTCTTGTCACATCCGCCGAGAAGAAAGAGGCCCGCGACCAGGCCGAGGACGGTGAGGGGCTTCGTGGGAATCATGGACCGAAGACTAATCGATCGCGCCGGGCTTGGCCTCAGCGCCCACCAGCAGGGAGCTTCTCCTCGACGTAGCGCGTCATCATCTCGAAGAGGTGGCGGCGGGTGCCGGGGCCTTCGTGGATGCCGTGGCTGCGGTTGGGGTAGGCCATCATGCGGAATTGTTTGCCGTGGCGGATGAGCTCGTTTACCAGGGCTTCGCAGTTCTGGTAGTGGCAGTTGTCGTCGCCGGTGCCGTAGATGATGAGGAGGTCGCCCCGGAGGTTCTTGGCGTGGGTGATGGGGGAGCCCTCGCGGTAGCCCTTCGCGTTGGTGGTGGGGAGGCCCATGTAGCGTTCCTGGTAGATGGTGTCGTAGAAGCGCTGGTTGGCGATGAACGCGATGGCCATGCCCATGTGGTAGAGGTCGGGGTGGCGGAAGAGCATGTTGAGGGTCATGGAGCCGCCGCCGGACCAGCCCCAGATTCCGACGCGGGTGGGGTCGAGGAAGGGGAACTTCTTCTGTGCGGCGCGGAGTGCGGCGGCCTGATCGTGAGAGGCGAGGGTGCCGATCTGGCCGTAGACGGACTTGCGGAAGGCGCGACCTCGAGGGCCCGGGGTACCGCGGTTGTCGATGCTGAGGATGACGTAGCCCTTCTGGGCGAGCATCAGGTGCCAGGTGTAGTAGCCGACGCCCCAACGGTCGAGCACGGTCTGGCCGGCGGGTTCGCCGTAGACGTGCACGAGGGTCGGGTAGCGCTTGGTCGGGTCGAAGTCCGGTGGGCGGATCATCCAGCCGTCGAGGGCGATGCCGTCGTCGGTCTCGACCCGGAAGAAACCGGCGGGACCCTTGGCGATCTTCGCGACGCGATCGCGCAGGGTCTGGTTGTCGACGAAGGTGCGGATGGTGGCGTGCTTGGGGAGCTGCACGAGGGCGATCTTCGGCGGTGATCCGAAGGAGGAGGTGGTGTGGATCGCGTAGCTCGCGTCGGGCGCCACCTGATAGGCGTGCGTGCCGGGGGCGGACGTCGGCGTGAGGCGGATGGGCGGGCCACCCTTGATCGGGACGCGGTAGAGGAAACGCTGGGTCGGGTCCTTCGGCGACGCGATGACGTAGATCCAGCCGCCTGTCTGGTCGATGCACTGGATGCTGACGACGTCATAGTCGCCGGGGGTGATGAGCGTGGGCTCGCCCCCCGCCCGGGGGACGCGCCAGACGTGGCGCCATCCGTCGCGGTCGCTGGGCAGGAGGAACGCGGAGCCGTCGTCGACCCAGGTCAGGTCGTCGTCGATGTCGACCCACGCGTCATCCCGGTCGGTGAACACGGTGCGCGCCTTCCCGGTACGGACGTTCGCGAGCAGAATCCGGTTCTCGTTCTGCAGACGATTGACTCGCTGCACGACGACCTCGTCCGAGGAGGCCGCCCACTCCATGCGCGCTACGTAGTCGTCACGCGCGTCGCCAGGGAGGTCGAGCCACGTCGTCTTGCCGCCATCCGCGGAGACCACTCCTACGCGGCAGGCCGGGTTCTTCGTGCCGACCTTGGGGTAGGGGAACTGCTTGAGCTTCGGATAGAGCCCCGCCGTGTTCTCGATCAGGGTCCAGACCCCGACTCCCGACGCATCGATCTGCCAGTAGGCGATGCGCTTGCCGTCCGGGCTCCAGCGGAAGCCGTCGCGTAGTCCCCACTCCTCCTCGTAGACCCAGTCGAAGGTGCCGTTGGACAGGGTCGCCGAACCGCCCTCGGTGAGCTTCTGCCTGCTTCCGGTGGCGACGTCCTCGACCCAGACGTCGTTCGCCTGCACGTAGCCCGCGCGGGTGCCGTCGGGAGAGAGCTTCGCGAACTGGAGCGTCGCCTCCTCCAGCCCTGCCCCGAGCTGGGTGAGCTTGCCCGATGCGCGATCCAGCACCCAGTAGTCGCCGCGGGTGTGGTACCGCCACACGCGGCGGGTGTTCGTGAACACGACGAGCTTCGTCGCGTCTTGCGACCACGCGTAGTCGGCGATCCGCAACGGGCGATCGCGCCCCGATGGGATGAGCTGGCTGGCGGCGACGAGGACCGTGCGCTTGCCCGACCCGGGGTCGTAGCGCACGAGGTCGCGCCCGCCGCCCTTCGCGTTCTCGAGCGTCGTGTAGCCCGAGCCGTCCGCCAGCCATCGAACGGGTCCGAATCCCTCCGTTCGGAGCTCGCCGGATTGGATGCGGTCGAGGGTCAACGTCGCGGGATCGGTCTGTGCGGGCAGGACGATCGGGGCGAGGACGAGCGCGGCGAGCAGGGGCAGACGACAGGACATGATGCAGCTCCGGTTCAGGCATCCGGGAGGGCGATGCGCGGGGGCGCGAGTCTACTTCGGAGCCGGGACGACCGCGGGCTCCAGCATCCCCAGGGATGTGGCCCAGGAGTCCCACGCCCACGGGAACGGGACGACAATGAGCACCTCGGTCAGGCGAAGACCCAGGCAACGGTCGCCGATGACACCTGCTGCCGATACGTCGTCGAATTCGGTCGGTGACCGCAGCAACCAACGGCGCGTCCACGGATCGCGCATGACGCGTTGTCCTCCGCTCCGCGAAGCCACGAACAGCTGATCGGCGTCCATCAGGTGTGCCGCCGAGATCCCCTCGACGGGCACGCGTTCGAGCCGGAGCGGGAGCCAATCACCCGGAGCCAGCCATAGGATCGCACCGCCGTTGCCGACCAGCCCCACGTCGCAGATCCCATCCTCGGGTGATCGAATGAGCGCCACCCAGATCTCCCCGTCAGGCGGTGCCGGCGCGGGGATCCCGTGGAGAGTCGTCAGCGTTGCGTCCACGATGAGCAGGGTGGATGTCGCGTCGTCGAGGAGAACGATGCGATCGTCGATCGTGATCGTGCTGATGAGCCGGGCCCCCTGGATGCGCACATCGCGATCCTCGCCCAGAATGCTCCGCTGGCGCACGACGTCCGACCCATCCACCAGGATGTAGCTCGTGCCCGCGTACGGAGCGATGCCGAGCAGAGCATCTGCATCGCTCACGTCGAGCCAATCGGCATGGTCGATGGACTCGAGGAACGCCCCGAAGGCCTCACCGAGCGCAGCGGCAATGCTGTCCATGATCTGGTTGAACGCGATGCACCCGTAGATGCCCGTCGCGATCAGCAAGAACGCCGTCCATCGAATGATGTGGCGCCTCATGGGCCCGGCACCTGGACATAGACCTGGGTGTGTCCGAATCGCGACAGGTCGTTGCCCATCGCGACCGGGTCGAGCACCTCGTGGACGGCGCGTCGGCAGTCTTCGTCGACGCCGTAGTTGTCGAAGACGACCCACCCGCCCGCGGCCACGTGGGGGAGGGTCAGCTTCAGTGCGTCGCGGACTCCTTCGTAGCCTCCCGCGTCGAGATGGAGAAGGGCGATAGGGCGCGCGGGACGGTCGGGGAGGACCCGGTCGAAGAAGCCCTTCACGAGGTGGACGTGGCGGCGGTCGTGGCCGGCTTCGTCGAAGAGCAGCCGGGCGACGTCGTCGAAGCGGGCGGCGGGCGGGTCGAAGTCCTCGAAAGCGTCGTAGAGCCAGACCTCGCGAGCGGCGTCTCCGCAGAGGTCGCGATGAGCAGCGAGCAACAGCGCGGTCCCGCCCCGCGCGGTGCCGAGCTCGACGTAGTCACCGGCGACGCCGTCGCGCGCTACGCGACCGAGCAGACGCCAGAGGTTCTGCATGCGCCGCTTGCTGACCATCGAGTGGGGCTGGGCCCGCCGCAGCGTCCGCCAGAACGTCGGTTTGAACACCGGCGCGAGGTGGCGGGACAGGATCCGTTCCTCGAACATCGCGAACGCACGCTAACAGGGCGGAGCCCGCGAGAAAAAGAAGGATGGTGTCGATCCCGGGCACTCTCGACCGACCGGTATCCTGTTCACCTCCGTCCTCGCCGTCTGTACCGACTGGAGCTCCCCGATGCCCGCTGTCTTCTCACGCCGCCTGGTCTCGTTTCTGAAGGACCTCGACGTGCACAACGACAAGACCTGGTTCAACGCGAATCGGGACCGGTACGACGCCGACTATCTCGACCCCGCGCTCGCGTTCATCGCGGATATGTCGCCGCGGCTGAAGAAGGTCTCGAGACACTTCGTCGCGGACGATCGCAAGGTCGGCGGATCGATGATGCGGATCTTCCGCGACGTGCGATTCTCCAAAGACAAGCGTCCCTTCAATGCCCACCTCTCCATGGTGTTTCACCACGCGGTCGGCAAGAAGGTGCCCGCACCCGGCTACTACCTGCGGATCGAACCCGGGTCGGTGCACGCCGGGGTCGGCATCTGGCGCCCCGAGGCACCGGCGCTTGCCGCCATCCGACAGCACATCGTCGACCAGCCACGGGAGTGGAAGGCGGCGCGCGACGCCGCCGCGTTTCGGAAGACCTTCGGCGGACTGCACGACGCGGAGTCGCTAAAGCGGCCCCCGAGGGGTTTGACGCGGAGCACCCGTTCGTCGAAGACCTCAAGCGCAAGGACTTCGTCGGTTTCCGGGAGGGCAAGGTGTCCGTGGCGACCCGGGCAGACTTCGCCGACCAGCTCGCGAAGTGGTTCAAAGACGGCAACAAGCTCATGCGATTCCTCTGCAAGGCGGTGGACGTCCCGTTCTGACCATCCGGCGCAGGTGAGGCAACCCGCGTGGGGTGGGAGCGCGGCTGAGGGCGTTGCCTGCGCAGAGAGTGGCGAGTCGTCGGCAATCCTCGCCATCCGTGACGTATGCTTCTCTCAGGGTGTAGTTACCCGGAAAGGCCTCTTCCTGATGCGCATCTTCCTCTCGGTGTTGGTCCTCTTGCCCGGGATCGCCGTTGCCCAACCCGACCGGAAGCCGACCCTGGCCTGGAAGAACGTGAAGAAACCGGCGTTCCTCCACCTCGCGAAGAGCGAGGCCGGCGAGCCGACCGCGCTGCGGACCTCGGTCGTGCGCTTCGTGCCGTTCGGCGACAGCGACATCGAGTACGTCGACCTCGTGGGCGTCGTCCACGTGGGGGAGAAGGCGTACTTCGAGACCATCGACCGGCAGCTGGCCAGTGATTACGACGTCGTGCTCTTCGAGCTCGCGCACAAGGAGGACCCGCGCGACCAGATGGGCCGTGGCCGCCGGAAGAACCCGTTCCAGATGATGATGGATCCGGGACGCATGCTCGGCCTCGAGAGCCAGATGTCCCACATCAAATACAAGCGCAAGCACTTCGTGCACGCGGACACGAGCCTGCCCGACGCCATGGAGCGGCGCGGCGACGACATGCTGTCGATGCTCGCGGGTCTCTTCGCCGACATGCGCCGCCAGAGCAACCTGGAGGAGCGGAAGGCGAAGGCCGAAGGCCGTCCGCCGAAGCGGGGCGGTGAGGACCCCTTCGGTGGTCTCGGTGGCATGTTCGGCTTCGGCCAGCAGCAGGACAAGAGCGCCCTGAAGCGTCAGATGGCGGAGCAGCTCGCTCGCGAGGGGCTCAACGGCATCGCCGGACTCACCACCCTCAACGGCGTGCTCATCACCGAGCGCAACAAGGTCGCGATGCAGAAGTTCGACGAGCAGGTCAAGGCCGGCAAGAAGCGCATCGCCATCTTCTACGGTGCGGCCCACATGCGCGACTTCACCGTTCGCCTCGTCGTCGACCACGGCTTGCGCCCGAGCAAGATCGCCTGGCTGGACGCGTGGGACCTGACCCGGAAGCCCTCCGCCCGCCGGAGCGGCCGCGGCGAACGCGACCAGATGCACGATCTCGTGGACGAGCTCTTCGACATGTTCGAGGAGCTGATGAAGGAAGAGCGACCGCCGCGTCGCCGCCGCGGCGGCAAGTAGCCGCTGCGCGCCTCCCCCAGGTCCGCTCTGGCGACCCCCCTTGCGGGCGCCTTTCCCGCAACGGCGTCAGAGCGAACCTGGAGAGCGCTTCAAGCAATCCTCTCTGATGGGAGCCGGGACCTTGAGGTCCGCCCCGGCGGCAGAGCCGGATCCGGACCCAGAGCGGACCTGGAGGTCCGCGCTCCCGGCAGAGCGGATTGCTTCACACGCTCTGGAGGTCCGCGCTCCCATCCGGAGGCAGATTGGTTCACACGCTCGGGAGGTGCGCGCTCCCGGAAGAGCGGATCACTTCACACGCTTCCGGGTCCGCTCCGTCTATCGGAACTGGATGACCTTCGCGTCGCTCGTCCCGAAGATGCCGTTCCCGGCTTGGGGCGAGATGACGAGCGCCTGCAGCATCAGGTCCTGGCCGCTGAGACCAGGTGGGACGAGGAATGAGTGCAGGTTGCCTCCGGGCAGGATCGGTGCCGGCGGAAGCGGACCGATCGGAGTGACCCCGTCGATCAGCGGGAAGAACCCGGGGTTGAGCGGGTCCACCCACGCGCCGGGCACGGGGAGGAACGGCTGCGGGATCCCGATGACGGGGTTGCCGAAGACGTAGTACGGGTCGTTGAAGTAGGTGCCGTTGGGCGACTCGTACAGGATGCTGACGACGTCGTTGGGGAACACGATCCTGAAGTCGCTGGTGTCGATGACGCCGTTGACCCCGGTGAAGAATCTCCAGTCGTCGTTCGTACCCGGGAACTGCGGCAAGGAGACGTCGACGAACGTGTCCCAGACTTCGTAGCCGCCGCCGCAGACGTCGGTGACGGTCAGGGTGACGTACTTCGGTCCTGGGTTGGTGTAGGTGTGGGTGACCGACGGGTCGAGCGTCGAAACGCCGGGGCTGCCGTCGCCGAAATCCCAGAAGTACTGGGCGTACTGGGAACTCGCGTTGAGTGAGAAGAGGACCGGGTAGCTCAAAACCGGCAACTAGGACGCAAAGAGATCGGCGGCGTTGTGGTCCCAGCTGCAGTCGGCGACCTCGTACCGATCGTGACCGCCGCCGTTCACGAGGAGGTTCTGGTTCAGGCCGTTGGTGCCGACCGTGCAGATCTGGAGGTCGTTGGCTCCGCTCTCGCAGACGTACAGGATCTGGTTGTTGTCGGCCCAGCCGAACGTGAACTTCTTTCCATTGGCACCGGGCGCGGTCACCTGGTTCTGGTTCTGGCCATCGTGATCCATGACCCAGACATGCGTGGTGCACTGGTCGAACGGGTCTTGGCGCGTGAACGCGATCTTGGTGCCGTCGGGCGACGGCATGGCGCCCCCGTCGGGAATCGCGTTGGTGGTCAGGGGCTGCGTGTTGTTGCCATCGAGGTCACACCGATAGATCTCGAAGTCACCGTCGCGGTTGCTCGAGTAGTAGAGCTTCGGGCCGGCAGGTGTGTTTGCGGTCGCGGGCGAGTGGACGTCGCTTGGGTCCGCGACGATGACCCCCAGGTCCTGCCCGCCCAAACCAACGCGGCGGATCATCGACTCCCCCGTACCGAGCTCGGCGACGATGAAGAGCGAGAGTTCATCCGGTGCCAGGAACGGATGGGAGTACGACTCAGGGCCACCCGTGATGTTCAAGATAGGCAGCGGTTGCATCCCCCCCAGGAACGGCAGCAGCGTGACGATCTCGCTGCCCTGGGGAGTCGGCGCGACGAAGAACAGCTGGTTGTTGAGCCCGGACCAGATCGGATGCTGCTCGATCACTGGTGTGGTGGTGACGCGCGTTTCGGTGCCGTTCTGGTAGCGATAGATCTCGTAGTTGAGGTCGCCTGCGCCTGAATCGCGGCTCGAGATGAAGTGGAAGTCCTGGGCTCCGGCGGAGGCCCCCAACAGCAGAGTCACGAACAGAGAGAGGGCAAGGGTACGGTTCAACATCGTGGGACTCCTGTGGTGGCGGTCTCCGGGAACGTAGGAAGAGACGCCGGGAGAGAGCCCCTGATACGGAAAAGGTGGAATCAAGACGCACGGGCGAGAATCCGTATCACGCTTGCGACGGTCGCGTCTCTTCTCGTGACCTGAACGCCCGGCGAGGCAGTCGCCCAGCAGGCTTTGGGTCGCAGAAGGTGGTTTCGGACCGTACTTTGGGTCACCATGTCCCTCGTGCTGTCGCGGAACGACATCCCCACCCTGGGGGAGATTAGCCAACGCTACGGAGGCTGGATTCGAGCGCGGATCCGGCCCCGGTTCCCGCACGAGGCCGAAGACCTGGAGCAAGAGGTCATGCTCAGGATCGGGCAAGCACTGCCCCGCATGCAGAAGACGGGCGAGCAGAGCCTACGCGGACTCATCAGTCGCGTGCTCCGTTCGGTGCTCGTCGACGAGGTGCGGCGCAAGCGGCGTCAGCCCACTCCGACGGACGTTGCCGAAGGAGTCGCCGATCCTGGAACCGTCCGCGACGAGGCTGAGTTCCAGGAATCGGTGGCCCTTGTCGAGAGCCGGTTCGGCTACCTCACGAATGAACAGCGCCGCATCCTTCAGCTCCGGTTTCGACATGGGATGGGGTTTCGGCAGATCGCGGAGGTGCTCGGCGTACCCCAGGGAACGGTGGCCGGGTGGTATTCCCGCGCGCTTCATGTGCTCAGGGAGAGCCTGTGATGTCCTGTCGTGATCCGGAAACGTCGAAGCGCCTCCTGCTCGCCGAGGAGCCCGACCAGATCGCCTGGCAGACCCACCTCGATCAGTGCGACGCGTGCCGTGCGACGTTCGCGGACCTCGGTGACGAAGGAACTCCTGTGCATCCCGCGGGCGAGGTGCTCGTCGATTTCGACGAGCGTCCAGCATCGCTGACCGAAGAGACGCGGGCCTACGTGACCCGCCATCTGGACGCTTGCGACCTCTGCCGTGAAGCCCTGGTGGAGATTCCGCCGCTCGGCGAGGCGGTGGCTGAAGAGACGCTGGGTGTCGAACCGGCGAGTCTGGAACCGGCGAGTTTGGACTTGCGCCGCTGGATGTGGCCGCTGACCGCGGCCGCAGGTTGGATCGTCGTGGTGGTGCTCTCAATCAGTGGATCCGGCGGGACCACCGACCCGACCGAACCGGACGAACTGCCGACGGCCGTGGTGCTGTCCGCCGATCGAGCCGCCGATGCGCAGAAGCTCCCTGCGGCGCCCCGCCTCTCCGTTGCGTTCATCCTGGCCGAGGACTTCTCCGTGGGAGACGTCATCCACGTCGCGGTCACGCCGCGGGGTGGGCCCAAGACGGCCGAACGGGCGTTGAAGGTCATCGAGGTCGATGAATGGGGATGGCCCCACGTGGCGCTCGATCGCTCCTCGCTTCCGTACGGAGCGCTGCTGATTCACGCGCGGTCCGCGGAAGGCGCAAGCGCGACTTTCCGGGTCGTGAACGAACGCTGATTCAGCGCAGCAGCTCGCCCTGCCCGATCAGGACGAGCGGTGCCCATAGTGCGGGATGAGCTGAGAACCGCTTGGCGAGCAGCGACCTCTGCGCGCGCTGGAGCGCACCGGGGAGATCCTCTTTGCCCGTCACGATCGTGCTGACGAACGGCGCGAGGAATCGCGGGGCCATCTGATCGTTGAGAGGGGCGCGGGCGACGAGCACCGTGTCCGCTCCGCAGGCGATGAGCGCACGGGCCAGGCCCCGGATGCCTTCGCCGGCAAGCTCTCGACCCACCGCGGTCCGGCATCCGGAGAGGATCACGCATCGGGCCGTGAGCGGGATGGACGCGAGCTCCGCGAGCGTGAGCAGGCCGTCGCCGTCGCCGGCGGGTTGCAGGACCAGGGTGGAGCGGGCGCCGTTCTTGTCGTCGGCGAGGGCGTGGGCCGCGACGTGGACGAGGTCGGCCTGGGGTGCGAACTCACGATAGACCGCTTCGGTTGCGTCAGCCCCGACGTACGCCCGACTGCCCGGCACGGTGGCGCCAGTGTTCTTCACCTCCGTGGCGACCCGCGTGAGGGGCGGGAGCGTGGCGAGCCCGTAGCGCTGGGCCAGATCAGGGTCGTGGTCGGCGGGGCCGGGATGTCCCATGGCCAGCACGCTCCGAATGGTCCCTGGGCGAGTCGGGACCAGCAGGGAGCCGATCGAGGGCGCGTGTGCGACGGCGTGCCGCGCGGCGACGTAGCGGGACTCGAGCGGCTCGTTGCCCGGCCTGACCAAGGCAGCGAATGGCAACCGAGGCCAATGACCGCTACCGATCACGATCACCCGATCCGCACTCGAGAGTTGCTTGGCCGCCGGTCCGAGCAGAGCCTGCCACGCGGCCGTGCCAGCGGTCTCGATGTCGACCCGTGCGGAACCCGTGTCGTAGACGACGTCGGAGAACTGGCGCGCCGCGTCTTCGATCGCCCCGATCGAACCGAGTGCGTGAAATGACAGTCCGTCCGGACCGATGGCGACGACGCCGGCGTCAAAGCTGCCGACGAGGTACACCAGGACGAGCGTCCGCGTCTCTCGTATCCGCTTCTCGAGGGCGTCGAACGCGACTGGCGCGTCCATCCAGGCAGGCCCGTCGCGGCCGCGGAAACGGCGGGCCTCGCGAAGCGCGCCCACCCGGGCCATCTCGCTGATGCGGAGCGCGTCGCGCAGTGCGTCAGAGTCCGGGGCGCGCCGGGCCCGAAACAGCGCATAGTCGTCGTACACGTGATGCCGCTGAGCGTGGAAGACCCGGAGCGGCAGGTCTCCGCCGACGTGACTCCGCTGCTCGTCAATGAGGTTCATTTCGGACTTGAAGTGCTGCTCAGCGAGGGCGTACGCGCCTCGTGCGAGGTGGGTCGACGAGAGGACACAATGGTCCCGCAGCACCATCTCCGGCATGGTGTTGTCTCCATGCAGCCGGAGCGCTTCTGTCGCCCATTCCGCCGCGTGATCGAGCAGGCGTTTGCGCTCCGGCCCGCTGCTGCGCCAGCCGAGCTCCAGAGCAAACCGGGAAGCGCCGTTGAGGTCGTCGGCGCGATCGCGGGGCCGTCCCGTCACCTGCGAACGCACCTCCAGGATCCGGGCGTAGCAGCGGTAGCCGAGCCGCCACTCGCGAAGGTAGTACGCCTCGAAAGCCAGACCGCGCAGCCGGGTCATGGCGGCATCCGACCGGTTCAGAGTGGCCAAGGCCTTCTCGACCTGGGCCGCAATGAACTCGCGATCCGGCGTGACTCGCTGGTTGGGCGTGGCCACCACTCGGATCTCACGGGTCAGTCCCGGTGGCGACTGGCCCGCCCGGTCGTAGTGCGCCTTGGCGGAGACGAACGCCTGGCGAGCGGATTCCGTCGCGCCGAACCGAGCGTGGCGCCGGCCGAGACGGCGGTAGGCGCCGCCGGCGCGGGTGTCGTTCTTCGTTTCGATCGCGATCTTCAGCAGCGCCGCGGCGGCGCGCAGGCCGAGGGGATACTCGCCGAGCCGATCGGACAGGATCTCGCCGGCCCGCCAGTAGCGCCAGGTTCCGCGAACGTCCTCGGGGAGGTGCCGCCAGATCGCGAGGGCGACATCCGGTTGCTCCGCCTTCTCCAGCCGTCGCCACGCGGTGCGACGCTTGGGTGCGGCTCGGAGGTCGGCGATGATCTTGGCTTCATCGAGCTGAGCGAGGGCTCCGCTGGCGAGGATCAGCAGGATCGGGAACGCGCGGGGGACCATGCGCCAATCATAGCGATGGACTCAGCGGCGGAACCAGAACACCAAGAACCACCCCGAAAGGAGGAACGCCAGCAGGTCCGCACCGATGTGCAGCGCGCGCGACCACCAGGCGGGGCGCCAGGCGCCGTGGTCACCGCCGTGATCGATGGCGACGACCGTGCGGAGCCCCATGGGATGTGCCGAGATGACGACCTCGTCCGCATGCGCCCAGCCCCGGGGCAGGCCGTGGCCCCACGGAAGCAGGCCGTCCACGGGGCGGTCGTCGGGGTCGATTCCGGACAGCTCGTCGAACCGCCGGGCGCCCTCGACCTCGTAGCGCACGTCCCGGTAGGTCGAGGGCGGCAGCACGACGTCGAGAAGGAACGTGACACCAACGGCGAAGATGGCGAGCGGTACGAGCACCGAGAAGACACGACGCATGACACCCGAGTCATCGGCCACCGGGCCCGATGCGCTTCAGCGGGAGTCGCCCGCGTCAGCGGAATCCGGGCTTCTCAGACATCCATCGAGGCTGCGCGGCGCGCATTGATGTCGGCGTAGAAGTCGTTCCCCTTGTCGTCGACGACGATGAACGCCGGGAAGTCCTTCACCTCGATGCCCCAGATCGCCTCCATGCCGAGATCCTCGAACGCGAGGACGCGGACTTCGGTGATGCTGTGGTCGGCGAGCCGCGCGGCGGGGCCGCCGATCGACCCGAGATAGAACCCTCCGTTGCGTTGGCACGCCTCGGTGACCTGGGGCGACCGGTTGCCCTTGGCGAGCATGACCATGCTGGCGCCGTGCGGCTGCAGCAGATCGACGTACGGGTCCATGCGGCCGGCAGTGGTGGGGCCGAACGAACCCGACGCACGTCCATCTGGCGTCTTGGCCGGGCCGGCGTAGTAGACCGCGCGGCCGGTGAAGCAGTCCGGAAGATCTTCGCCGCGGTCGAGTGCCTCCTTCAGCCGGGCGTGCGCGATGTCGCGAGCGACGACGAGCGGCCCCGTCAGCGAGAGGCGGGTACCGACCCCGTGCTGGGTGAGCTCGGCCAGGATCTCGGGCATCGGGCGAGTGAGGTCGATCGGTACGACGGAGCCACCGAGGTCCGTCGTCGCGACCTCCGGGAGAAAGCGAGCGGGGTTGGTCTCGAGCTGTTCGAGGAAGACACCGTCGCGGGCGATCCGCCCGCGGACCTGCCGGTCGGCCGAGCACGAGACCCCGAGTCCGACGGGACACGACGCACCGTGGCGCGGCAGGCGGATGACCCGGACGTCGTGGGCGAAGTACTTACCGCCGAACTGGGCGCCGATTCCCGTCTGCTGACAGAGTTCGAAGACTCTCCGCTCCATGGCCAGGTCGCGAAAGGCACGCCCGTACTCGTTGCCTTCGGTCGGAAGGTCGTCCAGCTCGTGGCAGCTCGCGAGCTTCACCGTCTTCAGCGTGACCTCGGCCGACGTCCCGCCGATGACGAGGGCGAGGTGGTAGGGCGGACACGCCGAGGTGCCGATGCTCTGGATCTTCTCGGCGATGAACTTCGTGAGCGAAGCCTCGTTCAGCAGCGCTTTCGTCTGCTGGTAGAGGAACGTCTTGTTGGCGGAGCCGCCGCCTTTCGCGATGAAGAGGAAGCGGTACTCGTCGCCGGCGCTGGCGTAGAGGTCGATCTGCGCGGGGAGGTTCGTCTTCGTGTTCTGCTCGCGGTACATGTCGAGCGGAGCCATCTGCGAGAATCGCAGGTTCCGCTCCTGGTAGGTCCGCCACACGCCCCGAGACAACGCCTTCGCGTCGTCATCGTCGGTCCAGACCGTCTGGCCCTTGTACCCCATGACGATGGCCGTGCCGGTGTCCTGGCAGCCGGGGAGCTCGCGGCCAGCGGCGATGTTCGCGTTCTTGAGCAGCTCCGCAGCGACGAACCGGTCGTTGTCCGAGGCCTCAGGGTCTTGGAGGATCTTCGCGAGCTGGGTGAGGTGGGACGATCTCAGCAGATGGGTGACGTCGTCGAAGGCGTGGAATGCCAGCAGCTCGAGCGCGGCGGGATCCACCTTCAGCACCTCCCGACCCTCGAAATCGCCCGTCGAAACGTGGTCCGACGTCAGTTTGCGCCAGGTCGTCTCGTCGGGGCCGTGGCCGAAGATCGGTTCGTAATGGAAGTCGGACATGGTGGGGGACTATAGCGCCCAGGCTCGGATCGACGAGATGTGCCAGGTTTTCTAGCACATAGGCCTGGACACGGTGGGTGGTCGAGTGCTAAAAAAACTGGCAGATCCTTCCGACCCCGGAGAAACGCGATGACCCCGCCCCGCCCCGACGACGTGACCCTCAGCCGCCGCGAGCGCGAGATCATGGACATCATCTATGCCCGCGGTGAGGCGACGGCGGGCGAGATCCTGGAGGACCTCTCCGATCCGCCCAGCTACTCCGCGGTGCGCGGGCTCGTCCGCGTGCTCGAGGAGAAGGGGCACCTGCGGCATCGCCGCGAGGGCGTTCGCAACGTGTACCTGCCCGTGCGCCCGAGACGGGTCGCCGGGCGCTCCGCCCTCAAGCGGACCGTCGAGACGTTCTTCGACGGTGACGTGCGGCAGGCGGTCGTCACTCTGCTCGACGTGGGTTCGACCGGACTCTCGGACGAAGACCGCAAGCGGATCGAGAAGCTCATTGGCAAGGCACGCAAGGAGGGACGCTGAGATGGGGACTCCCGAACCGATGCTCGATCTTGCGACCTGGCTCATCGCGTTCCAGCTCAGAGCGGCTGGCGTGCTCGCGGTGGCGGCGCTCGTGGTGTGGGTCCTGCGGAAGCGGTCCGCGGCCGTTCGCGAGCGGACGTGGCGGGTCGGCCTTCTCGCCGTCGTCATGCTCCCGATCCTCGGGTGGGCCTTGCCCGGGTGGTGGCCCGCGGCGCGTTCGTGGGAACCGTTCGCCGTGCACAACGACGGGGGAGCGGGCGGACTCGATGCGATGGAGTCCGCGACGTCTCCGGTCGGGGGTGGGGCGCTGGTGGCGACCCCGGCCGACCCCGGTTCGTCGGATACCCCCGTCGCGACAGCCGCACCGGGCCGCGAAGCGAGGTCTGTTCCTGCGGCGGCCGCGAGTCCTGCCTTGGCGGTCGTCGCCGGTTGGAGCGTCGTCGGCGTGCTCGCGGTGATGCCGTTGTTCTTCGGGCTCTTGCGCGTGCTCCGGCTCCGGAGGACGGGAGTGCCCGCGTCGGCGCCATGGATCGATGACGCCCGGTCGGAGATGGTCCGACTCGGTGGCGGTCCGTCTCCTCGCGTCGTCTTGGCCGCGGTCCCCGTGCCGATGACCTGGCACCCGTGGCCGGGCGCGCGTGCGACGGTGCTGATCCCGGCCGACGCGAACGAATGGACGGCAGACCGCCGCCGGGCCGTGTTGCGCCACGAATGTGCACACGTCGCGCGCCGTGACGGGCCCGCGCAGCTGGTCGCTCGGGCGCTGATGGCCGTCCTGTGGCCGAATCCGCTTGCGTGGTGGGCGCTGCGTCGTCTGCGATGCGAGGCGGAATCTGCGGCCGGCGACGCGGCCCTGACGACGTTTCCGCGACCGTCCGACTACGCCGGGCACCTGCTTGCGGTCGCGTGCACCCATCGCCCGTCCCTGCCGCTGCCGGCGATGGCCGAGCACTCGACCTTCGAGGGGCGCGTGCGCCGCATCCTGCAAGGTGGCTGCGATCGCCGCGCGCCCGGCCGCGGCGTCACGATCGCGATCGCGGTCCTGGTCTTCGGCGGTGCGACGGCGTTCGCCGCGATCGCTCCAGAGGCGGGCGGGCGGCTGCAGGAAGGGCCGAAGCAGGAAGAGAAGACCTCCGCCGACGCCGTGGGCAAGGCACGGGCGCGCGGTCTGGCCTGGCTCGCGAAGAACGCCAGTGCCAAGGGCGGCTGGTACGGCGGCATCGGCTACAAGTTCAACGCCGGCTACGAGGTCACCGCGGAGGGCCACCGACACGTCGGCGTCACGGCTCTCGCGATCCTCGCCTTCCTGGACGCCGGGCATGTACCGGGCAAGGGCGCGCATGGCGACGTCCTGCGCCTCGCGGTGGACTTCCTGTGCAGTTCGCAAGTCGCCGAAACAGGGATGATCGCGCACTCCTTCACCCGCATGAAGAGCCACGGGTGGGCGACGTTGTGCCTGGCTCGCGTGCAGCAGAAGGCGCCGAGCGCGGCCGTCCGCTCGGTGCTGGAGAAAGCCGTGAGTCTCATCGTCAAGGGGCAGGCGATGGGGATGGGCGGTGGCTGGCGGTATCAGCCCTTCTCTCTCAACGCTGATCTTCTCGCGACCGTGACCCAGATCCGGGCCCTTCGTGCGGCGAAGGCGGTCGGCATGAACGTGCCGAAGTCGACGTTGGTTCGGGCGGACGCCTACGTGAAGAGCTGTGCCGAGCTCAAGGGGTTTCGCTACCAGTCGGGCGACAACGCACGGGGGTCGTTCTCCACGAGCGGACACGGTGCGTGGGCGCGCCTCGCGGCCGGCGTGACCCCCGAAGAGCTGGACGGGAACCTCGAACGCCTGGTCCACGATCTCCGGCTCGTGTCTCGACAGTTCGACCGTCACTACATCTACTGGCACAGCCACCTCGGGATCGGCGAAGCGGTCGCGCTGGCGGCGAAGACCAAGGGCCACGGCCGCCACGCGAGGAAGTGGCGCGCCTTCATCCGCAAGGAGCTCCGCGGGCTCCAGGAGAAGGACGGCTCCTGGACGAACCCGGTCGGCCCGGGCTCGGCCTACGCCACCGCGGTCGCGTGTCTGCTACTCGGGTACTGACGGGAACGAGCCGGGAGTCGGGACGTGGGAGCGCGGACCTCCAGGTCCGCTCTGGTCCCGGATCCGGCTTCGCCGCCGGAGCGGACCTGGAGGTCCGCG
>NZBC01000010.1 GCA_002687715.1 Planctomycetota bacterium | reverse complement strand
GGCGCGAGGACCTGGAGAGCGTGTGAAGCAATCTGCTCCGGATGGGAGCGCGGACCTCCAGGTCCGCTCTGGGGTCCGGATCCGGCTTCGCGCCGGACCGGAGCGGACCTGGGGGTCCGCGCTCCCGGCAAAAGGAAGAAGCCACGCCCCGACGAGGGGCGCGGCCTTTTCCCTGTTCCCTGTGCAGCGTTCCGATCCCCGCGGATCGGACTGACATTGTTTGTGCCCGGTACGCCCGGGCAGCACTTAGGGATCTGGCGGGGGAGTGAAAGCGGAAGCGCGAAATCCGTTTTTTTCCCGGATCACGTTTCGAAGGGGTCAGAACTCCCAGAGCGCAAACAGGAGGTGCACGATCAGCACGAAGACCGTGGTGCCGATGATCGTGGTCGTGACGCCGCTTGCGACCTCGGCGCCGGAGCGCTTGGGGCGCATCCCGACGTGGTAGGCGATGCCGGCAGTGCCGAGGGCGGAGACGAGGAGCTTGCCGAGGACCCACCAGTTGCCTTCGGGGACTCCGAGCCAGCCTTCGACGTCGAGCATGCGGGTGAAGTCCTGGTCGAAGGCGTACGGGCCGTGGCCTGGGTGGGTGCCGAGGAATACTGCGAGGGCCGCAATGCGGGCCGCCGCCCAAGCGATCCAGAACAGGAGCGGGATGCCGAGCAGCGACGACCAGGAGAGCGACCACAGGAGGTAGCAGGCGGGGGGGACTCCGTGCGCCTTCAGGGCGTCCACCTGCCGGGTGAGAACGCGGTTGCCGACGTCGGCTGCGATCGCGGCACCGGAGCGGGTCGCGAAGAGGATCGTGACGATACCGGGCACGACGACGCGGTAGAGCGCGAACCCGAGCGAGCCGATGAACTCCTCGGTCAACACCGGTTCGGTGTAGCCCTGGTAGGGGAGCAGGGCGTAGGTGAAGAACGTCGTCACGAAGCCGCAGATGGCGCCCGCGAGCAGAAGGAACGGCATCGCGGTGCCGAGCGTGCCGAGGCGCAGGAAGCGCCAGAAGAAACGGCCCGCCCAGCGGGCGGACAGATGCTGGTTCACCCATGCGTCCGGAAGCAGGTGGCGGATGGTGGACAGCGAGCCCAGCACGAAGTCCCCCGCCGACACGAGCGGCGCGGCGAGCCGGTGCGCGAGCGGTGTCCCGGGGGGCTCCCGCTCCAGGACCTCGACGTTCTGCATCGTGTGGAGCGCGTCCTCGATCTCCTGCTTGTCGCGAGCGATCTCACGGAAGCGCTTGGCGGACGGGTCCAGGATGAGGATGCGGTCGGCGATGGACGAGAGCGCTTCGAGATCGTGCGTGACGACGACGGTCGTGCCGCCGTGGTTGTCGTGGCCGTCGCGGATGAGTTTGGCGACCCGTCGACTGGTCGCGGGATCGAGTCCGGAGGTCGGCTCGTCGTAGAGCATCAAGCGCGGCCGGAATGCGAGCGCGCGTGCGATGGCCAGCCGCTGTTTCATTCCGCCGGACATCTCCGACGGCAGTTTGCGTTTCGGTAGCCCCAGCTCGTCGAGGAGAGCGTGGGCTTCCGCCCGTGCCTCGTCACCGCTGACCGGACGGTCGGTCCGTCGATGGTCGATCCCGAATCGCACGTTGCCCGTGGCGGACGTGTCGTCGAGCAGCGCGAAGTCCTGGAACACGATGCTCGCGCCCTCGATGCCGGCGCCACCTCGTCGAGCGAGCGCGTCCTGACCGAGCACCCGGGCCGACTCCGCCTGGGCCGTCACTCCACCGCCGCGCCTCAACAGGCCGGACAGGATCGACAGCGTCAGTGACTTGCCGGTTCCGCTCGCGCCGACGAGGACGCAGAGCTCGCCGTCCTCGACCGCGAGGTCGGCCTCGTCGAGAAGAACCTGGTCCCCGGCCCGGAGCACGAGGCTCCGGATGTCTACAGTGCGCTCAGCCATCTCAGGGATCGCGTCCGATCTCGAGGCGGAGGTCCTTGTCCGCCGGGATTCGCGGATCCCCTTCGGACACGAGCAGGAGGTAGCGCGCGTCCTTCCACAGGACGAGCCGNCGCANGACGCGCACGACNCGATGGTCCATNCCCTGGCCGTCGCCGCGGTCGAGGATGTCCTCGAGCAGGNCCTCCAGCTTGGGTTCGCACNCNTTCCACAANGCTTCGACGGGCNNGCGGAAGTCCGGCGACTCGAANGCTGCCGACAGNCNCTGCCGGAGCTGNGCGTTCTCGNCNATCCACGTCTTCAGNACGGCGCCGGTGAACTTCNGGAAGGTCTCGTGCNCGATCGTNTCCTTCAGCGCGGCATCGAGTTGTTGCCGGACGTCCTCGTCGGCGAGGCCCTCGCGGACCGCGGTCATCGCTTCGCGGAGGATCTCCGGCCCCTTCGCCTTGAGCTGGGGCAGGATCTTGTCGCGCACGAGCTCCTTGAACTTGCGCTCCTTTGCCTTGTCGGAGCCGAAGATCGCTGTCCACCCGAACGCGAGCTTCTCACCGAAGCGGATCTCCTTGAGGATCTCGGACCCGAGGTCGCTGGCGACCGGCGTGAGTCGCTTCTCCAGACGGCCCATGAACTCCTTCTCGAGGAGCGGCGCGAGGTCGTCCTGGAACACCTCTCTCGTGAACGCTTCGAAGAACCGCTTGCGATCCTCTTCGTGCTTTCGCAGCGCGGCGGGGAGAGTGTCCTTGAGGATGGTCGCCACGTCGCCCACGAGCGTCATGACGTGCGGGCGCAGCAGCTTGATCGTCTGTTCCTTGTTCTCGTCCCACGTCTGACGCAGATCGTCGACGAGGCGCTTCCGCAGATCGGGCGGCAGGAGGGTGCGTGCCATCCACCCGAGGTCGCGGTTCGGACTCATCGCATATCCGTGGCTCTTCGCTCCGAACTGACGCAGGACGAACGGGTCGACGGCTACGCGCACGCGGGACGGCGGGCCCGCGGAGACCTCGACGACGCGGCCGAGCAACGCGAACGCCTCGCTCTCCTCTGCGTAGACCGGATCCCCGGGTCGCAGATCCGGCCGGTCTTCGCAGGTGAAGGTGAGCGCCTCGAGGTCGGACTTCCAGTCGCCGAGGCGAGCGGTGAGGGTTGGCGCTCCCGGAACGTCGGCGAGCAGCGTCGCGACCAGGATCACCACGGCAGAGCAGAAGACCGCGCCCAGGATCGCCTTGCCGATCAAGAGCCCTGCCCCTTCAGCGCGCGACAGCCGCCGTCCGCGAGCGCGGCGATGATGGCTCCGGGATCCTGACACGTGAAGACGAGATCGCGTCGACCTTCGGCCCGGATGCGGATCGCGGGCCCGCTTCGCATGATGTACCCGAGGCCGCCGCTTGCCCCGAAGCGAAACCGAATCCCGAGTCCACCCCACCTCCAGAACGACAGATGGTCGATGGGTTCCGCGGCCCGGATGTCCTTCAGCGCGATCCGCGAATTGAACACGGGAAACCCGGCCCGAATCTCGTCCCGGCTCACGATGATGCTCAGCCGATCGAAGTTCAGATAGCTGAGGAAGGTCAGTACGGCGACACTCCAGCACACGATCATCGCGATCAGATCATCGATGAGAATCGGTAGCAGAAGGCAGAAGGCGAGCCCGAGGAGGAGCAGGATCTCTCCGAAGAGGGCGAGCCGTTGGTGCTGGAGGTGGAGCACGTGCATGAACACAGGCCTATTCGGACTTGCAGCGGATGATGAGCTTACATTGCCGTGAGGACCGGTTTCGTGCGGGCTGGGGAGAGGGCGGAGCAGACCGCTCTGGATGGGAGCGCGGACCTCCAGGTCCGCTCCGGCGGCGAAGCCGGATCCGAACCCAGAGCGGACCTGGAGGTCCGCGCTCCCGGGACCTGGAGATCCGGGCTCCCGGGCCGCTGCTGTACCGGGAGCACGTCCGCGTTGCGTCGACGGTTCTACTGCGCCGACCAGGTGTAGCCGCTGCCGGACGGAGTGAACGTGATGCGGTTCACGCCGGCCTGGATCGCGTCGGCCAGCCAGACGCCACCGCAGTGCCACACCGCGGCGCCGGCGGACTGGTTGCAGTAGTCGAACACGGCCAGGTTGTTGCCGCCGCTGCCGCCGGCACCGACCGCGAACGGGGCCTGGTTGGGTAGCGCGCCGCCGAAAATGCCGTTGGTGATGCCGAGGCACTGGCGGTCGCCCAGCGGGGCGCTGGTGTTGGTTACCGGGTTGGCCGGGACGCCTTGCAGGCCGTCGAGGACGATCTGGCCGTTGCCGCTGTCGAGCTCGACGGCGAAGTTCACCGTCGTCGACTCGGCGTAGTACCGCACGTTGTTGTACGCGACGCGCATTCGCGTTGCGGACACGGCCGAGATGTCGATGTTTCCGCCCGACGACGGATCGAGGTCGGTCCACAGACCGAGGAACGGGTTGTCGCCCGTGATCTCGGAGACGCTGGGGGCGTAGTCCGTGTCGGCGGCGCCGAACACGAGTCGGCCGTTGGAGATCACGTACACGCCTGTCCACGGCTGTCCGTAGTAGGAGAAGCTCCCGATGGTCGACGAGAGGTTGATGAGCACGGAATCATCGTCACCCGACGGACCCGACGGGAAGCTGATGCCGCCGCCGGTGCTGACGTTCATCTGCGCACCCTGGGACAGCGAGAAGCCGTCCGGGTTCGCCGCGTTGAACTTGATCATCTGGAACGACGCCGTGAACGGATTCTGTCCCGAGTTGTAGGGCAGGCTGAAGTTGCCGCCCCACGGGATGAAGTTCGGCGTCGCGGTGCCGGAGTTGAAGAACGTGACGCCGAGTCCGATCGGGACGTTCACGACCTGATCGTTGGCGGTCACGATCGCGAGCGGATTGGTGGACGGTACGAGCCCGCTGAACACGACGGCCATGTCGTAGGCCGTCGCGCCCGTGTTGCTCGAGGCCGAGAGCGTGCCGGGCTCGTTCAGGCCGTGGTTCGTGATCGCTGGCGAGAAGCTGGTGCCGGTGAGCCCGTTCAGGGTCAACGTCGCGGCCGCCGAGTTGGTCTGGTAGAGCGGCGTGCTCGAGACCGGGCCGCATCCCGGTGACGAGAGGATCGAGAACCGCGCGCCGCCGGGGCTGAACAGCGCTTGCATGCGGGTCTTCTGACCCTGCGTGAAGACGTTCATGCAGGAGTCGTCGGAGTAGTCCATGTAGTTCTGGACCATGTCGGTCGAGCCGCAGGACACGTGGCCGGCTGCGCAACCGTAGTTGGCCGCGTCCGACAGGGGAGTGTCGGCGACGAGGTCGTCGACGCCGCAACCGCCGTCACCCCAGATGTGACGCAGGTTGAGCCAGTGGCCGGCTTCGTGAGTCGCGGTGCGACCGAGGTTGAACGGCGGGGTCGCGCCCAGGCCGAAGTACGCGTAGTCGCAGACGATGCCGTCGGTGGACGTCGGGCCACCGGGGAACTGCGCGTAACCGATCAGGCCGCCGGACAGGTCACAGACCCAGATATTCATGTACTGGCCGGCGGGCCATGCGTTGTGGCCGCCGGACGATGCGAACTTGACGTTGTCGTTGGTGCCGAAGGACGAGACCGATGTCTGCGTATAGGTGATGCCGGTCGTCGGCGCACCCTGCGGGTCGACGGTGGCGAGGCAGAACTCGATCTCGGTGTCCGCCGCGACGCCCTGGAAGATCGCCGGCGTGTTGACGGCGTCGGAGTTCATGCGCCGGAAGTCCTCGGTGAGGACCTGGATCTGCGACTGGACGCGCGAGACGCTCAGGTTCTCCGCGTTGGTGTTCCACACCACGTGCACGACCGTGGGAATGGTGATGAGGGTCCCGTTCCGGGAGGCACCGCCGAGCGCGACGATCTGCTGCGTCTGCGCCTCGATCGCCGCCATGCGGTCGGCCATCTTCGGGTCCAGCTGGAGCAGGCGGTCGAGGTTCTCCATGGTGGCGCAGGTGCGTCCGGCCTGCGAGCCCAGCTGCTGCGCGGGCAGGATGGCCACCCACGTCGCGAAGACGAGGAGCGCGAGAGTCGTACGGGAGGACATGGTCGTTCTCTTTCCGGGTTGGCAGGTTCGGGTCAGATGAAGCGAGTTCCAGGCAGCAGACCGTGCCCCACCGACAGACGGAGATCGCAAGACCTCGGGGTGGATGGGGCATCCCTTGGAACGGCTCCGGCCGGAACGACGAGTGACGCCACCGCTTGGCTGGACGGACCCTGCGGGGGTGAAGGCGCCTCGGGTGGTCCCGGGACGGCGTGAACGGCAGGGATACAATAGCGGGATGGGGGGACCATGGATCAACCCCGAATCCGGGTTCCCTCAGTTTCAAACCCCGTGAGTATTTCGGGAATCGATT
>NZBC01000009.1 GCA_002687715.1 Planctomycetota bacterium | reverse complement strand
CGCTCGCTTCGCCTTCCTTGGCAGCGCCGCTCTGGGCGCTTCGCTCGCCTCGGAGCCGATTGATTCACAGCCTCTGGAGGTCCGTGCTCCCGTCAGAGCAGATTGCTCTACATGCTCTGGACGTCCGCGACCCGCTCTCCACGCGGCGGCCGCGCCCCCATCAGAGGTAGCGGAAGCGCTTGCGGACCATCCACTCCACCGAGAGCAGCGCGAGGAAGATGACGGGCAACCAGCGGAGCCAGTCGCTCTTGTCGTCGCGGAGGTGGAGGAAGCGGCGTTGGCGCGGGATCTCGACGGTGCCGGTCGCGACTTCCGAGAGGAGGTCCTTGGCCTTGGGGAGGGTGACGTAGGTGCCACCGGTCTGGTTCGAGAGGAGCTTGAGCGTCGGCTCGTCGAGGATCGGCTCGCGGCGTTCGACGTCGGAGACGGTGACCCGGAACGAGACCGGTGAGACGCGTTCATCAGAGAGTGCGTCCTCCGGTTGGATCCACGCGTGGTAGTCGCCTGTGATGGTGCCGTGGAAGGAGTGCTCGAAGACACCATCCTTGATCTTGCGTAGGCGAAGAGTCTCACGGCGGCCGGATGATTCGGGGTACTCGAGCTGCACCTCCTGCTCGTCCTTCGTCGCAGGACGGAAGGTCTTGTCCTTCACGAACGCGGTCAGAGTGATCTGGTCACCCTGCTGGTACTTCGTGCGGTTGGCGATGAGGTGGAACCGCTTGTCTCCGTGGAACAGGCGTGCCCGGGCGAGATGGCGGACGACGTTGCCCCAGTAGCGGTGGTGCGAGAACGGGCCTTGCCACCAATACCAACGCCACGTCGCGTCCATGGCCGTGAAGAACACCGGACCCTCGCCATAGGTGCTCGACACGAGTACGGGGTACTGGCCGTGGAGATTGCGGGCCGACTCGTGAACGGCCAGCACCATCGCGCCCGGCTTCCCCTTCTTCACGCGGGAGAACCAGTGCATCTCTTTCAGGCCGTCGGGCTCGTTCCGGTCCTCCCACAGCCGCCGGTTCCGTTCCGGGTCTTTGGGATCGTCGTCGATGCGCGTGATCGGGTGGTTGACGCCGATCGGGGTGAGCTTGCACTTGAAGCCGAGCTCGTCGCCACCTGACTCCGGCTCCGAGGGGTCGATCACGATCGGGATGATGTCTGCCAACGGCGTGTCTTTGTACGCCCTCGGGCTGAAGCGGTCGCCCGCGATCATCCCGAACCCGCCTCCCTGTTCAACGAACTCCTTGATCCATCCCAGCAGCTCATGGGCGCGGTCGGGGTCGCCGCCCGAGAACTTGTCGCTCATGGGGTCGACGTCGCCGAACAGGATGACGTCGTAGTAGAAGAGCTGCTGGCGCGTGTTCGGGAACTCCTGCAGTGGAGGCTGGCCCTGCGTCACCTCCTGCGGGAAGCCGACGTCGGCCTCGAGCAGCAGGCACTGCGCCAGGAACGTCTCCGGCGATCTCGTGAGGAAGTCCTTGAGCGTGCGGTACTCCCACCGCGGGTACGAATCGACGTAGAGGATCTTGATCTTCGCGTCCTTGACCAGGACCTCGATGACGCGCGAGTTGTTGTCGTCGGTGTGCTCGCCGGGGAGGGGCTGGACGCGCACCGTCCATCGTTTCCGCCCCTCTGTCATCGGGCGGTAGAGCATGCGGAACGCCTGGTCGTCCTCGGTTGGTTTCAGACGCACCCGCTGGCGGTGGATGACGCTGCCGTTCTCGAGCAGCTGCAGCGTGATCTGCTGCTCGGGGAAGCCACGGTGGCGGACCTTCAGGTCGAGAGTGACGGTGTCGCGGACGAGGACGACGCTCGAGTGCAGCACCGTGACGAGTTCGATGTCCTTGAGTGCGCGGGGGTCGCCGACGCCGATGCAGTGAACGGGGATCTTGCGCCTCTCCGCGACCTCGACCACCTCCTCGGGGGAGGGGCCCGCGGTGTTGCGGCCATCCGTGATGAGCACGATGCCGCCGACGGTCGAGCTCTTCACCTCGGGCTCGTCGAGGATGCGCTCGAGCGAGCGTCCCAGCGTCGTGACGCGGTCGGTTGCCTCGAGGTCAGCCAGGCCGGCGATGCCCTGGAGCCTCTCGCCGAAGCTGTAGAGGCGTAGCCGGTTCTGGTCACTGAGCTTCTTCAGGAACGGGACGTCTTCGTCGGCGAGGATCCGCTTGACGAGCTCGAGCCGCGAGAACGTCTCGATGGGCGTTCCGGGCGGGAGTTCCGCCGACGTTCGGAGCTGATCGGCGAGGGTCGGGTTGGTGATGTAGTCGTCACGATGGTCCATCGACGCGCTCACGTCGACGAGGACCACGGTGAGCGTCGGCTTGCGCTCCTTGACGGTGGTCTGGATCGCTGGGTCCATGAGGAGCAGCGCGACGAACACCAACACCGCGATCCGCAGGAAGGTCAGCCCGTGACGAACGAGGCCCGGAACTCCTTGGCGGCCGATCCGATAGAAGAGGATCGTGAACGCGAGGATGCAGGGCACGATGACCAGCGCGATCACCCACGTCGGCGGTGCGTTCCGGAGGACGAGGCCTTCCTGCACGGTTTCCGTTTCGAGGAGCCACGTCATCACGACACCCCCTTGGCCCGCAGACCGAAGATCTGAGCCAGCGCAGTTTCCAGCGCGAGAACGATGGCACCGAGGAGCAGCGCCCACCACCAGACGCGGCCATCGCGCGCGGCGGTCGACGCCTCTTCCGCTTGGTCGATGTCGTGGATCACTTTGATGGCGTCGCCCGGGAAGGAGGCGCTGATGTAGCCCTCGTCGACGCGCGTGAGGTCCGACTCAACCGGGTCGACGTTGACCGCGACGTGGATCGGATTGGGGTCTTGCAGCTCCTGGTCAGGTTGGCGCTGCAGATCGAGCCGATAGACGCCGGACTTGCGGAGCGGCCCCGTCTTCAGCTCGTGACCGCGGTCGCCTTCCAGAGCCAGCGGCTTCAGGACACTGATCTGCCCACCGTCGTGGGAGAGGATGACCTCGCGAACGAACGACTTCAGCACGCGCTGGTAGCTCTGTCCGACCGTGAGGTTCTCCAGCCGCTCCTCTCGCCGAGTCAGGTAGTACCCGAACTCGCGCGCGAGTACGAGGTACGTCGGGAAGACGTGGATATCGTTCCAGTCGGGGTCGCCGCCCGAAGACGCGATGAGAATCGTCTTCCCCTTGCCCGTCGTCTTCTCGAGGATGAACGGATCGGGCTTGGCCAGGGTTGCTTTCGGTCGGTCGAGCCACGCCAGGATGCGGACGGACGGGTCGTCGGCTTTTATCTCGGTCTGGAAGTAGCGGTAGATCGGCGGCACCACTGTCAACAATGGCTTGATCGCCGGGTCGCTGAAATAGGCGAGCGCCGGGTGATCGACGTCGGGCCTGGAGATGTTGTAGGGAATCACCGCCAGTGCGTCTTCGCCGGCTGCGCCGAGGATCTTGGCTGGCAGCACGCCGGAACCGCCCTTCCACAGCCGCTGGTTCAGCGTCGCCGGCTTCTCGGCGTGGTTGCCGAGGAAGACCAGGAGTCCGCCGCCCTCTTCGACGAAGCGGTGTATCTCGTCGGCTCGTCGGCTGGAGATCAACGCGACGTCCATGAGCACGAGCAAGTCGACGTCCTTCAGTTCCCGCCGCTCGAAGACGATCTCCTGGACGACCTCGACGTCGAACTCGTTCTCGTCGGCGTTGTCTCCGCCCGGGCTCATCGCGGCCTCGAAGAAGAACGACTCCTGTTCGCCCGGTTCCTGGCTCGGGTCGCCGTCGACGACCAGCGTCTTGATCTTCTTGCGCACCTCGAGCGCAAGCGCCCGCCGGTTGTCCGCTTCCAGGTTGTCGGTGAGGAACCGCGCCTCGACGAAGTGGCTCCCCTCGGTGCGGAAGGTGTGCCGGAAATCGACGGAGTGGAGCCCGCCCGCCGGAATGACGTCGACAGTCCGGAAGTCGACGGGTTGAGAGCCACCGTCTACGTGGAGGCGGACGATGCCGCCCTGAGGCCGCGTCCCGAAGTTGCGCACTGTCGCGGTGACGACGGCGGCCGTCCCCGTGACGACGACCTTCGAGCGTTTCTCGAGGCGCACGATCGCGAGGTTGTCCGTGTTCGTTTCCTTTGGTGCGACGACGCTCACGACAGCCTTGCGGGCTCGCATCTCCGATACGAGCGATGACAACAGTTGCTGCGGTACGTCGGGCGGGGCCTCGCCTTCGGCCGCACCCTCGCTGGGAGGCGAGAAGCCGATCTTCTGCAAGTCCGACAGGATGAGGACCTCGGCGCCCTTCTGCAGGTCGTCGAGCGCTGCGACGGTCGCGCGGAATGCGCCCAGGTAGTCGGTCGCGCCGGCGCCCACCTCGACCTCCTCGATGGTCTTCATCGCGGTTTCGAGGTCCGAAACCCCCTTCAGGGCGAGCCGTGCCGGCTTGCCCGCCGTGACGATCGTGACCGTGTCGCCGCGCTCCTGTTGCAGTCCCGTCAGCAACTTCCGCGCGAGGTTTTTCGCCCGGTCGAACGGCGTGCCTCCATCCGGCTCCTTCAACCCCATGGAGAAAGAGTCGTCGAGCATGATCACGAGCTCACGACGCTGATCGAGCCCCGGCACGAAGTCCGGTGACATGATCGGGTCCGCGAGCGCGAGCACGAAGAGCAGGATCGCGAGGATGCGCAGCAGGAGCAGCAGGAGCTGCTCGAGCCGAATGCGTTTACGAGTCTTTTTGAACGCTCGGAGCAGGAACTCCATCGCCGCCCACGGGACCTTCTTGTACCGCTGGCGCGTGAAGAGGTGGATGAGGATGGGGATGCTCGCCGCACCTCCCCAAAAGAGCATGGCCGGGACACCGAACATGGCTCACCTCGTCCCCGCCCGCTGGGCGAGATAGGTGCTGAGCGCCAGGTCGAGTGGGCGCGACGTGTCGAGCACCTGATAGTCCATCCGGCCCGAAAGACAGGCCGACTTCATCCGGGTCTGGAATTCGGAGAGCTCGTTCATGTACGCCTCGCGAAGCGCGCGTGGGTCGGCCAGGATTCTCTCGTCGATCTCCAACCCCTCGAAGCGCGTCATACGCTCGAACGGGAACTCCAGCTCGTCCTTGTCCAGGACGTGGAACACGACGACGTCATGACCACGGTGCGCCATGCGGTGAAGGCCACGTAGCATGCCTTCTTCGTTGTCGTCGAAGAGGTCCGACAGGATGATGACGAGGCTCCGGCTGCGCAGGCGCTCGGCGATCTCATTGAAGATCGCACCGAGGTCGGTCTCGCCCTCGGCTGGCGCTTCGGTCAACTCCTTCATGCAGTTGCGGAAGTGCGCCCCGCTGGACGACGGCGGCAGGAAGCTGCGGACCCCGTCGCCGAACGTCACCAGCGCACCTGCGTCGCGCTGCTTCTGTACGAGATAGAGGATCGACGCGGCGACGTACTTGGCGTAATCGAGCTTCGACGTCTTGTTCGCTTCCCCGCCCGTGTACGTCATCGAGTTCGATGTGTCGACCACGACGTAGGCTTTGAGGTTCGTCTCCTCCTCGAACTCCTTGATGTAGTACCGGTCGCTCTTCGCGTAGACCTTCCAGTCGAGGTACCGGATGTCGTCGCCCGGGACGTACTCGCGGTGCTCGGCGAACTCCACGGACGACCCCTTGTAGGGTGACTCGTGGAGCCCGGACATGAACCCCTCGACGATGAGGCGAGCCTTGACCTCGAGGTTCCCGACCTTGTTCAGGATCTTGGGATCGAGGTACTTGCTGTAGTCCTCCGCCATCAGGCGGTGGCCCCGGCATCGGCTTCGGCGCGCGGGATGCTCTCGATGAGCTGATCGACGATGTAGTCGGAGGACTTGCCTTCCGCCTCAGCGGAGAAGTTGCAGATGATCCGGTGCCGCAACACCGGGTGGGCGACGGCGCGGATGTCGTCGCCGGAGACGAAGGTCCGGCCGTTCAGGACGGCGCGCGCCTTGGCGCCGAGGATGAGGTACTGGCTGGCCCGCGGACCGGCGCCCCAGGCGACCCATTGCTTCACGAAGTCGGGAGCTTCGTCTTCGGTGACGCGGGTGCGGCGCGAGAACTCCAGCGCGTAGTTGACGACGTGGTCCGCGACCGGAACGCGACGCACGAGCTCCTGAAGCTCCATGATGTCCTCGCCCGAGAGGACCTGCTCGAGCTTGACCTCGCGTGCGCTCGTCGTCGACTGGATGATCTCCAGCTCCTCCTTCGCACTCGGGTAGTCCACCTTGATCATGAACATGAACCGGTCGAGCTGCGCCTCGGGCAGGGGGTAGGTGCCCTCCTGCTCGATCGGGTTCTGCGTGGCGAGCACGAAGAACGGCTGGGGCAGGACATGCCGATGGCCGCCGGCCGTCACCTGGTTCTCCTGCATGGCTTCGAGGAGCGACGCCTGCGTCTTGGGCGGCGTGCGGTTGATCTCGTCAGCGAGGATGACGTTGGCGAAGACCGGGCCAGGGATGAACTTGAACTCCCGCTGGCCGGTCGCCTTGTCCTCCTGGATGACCTCGGTGCCCGTGATGTCCGACGGCATGAGGTCCGGCGTGAACTGGATGCGGTTGAAGCTCAGGCTCAGCGCCTCGGACAGGGTCGAGATGAGGAGCGTCTTGGCGAGGCCGGGGACGCCGACCAGCAGGGCGTGGCCGCGGGCGAAGATCGAGGTCAAGACCTCGTCGATCACCTGGTCCTGCCCGACGATCACCTTGCCGAGTTCGGCCTTCAGACGCCCGTAGGCTGCCTGCAGTCGATCGACCGCCTCCATGTCGCCGCTTGCCTGGATCTCGCTCATCGTCAGCCTTTCCTTCAGTCATGCAGGGCGCCGGGTCATCCAGCCCGACCGGGCGGTGAGTCTACCAATCCGGACCTGGATCCGCCGAGTCGACCGCCCCGGGGACTTACGGTCCACGGATCTCATAACCCCTCGTGGCTTCTTTTCTTCCGTGATCCGCTCTTTGGCGCGGGACCATGGAGCCCGCACCGCCGTCGCAGAGCGACCGTTCTTGCGGTCACCGTCGACCGGGCGCGGCAGACCGGGGTGGTCGAGAAGGGGTTTCGATGCGATTCCCGCGGGGCCGGCCGTCGACTTCAGCTCCAGCGAGGGTCGGCGGGGTGCGCGCTCACCGCCGACCTCGGGTTCGATACCGGATCGAGGCCCGGATCCGCGAGCGACGCCTGACTGTGGGAGGGGTGGGTCAGACGCGCTTCCGATACTCGCAGTCCATGCTCTTCGCCTCGCCCTCGTCGGTTCCCATGTGCATCTCCCAGCGCATGTGGTTGGCGTCGTCGAAGTAGTACACCTGGCGGACGGTCATCGGTTTCTTCGTCTGCGGGCACAGGTCGTCACCGCACAGCTCGAGCGCGCCGTCCTCACGCAGGTTGCCCTTCGCGACCATGACGTTGGTGCCCATGTTGTCGTGCCAGGTGCTGACGTACTGCTCGGACGCCTTGTCGTACCCGACCAGCCCACGGCCTTCGAAACCCATCGCCTCGCAGACGTACGTGGTGGCCAGGTAGCGTCCGCCGAACCGCAGTTCGGACGTGCTCACTCCTTCCGACACCATCGGGTCCTGCCCGGGGAACGCCCAGAACCGGTGAGTCGCTTCGAAGGTCCCGGCCATGCGCGCGAGCAACTCGTGCTGCGCGGCCGGCTTCGAGAACTCCGCCATCATCTCGGAGAGGGCGTCGGGCGACAGGTCGGTCTGGGGCTGTGGTTCGGTGCTCATCGGTGCGTCTCCGTTCGGGGGGGGGACTGCGGTAGCCAGCCGTTCTACCGCCCCCGTACTGACACCGTCGTGTCAGCAATCTCGAGAACGCGTTGAGTCGGGTCGCCTGGAGCTGCCGGATCAGCGACCGTCGTCGCCTTGCTCGAGGACCACGACCCGATTCGCAGGGATGTAGCCGTACCTCTGGAGGGCGCGACGTACCGCCTCCTCGTCACCGCGTTCGAGGGCTTCGTTGAGGCACTCGAGCCGGTCGCGTTGGTTGCGGAGACCCGCGTTTTCGCGCTCGAGACGGAGAACGAGGGCATGGGTCTCCGCGGCGTCCTCATTCGCGCGGATGTTGTCGATGACGAGCCACACACCCAGGGCGAGCACGCCTGCCCGGAGCAGTACGCTCCCGATTCGCATTAGACCAGACCGATCGGAACCGTCCATGCTTCCCTCCGGCCCGCATCATACAGGACTACCAGCCGAACCGCGCGGCCGAGCCGAGGTGATCCTCGATGCGCAGCAGCTGGTTGTACTTCGCGACGCGGTCGGTGCGACAGGGTGCGCCGGTCTTGATCTGGCCCGCGTTGAGCGCCACCGCGAGGTCGGCGATGGTCGTGTCTTCGGTCTCGCCCGAGCGGTGGGAGATGACGCTGGTGTAGGCCGAGCGCGTCGCGAGGTCGACGGCGTCGAAGGTCTCCGAGAGCGTTCCGATCTGGTTCACCTTGATGAGGACCGAGTTGGCGATGCCGGAGTCGATGCCTCGCCGCAGGCGGGTTGGGTTGGTGACGAAAATGTCGTCGCCGACGATCTGGACCTTGCCGCCGATGCTCTGCGTGAGGCTTTGCCATCCGTCCCAGTCGTCCTCGAAGAGCGGATCCTCGATGGAGCGGATGGGGTAGGCATCGATCCAGCTGTCGTAGATCTCAGCCATGCCTGCGGCATCCAAGGTCCTCCCCTCGGCTTCGAGGACGTACTTGCCGTCCTTGTAGAACTCGTTGGCCGCGCAATCGAGCGCGATCTCGATGTCCTGACCCGGGGTGCGACCCGTCTTCTCGATCGCCTCGACGAGCAGGTCGAGCGCTTCCTTGTTGCTGCCGAGGTTGGGTGCGAAGCCGCCTTCGTCGCCGACCCCCGTCGAGAGCTTCTTGGATGAGAGGACACCCTTGAGGGCGTGGTACACCTCCGTACCCCATTGCAGCGATTCGCGGAAGCTGCTCGCGCCCGTGGGCATGATCATGAACTCCTGGATGTCCACGTTGTTGTCCGCGTGGGCTCCGCCGTTGAGGATGTTCATCATCGGGTAGGGGAGGAGGCGGGCCTGCGATCCTCCGAGATACCGATAGAGCGGCAGACCGAGCGCCCGCGCCGCCGCGTGCGCGGCGGCCATGCTGCATGCGAGGATCGCGTTGGCGCCGAGATTCTCCTTGTTCTCCGAGCCGTCCGTGCCGAGCAGGATTTGATCGATCCAACCCTGATTCGAGGCGTCGTGCCCCTTGATTGCCGGACCGAGCTTCTCGCCGACGTTCTCGACGGCCTGCTGCACGCCTTTGCCGCGGTACCGGTCGCCGCCGTCGCGAAGCTCGACCGCTTCGTGGGCGCCGGTCGACGCGCCGCTTGGGACGATCGCCGATCCCTCGACGCCGTTCTCGAGCCGGATGGCGACCTCGACGGTGGGATTGCCGCGGGAGTCGAGGACCTCGCGGGCTTTCGTGTGAGCGATGCGCAGCATGACGGGCTCCGGAGTTCGAGTGGATGCCGAACTCTATCGGTTATCGCATCTGGGGCCCGGATCTCCAGGTCCCGCAGGGAGCGCGGACTCTCCAGGGCGTGCGAAGCGATCTGCTCTGGATGGGAGCGCGGACCTCCAGGTCCGCTCTGACGGCGAAGCCGGATCCGGGCCCAGAGCGGACCTGGAGGTCCACGTTCCCATCAGAGAGTGCGGCCTCAGGCGCGATGCAGCGCTTCGTAGGGCACCAGAGGCGCGGAGAGACGCAGATCCAGCCCCGCGATGTCCGGGCGGACGAAGCGATAGTGCTGTTCCCAGAACAGTGGCAGCAGGATGGACTCACGGGACACGATCTGCTCGAACTGCCGGTAGATCGCGCGCCGTTGATCCGGGTCGGATTCGCGCCGGGCCTCGGCGATGAGGGCGTCGATCCGTTCGGATGCATAGTAGTGGTGGTGGACGCCGGTGCGGGAGTGGTAGAGGCCGTTCACATACGAGTCCGCGTCGGGGTACTCGGCGCTCCACCGGCCGATGATGAGGTCGGTCGCCCCGTTCTCCACGAGCTCGACGTAGTCCGCGAGCGTTTCCGTGACGATGGTGATCGTCACGCCCGCGCGGCGGACCTGGGCCCGGATCTCTTCGGTGACGGCGTCGAACGCCTGGCTCTTGGACGGGAGCACCGCCGCGGTGAGCCGCAGCCCTTGCAGGTTCGGCGCGGATTGGGTGCGCCGGTGGCGGCTCGACCTCGGTGTCGACGTCGGACCGAGGAGGTCCGGAGGGACGAGCCCCGTAGCCGGGACGCAGTGTTTCGGGAACGCGCGTTTCCCGAGCTGGTCGACGTCGATCTCCGCGACGAGGGCGCGCCGAAGCGCGCGGTCGGCGAGCGGGCCCGATCGGCAGTTGAACTGGACGTATGCGGTCGCGAGCCCCGGCGCTTCGCGATAGCCGCCGCCAAGGTCGGAGTCCCGGCGTAGCCGCTCCACGTCGGCCGGGAGGAGGCCGGCCGCGATGGAGAATCGGCCGGCGCGGAACTCGCGGTACACGTCCTCAGGTGCCTGGTTGAAGTGCCAGGTGATGCCGCCAGCCCGTGGGAGCCCCGGGCGCCAGTAGTCGCTGAACGCCTCGAGATCGAGCCGGACGCCCGGCTCGAAGTGCCCGACTCGGAACGGGCCCGTCCCCGGTACCGATGGGTCCTTCGACGGGTCTGAGCCCTCGGGCACGATGGCCGTTGTCGGGTGAATGAGCAGGAGTGGGAAGATCGACGTGGGCGCCTCCAGTCGGACCTCGAACTCATGTGCCGCGAGGATGTTGAACCCGCGCAGCTCGTTGGTCGCTCCGCGCATGAGGTCGTCGGCGCCCTGGATGCTCGCCAGCATGCGGGTCTGAGGGCCGTCCTTCTGCAGCAGCCGTTCGAATGACCAGCGGACATCGCGCGCCGTCAGCCGCCGCCCATCGTGGAATCGAACGTTGCGTCGCAACCGGATGCGCCACGTCGTCGCTGTTGCGTCGGGCAGCGCGTCCTCGGCGAGCCAGGGACCGGCGCGTGCACCCTCGATCACGCGATAGAGGGTCTCGTGGATGCTGGGGACGATTTCCGCGCCGAGCTTCGTTCGCGTGCTGACCGGGTCGAGGGTCGACAGGCTCCACATCGTGGGCATGTGGAGGACGTCGAGACGCTCGTCCGCGGACGACGGCGATTCGTCGGAGTCGGTCGGTCCCTCCACCAATTGGAGGTCCTTGTAGTTGACGTAGGGCTCGGTCGCGTCGAGGTGGAGTCGGCGCACTCTCGGCGAGGCGATCCGGTAGTCGACGTCGTGGAACAGCGGGATCACGAGTCCGCGGTCGGCGAGCATCCTCTCGATACGACGGTAGAGGGACGCTCGTGAGGCGTCGCGGCGCTCGAGGCGCGCCTGTTCGCAGAGCAGGTCGATTTCCCGGTCGCGGACCCAATACCGGAACACGCCGGCATTGGCGTGGAAGAGCCCGTACGTGAAGCCGTCCGGATCGGTGTAGTCGGCGTTCCACCGGCCGACGAGGATGTCCATTCCGTCGTTGTTCTCGTACGAATCCAGAAACGACAGTAGATCTGTCGTGACGTTCTCGACCTCGATGCCGAGCTCCCGCCACGTTGCGTAGACGGCCTCCATCAGTGGTGCGTACTGGTCTCGGAAGGCGGGGCCGATCGACGCACGGAGCTTCAGCGAACCGCTCACGCCGGCTTGCTCGAGGACGTGTCGCGCCTCGCCGCTCGTGAGGTGACGCAGCCGCCGACCGGGGTCGTGACCGAGGATGCCCGGCGGGATGATGCCGACAGCGGGCTGGGCGAAGTACCCGAGCGTCCGCCAGACGAGGTCGTTGGTGTACAGGACTTCGATGAGCGCCCGGCGCACGGCTGCGAGCCGACCCAGCGCGCCCTTCGGATTGAAGAGGATGAAGTAGGTGTTCTTCTTCGATGACTCGACCACGCGGCGCCGGAACCGAGGGTCGCGGAGGATGCGGTCGCGATCGCCCGGCGCGAGGTCGCGCGCCAGGTCCAGGGTGCCGTGATCGAGCCCTTCGGCCATCGCGGCGCTGCTCACACCGTGGCGAAACTCGACGTACTCGACGTGCGGTGGATCCCCTCCCCACCAGTCCAGGTTGCGTTGCAGAACGGTCCGATTGTCTCCGATCTCCGCGAGCTTGAACGGCCCCGTTCCGTGGCGCTCCGCCGCGCGGCGCACTCCCTCGGGGAGGATTCGGCCGATCGCGGTGCTCGGATGGGTGAGGAGAACGGGGAAGATCGGCAGCGGTCGTTTGAGCTCGAAGTGAAGCGTGAGCGCGTTATCGACGACGATGCCGGGGATGTCCGGGAACCCCACCGCACGGGAGTCGTCGCCGGCACCCGACCCGGAGTTCGGGGCGCCGACGATCTCCTGGAACGGCGCGGCGGCGCCGAGTTCGGCGAGCCCGGCGGCGCGAACGAAGCTACGTTTGGCGGCTTCGGAATCGAGGGGTGTCCCGTCGTGGAAGCGGACGCCGGGTCGCAGCTTCACGACCCACGTCCGGCCCTGGTTGCGGGACTCCCATCCTTCGCACAGCAACGGCTTGAGGTGCCCGTGGTGGTCGGTAGTGATCAGTGTCTCGAACACGTTGGCGAGGATCTCGCGTTCGTCGTTCACGACGATCAGTGCGGGCTCGTGTCCTTCGAACGAGTGTGTGAATCCGACCGAAAGGCGTCCTCCGTCGACTTGGGACTCGATCGCGGTGTCGTCGCACGACTCCGCTCGATCGGCGTAGGTCTCGCCGAGCTGCCAATCACCGCGGAGGTTCGCGAGCGTAGCGCCCAGCCGCAGGAGGTCATGCAGCAGGTCGGGCTCGTCGATGCCCTCGGCGAGGTCGATGCCCGTCTCGACCCATCGCGTCGCCTCCGCCGTTCGCCGTGCCTCCCACGCGCAGCGCGCGGCGCGCAACACGACCCGCGCTGCGTCGACGTGGCGGTCTTCGCGCTGGAATACCGAGGCGGCATCTCGGGCGGCCGTCAGCGCGCGACCCGCGTCTCCGTCGATGTGGTGAGCGTGCGCGAGCAGCGCGCGCGCTTCGCCTTCGAGTCCCCGGTCGCCGTCAAAGCGCTCGTCGTCGAGGAACTCGAGGACCAGGTGCGCGGCATCGATGCTCTCGCGAGGCGAGAACGCCTCCAGCGAGGCGCGGGCGACCATGAGCCCGTAGTGAACTACCCGATCGGCGACGTCCGCGTTGGCCCAGTGGTGGAGGAGGCTGGGTGCGACGCGCTCGACCCGGTTGCGATACCGGGCCTCGAGGGATTCGGCGCATCGGCGGTGCAGGGTCCGTCGACGACGACGCGTGAGGCTCGCGTAGATGACGTCGCGGATGATGCCGCCGACGAACGCGAGTCGATCCTCGCGCGATCCCCGGGCTTCCTCGAGCAACCCGCGCTCTACGAGCTGGTCGACGCTGGCCTCGACGGTCTCCGTGTCGTCGACGAGCATCTCCAGCTCGCGGAAGTCGAACGAACGCCCGAGCACGGCCGCTACCGCGAGCACGCGCGACAGATTCTCCGGCAGCCCCTCGACCCGGCGCTCCACTGCCTGTTGGACCGTGTGGGGCAGGTCGTGCCACGAGATTCCCCGGTCCGACGTGAGCGACCACGAGTCCGATTCGTTGCGCACCAGGACCTCGGCCTCCACGAGCGACTGGACGAGCTCCTTCGTGAACAGCGGGTTGCCCTCCGTGGACTCGTAGATCTGGTCGACGAGCTCGCGCTCGAGTTCGCCGCCGCCGAGGAGCCGTTTCAGCAGCGTGCGGTGATCGGACTCGGCCAGGTTTCGCAGATGGAGGTGATCGAAATGACGGTGTCCGCGGAAGCTCTCGACCAGGCGGTAGACGGGATGGTGCTTGTCGATCGCCGTAGGCGTGAACGTGCCGATGACCAGCGTGGGCGTCGGGCCGAGGCGGCGGATGACGTACTCCATCGCTTCGATCGCCGCCTCTCCGAGATGGATGTCTTCCAGGACCAGCACGAGCGGCCGATCTCCGGAGAGACGGACCAGGGTGCGGGCAAGGAGCTCGAACACGAACGCCTTGTCTTCGGAGGCGGCGCGCGCCCCGCCGTCGGTGTCGGACTCCGCTGCGATGCGCAACGTTGCGACCTCCTTCAGCGACGGGAAGATCGCGAGGAGATCGGGGGCGAGGTCCGAGAAGTCGGTCGCGCTGGTCGTGGACGACGCCGTCTCCTTGCGCAGAAAGTAGTCCAACACGAGTTCGCAGAATCCGTGGTATGGGAACCGGCGATCCTGCTCCGCGAAACGACCATGAAGGATGCGGACCTCGCGCGACCGGACGAGGTTCTCGAACTCCTGGAGGAGTCGCGTCTTTCCGACGCCGTAGTCGCCGCTGAGAGCGACGAACTGACACTCGCTGCCGTCGATGGCGGCCTCCAGCCGCCGTTGCAGCTCGCCGAACTCGCGGACCCGCCCGACCAGCGGCACGTCGAGCACCTGGTTGGCGTACGAACGGGTCTCGAGCAGCGCCGTGTCCATCTCGGGTCTCTCTTCGAGCCGGTGCGAGATGCCGACGAGCGTTTTCATGATCTCCCCGGCATCCTTGGGCCGGGTGCGGTGGTCCTTGGCGAGGCAGCGAAGGATGAACTGGTCGAGATCTTCGGGGATGTCGAGTCCCAGCGCGATGAGCGAGCGCGGCGCCTCGTACTCGATGCTGTGCAGCGTCGCGTTGACTTCGCCCTTGAACGGCGGCCGACCCGCGATGCACTCGTACAGCACGACGCCGAGAGCGTAGATGTCGGACGCCTCGGTTACTCGCTCGCCGGAGACCTGCTCCGGACTCAGGTAGGCGATGGTGCCGATGAGGTCGCCGCTGCGCGTGAGGCGAATGTCGTCCTCGCCGCGGGCAAGCCCGAAGTCCATGACCCGGACCTCCAGATGTCCCGTCGGGTCGCGGGCCACCATCACGTTGCCGGGCTTGATGTCGCGGTGGAGGACGCCCTGGGAGTGGCTGTAGGACAGAGCCTGCGCGACCTGGCTGCCGATGGCGACGGCGTCTGAGAGTCGCAGGTCGCCCTGCTTGATGAGCTTCCCCAGGCTTGTGCCCTTGACGACCGGCATCACGAAGAAGAGGCCGCCCTCGTGCTCCCCCATGTCGTACACGCTGACGATCAGCGGGTGGTCCATGCGGCCGACGATCTTCGCCTCGCGCCGGAGCCGCTCCGTGACCGCAGGGGTGAGCTGCGTCGGCGAGACCAGCTTGATTGCTACGTCGCGCTCGAGGAGGGGGTCGCGCGCCCGGTACACGACGCCCATGCCGCCGCGCCCGAGCTCGCCGACGACTTCGTACCGGTCTCCGAGTTTCGTGCCAATCATCGCGAGGGGGGAGGCGAGAATAATGAACGGCGCCAACTGCTTCCAGGGGAGGGGAGAGAGTAGGTTGACGCCATGAGACGATTTGCCGGACGTTTCGTCATGATTCTGATCGTCTCGGTGACGATCCCTGCCCAGGACGTCTGGCCGGTCGGCCGGCACCGGGTCGTGCTGGATACACCGGGTGGACCGCTCCCGTTCGGGCTCCTCCTGGATGGGGTCGAGGGCCGCCTGAAGGCCTGGGTCCTCAACGGCCCGGAGAAGATCGAGGTTCCGGAAGTCTCGTGGGGCAAGCAGATCGTGCTCTCTTTTACCCACTACGACTCGAAGATCACCCTGGACGTCGACGAGCAGAACCACCGTCTCACCGGCGTCTGGGAGAAGCGTCGCTCCGGCAAGGACACGAAGATGTCCCTGGTGACGGACGATCATCGCCGACGTTTCCGCCCTCGCGTGGCGTCGGGGAAGGTCGCGGGGTGGATCACGGGCCGCTGGGCCGTCGATTTCGCGAGCTCCGCCGATCCTTCGGTCGGGGTCTTCAAGCTTGCCGCGGATCGACGGACCTGCACGGGGACGTTCCTGACCACGCTGGGCGATTATCGCTATCTGGCGGGGGTCGCGTTCGGCGACCTCGTGCGTCTGTCCTGCTTCGACGGCGCCCACGCGTTCCTGTTCCACGCCCGGCGACAGCCCGACGGCACGCTGCAGGGGGACTTCTGGTCGTCGAACACCTGGCACGAGAAGTGGGCCGCGAAACGCGACTCCGACGCGGCGCTACCCGACGGCTTCAAGCTCACGAAGTGGTCCGCGAATGCGGACCTGGGCAAGGCGCGGTTCCGGGACCTCGATGGGAAGCTGCGTTCACTGAACGACGCGTCGTTCCGCGGTCAGGCGCGCATCATCGAGGTGTTTGGCACGTGGTGTCCCAACTGCCACGACCACGGCGCGTACATGGCGGACCTGCATCGCCGCTACGGCAAGAAGGGCCTGTCCGTGGTCGGCCTTGCGTTCGAGCACACCGACGACCACGCCCGCAGCGTGCGTCAGGTCCGCCGGTTCATGAAACGCCATGGCGGCAGCTTCCCGGTTCTCGTGGCCGGGCTCAGCGACAAGAAGAAGGCCACCGCCCAGCTCGGCCTCCTCGACCGCGTTCGCTCCTACCCGACGACGATCTTCATCGGCAAGGACGGCACCGTTCGCGGCGTCTACCAGGGCTTCTCCGGTCCCGCCTCGGGTCCGGATCACCAACGTTTGAAAGAGCGCTTCGAAGCGCTGATCGAGCGGATTCTGGCGGAGTAGGGCTCAGCGGTCCGCTCTACCCAGGAGCGAGTGCCAAGGCGCTAAGATGGAAGACACGACCCGTGTCGATCGTCTGCGTCTGAGAGGAGGTCCTTCCATGCTGAGGTTTCTAGTCATTCCGTCCCTCGTCCTTTGGTGTGCCTCGACCGCGGTTGCTCAGCGGCGGGTGAGCCCGGATCCCGCGGACCATCACGAGCTCCTGACGCGGCGCATCGAGAAGCGCATGGACCAGCAGCAGCGGGTCATGGAGCAGATGCGGGACCTTCTCGCGGAGACGTTGCGCAAGCAGGGCGACGCCCATGTCGAGCGGTTGCGGGCGGAGATTCGCTCGCAGATGGACAGCATGCGTGCCGACGTCGCCGAGGCGAAAGCGGAGACGCTGCGGGTGAAGGAGGAAGTCCGAGACGCGAAGGACAAGCTCAAGGTCGTCGAAGATCAGAACATCGTGATGAAGCAGGAGACGGACCGGCTCCGCGCGGAGATCCAGATTCGCTCCCAGCAGCAGCGGACGATGACGGCGCGCATCCAGAGCTTGTCGCGCGAAGTACAACAGCTGCGCGCGGCCGCGAAGAAGAAGGCGGATGACAAGAAGCCGGACGACGGCAAGAAGAAGAAGTGATTCCGCCCACCTGCGCGTGATTGCACCCAGGCAATGTCGTGCTTGCGACCGTCGTTGCTGGTCCGTAGGCTCGCCGCCATGCCACGACCCGACGCATCCGAGTACGCGGACTACTTCGGCCAGTACATCTCGATCGTGCCCGACACCGGCGACATCTGCGATCGTCTCGCGACGCAGATCGAGGAGTCCGCGGGGACACTCGACTCCCTGACCGACGCCCAGTGGGATCACCGCTACGCCGAGGGTAGGTGGTCCGCGAAGGAGGTCGTCGGGCACGTCGTCGACACCGAGCGCATCATGGCGACGCGCGGGCTCGTGGCGGCGCGCGGCGAGACCCAGGAATACCCCGGGTTCGACCAGGATGTGTTCATGGCGCACACCGACTTCGGTGCGCGAACAGCCGGGAGCGTCCTCGAGGAGTGGCGGACGCTCCGGGCCTCGAACCTCGCGCTGTTCCGGAGCTTCTCGGACACCGAGCTGGATCGGGCCGGCCTCTTCGAAGGCAAGCGCATGACCGTTCGGTCCTTCCCATGGCTGCTCGCCGGACACGAGCTCCACCACATGAGGGTCTTGAGAGAGCGCTACCTGACGTAAGCTGAGGGGGTGAGAATCCCCCTGACCGTCTACGGGATCCCCGAGATCCTGCTCTTCACGGCGCTCTTCGGAGGCGCGGCCGCGGCCGCCCTGCTGGGCCTGGATGCACCTGTCGGCCCCGTGGCGGCGGGCCTCGGGATCGGGAGCTGGCTGTTCATCATCAACTTCTTCCGCGACCCGAATCGGCAGCTGCCGGACGGTGAAGCGCTCATCGTCGCCCCGGCGGACGGCAAGGTCACGGACATCATCCAAGTCGACGACGTCCCCTTCGTGGATGGCCCGGCGATCCGGATCGGGATCTTCCTCTCGGTCTTCGACGTTCACGTGAACAAGTCGCCGGTGACCGGGAGGGTCGCGTATCAGAAGCACCGACCCGGGGGCTACCTCGACGCGCGGGATCCCGCGTGCGCCGATCTCAACGAGGCCCATGACCTCGGCCTCCTCGTCGCGGACGGAACGGGCGGGACGTTTCCGGTCCTGGTTCGTCAGATCGCCGGGCTCGTTGCTCGGCGCATCGTGTGTCGTGCGAAGGACGGTCAGGAGCTCGCCGCCGGCGAACGCTACGGGATGATCAAGGTCGGCTCTCGCACCGAGGTCTATGTCCCGGTCGACCGGCTCGCCGAGACGACGGTCAAGGTCGGCACCATGGTCAAGGGCGGGCGCGACCTCATCGGCCGCCTCCGCGTCAGCACGCCAACCGAAGTTCCGGAGGGGGCCCGTTCGTGAAGCGATTCGACATCGACTCGGACAAAGCCGAGAACCCGGAATCGACCGAGCCCACGCCCCGCCGCCGGGGTGCCCGCGCCGTCGAGATGGTCCCGACACTGGTTACGCTGGGCAACTTGTTCAGTGGCTTTCTCGCCATTGCATACCTGACCGATTCGATGACCGTCGTCGACGACTCCGTGCGAATCGGTCTCATCGAAAAAGCAGCGGGCCTGATATTCCTCGCCATGTTCTTCGATGCCGTCGATGGCTGGGTCGCGCGGAAGATGGGGTCCAGCTCCGACTTCGGTGCCCAGGTCGATTCCATCTGCGATGCCGTCTCGTTCGGCGCGGCGCCAGCCCTGCTGTTCAAGGTGATGTGCGAGGCGGAGCCGAACGGAATCGGCGGCAAGTCCGCGCTCGTCCTGGCCGTTCTCTTTCTCGCGTGTGCCGTTCTCAGACTTGCCCGCTTCAACCTGGAGACGGAAGCCGACGAGTCGTCGCACCAGTCGTTCGAAGGTCTGCCGACCCCGGCGGCCGCGGCCGTCATCGCATCCCTCGCATACGCCAACGTCGAGCTCGACCGAGGCCTGGCCAACTCGTGGATCAAGGACGGATTGCCGTACCTCATGCCCTTCGTCGCGTTCCTCATGGTGAGCCGGTTCCCCTACGTACACGCGGCGAGTTTCTTGCTCAAGCGCAAGAGCTTCCCGATGCTGATCGCGCTGGTGTTCCTCGTGGGCGTCATCGTGCTGCAGCCCGTGGTCATGGTGCCGGGGCTCTGTGTCGCGTTCATGGTGTGGGGACCGCTCTTCTACCTCTGGCGGCGCCTCATCCAGGGGAAGGACGAACCGCTGGTCTGATGACGGTCGCGCTGATCGGCCTCGGCTCCAACCTCGGTGACCGCGCAGCGCACCTGCGGACTGCCATCGCCGGACTCGATGCCCACGTGGGGATCGAGGTCCGGTGTCGGAGCCGTTTCTACGAGACCGCTCCCGTCGGTGGTCCCCCCCAGGGGGACTACCTCAACGCCTGTGTCCTGGTCGAGTCGACCCTCACCGTTCGCGCACTGTTCACCGTCCTCCGCGACCTCGAACGCGTCGCCCGGCGCGTCCGCACCGAGCGCAACGCCCCTCGCACGCTCGATCTCGACCTGCTCCTCTTCGGCGATGAGACCTGTTGCGACCGGGATCTCACCGTCCCACATCCGCGCATGACCGAACGTGCGTTCGTGCTCGTTCCGGCCCGCGAGATCGCGGCCGAGCTGGTGCATCCGGTCCTCGGGCGTCGCCTCTCGGACATCCCGATTCCGGACTACCCAACGCAGGCCGTGCGCGCGATCGATTGAGCCCGGGGAGCGCGGACCTCCAGAGCGTGTGAAGCAATCTGCTCTGGATGGGAGCGCGGACCTCCAGGTCCGCTCTGACGGCGAAGCCGGATCCGGGCCNAGGGCGGATCTGGAGGTCCGCGCTCCCGGAAGAGCCGGCTACCGTTTGCGCCGGTACGGCTCTGGAACCAGCTTGCGGACCTCCTCGGGCAGTGGTGCCATCGTGAACCCGCCGGGGTCCTCGACGCAGAGCTTCGTCAGGTTCATGCCCGCGGGGACGGAACGGGCCCAACGTCTGGTCAATGCCGATTCGTGGCCGCCGCCGTGGGATCGGTAGTCGAACCCGCTCGCTTCGAGGACGCCGGCGACGTACACGCGGAGGTAGGGCGGGTCCTGCTGGAACAGGTACACGCGTTCGCGGACGGTGCGGAAGTGGACGATGCCGGCGGACTCGGAGCCCCAGCTCTGGATGGAGAAGATCACCACATCGTGCATGACCCGGCCGGTGCGGGAGCGGGCGCGGACGGTCCAGTGGTATGCGCCGTCCTTGGAGAGCGGCTCGACTTCGATGGGCCAGAGTAGCCTTGCTTCGCGGACGATGATCCTCGCGTCCCGGTGCCACAGGCGATGCGCGCTGGTGCCGGGGCTCCGGCGAAGGGCGGAGATCAGCGACCAGCGGACGATCATGCGCTCGCGCTGCGGGTGATCGCGGAGATAGGCCTCGAGCACGCTGGGTCGCTTCTTGGCCAGCTCGTCGGCGACCCATGGTTCGAGCGCGCGTTCGTCGCCGAGAGCATCGATCGCCCAGTCCAGCCTCTGGTCCGGGATCCGATAGAGATCCCGGTGTTGCCGGCCGAGCCGCGAGTCGTACGCGTAGAGTTGCGGTGCGAGGTTCGGTTTGCTGGGACGCGTGTCGAAGACCCAGACGAGGGAGCCCCCGCCCGACACGATGCGAACCCGTCGCCCCAGCAACGGAGCGGGGAGCGCAGGATGTCGCTCTCGCGGCGTCGGCGTGTCCAGATCGACCTCGAAGAGTCTGGCATCGCGTCCTGATTCCGCTTGGGGTGTGGCGAGCAGGAAGAACCCACCCGGAGTCGTGAAGGAGCTCACGTAGGGCGTTGCCGCGGGCAAGGCCACCTTCTGCTTTGGTCCCCACCGCGGCCGTGCGAAGGGAAGACGTCGCAGGTAGGTCCGGCCGAACAACACGAGCTCGTCGGCCGTCGCGGAGAGGTTGAACTGCGAGCTCCCCGAGGGGAGTCTGCCCACGACTTCGACCGCTGCGGATTCGGGGTTGATGACGATGAGCTCGGTCAGTGTCTGCACCGTCGCCGTCGCGGCCCAGATCTTGCCGCCGCGGGCGAAGATGCGCAGCGGTCGTTGGGCCTTCGGCCACCGGCCGCCGCGGGTCGACCAACCGTTGGCCTCGTTCCACCGCGCGACGGTGAAGCGGGCACGGCGCGAGCCGACCGCGTTCTCGATGGCGAGCACGACGATGTGACCGGCGCCGGCATCGGAGTCCATGAGCGTCTTGCCGTTCACCGTGACGACGGGCGCCAGTCCCTCCACCTTCCGGGTCATGGGGTCGAGGCGGCTGAACCCGCGCTCTACCAGCGGAGCCCGCGCCTTCCCGCCGTCAGAGGGGGCGGTGCCGGACCACACCTCACGCCCCTTCGGGTTGAGGAAGAACAGATGGTCGCCGAGCGCCGAGGAGGCCTGTCTCTCGAACTGCTTCGGAAATGCCGGAGCCGTCCTCCAGACCTTCGGGGCCTGCGCCGCGGCCGACGAGAACCCCATCCAGAGACCCAGGATCAGTAGACGCATCATCACTGGGTGAGACGCTAACGGGACCTCCGGGTTCATCGCAAACCGTCAGCGGAATGTAACGACGCTATCCTCACAGCGCATGTCCCACTCCCGACCCGGCCCGTGGGCGACGTTCTTCGGCGTCGCGATCCTCCTCTGGCTCCTGTTCGCCGGGCTGGAAGTTGGCCTCTCGTGCGTGGTGAATCAGACCGGGATGCGGGAGCCAGGGTTGGACGGGGGTCATAAGGCGGGCTTGCTCGCGACCGAGCTGGCGGCGGGGTTCGGCGCGGTCGTTGCCTTCTGCCTGCTCGCAGCCCCGCTGGTGCGGTTGGGTCGGTGGCGGTGGTGGTGCCGGCTTCCCCTCGTGGTGGTCGTGTTTCTGCTGACGTATCTGTATATCGGCAGCTGGGTCTCGTTCCGCATGTCCGCGCGGTTCATCGACGTCGGCGGCGTCCTGATGTGGAACGCCAACCGGGTGCAGTTCATGCAGCACGTCGCGCAGACGGACCCGTGGGTGGTCGTGTTGACGCCGATGGCGGCGGTGATCGTCGCCACGTTCGGGCCGTGGGGGCTGTTGCGTCTGACGGCAGCGGCGCCGGCGGGCTTGCGGCGCGCGGTCGGGCGAGGCGCGATCGGGCTGTTGATCGTCGCGACCGGCGTCGCGGTCTGGGGCCACGTTCGCTATGCCGATTCCCGCGCGGCGGTGCAGATGAACCTCTACGTGGTGCCGCCGGAAGAGGGGCGTGTCTATCGCTTCGTCCGTGACGAGCGCACGGGACCAGTGCTGCATGTACTGGCCGACGTTCATCGCTGGCTGTTTCGCCGGCCAGCGCCTCTCGCGCCTGATCCAGCCATCGTCGTCGTGCGCCAGCCGCAGGTGCCGCTCGCGACGTGGGTGAGTGCCGTCGACCGGGCGAAGGTCAAGCCGTGGAACGTCGTCGTACTCATCGTGGAGTCGTTGCGGCCGGACCAGCTCCAGGTGTACGGCGGAGGGCGTGAAGTCATGCCTGCCGTCGAGAGCATCGCGCGAGAAGCGTTGTTGCCGGCGCGTTGCTACACGCAGGCGAGCCACTCGAACTATGCGGACCTCTGCCCGCTTTCGTCGCACTACCCGCTGCGCGGCAAGGGGCTCCACATCTATCCGGAAGATCCGCCGTACCCGCGGATCCTGATCTACGACCTGCTCAAGGCGCTCGGGTGGCGCACGGGGATCTTCTCGTCGCAGAACGAGACCTGGGGCCGGATGGACCGCTACCTCGAGACCGGCTCGCTCGATCGCTTCCTCCACGCAGAGACCTACGAAGGCGAGACCTACGTGCCGCGCAAAGACACGGATTTCGCGAGCTGGGTCAAGGGCAACAAGCGCGCCGGGAAGATCGACGATCGCTTCACCGTCGACGAGGCGATCAAGTGGATCGACGAGGACCCGAGCAAGCCGTTCTGCATCTACATGAACCTGCAGAACAGTCACGTCCCCTACGAGATCCCGTCGGACTTTCCGCATCGCTTCGGGCCGGACCCGAAGTCGCTCGACTTCCCGATCCTCTTCGCGTCGTTCCCGCCCGACCAGGCGGGCGTAGTCAAGGACCTCTACGCTGACAGCCTCGCCTACGTCGACCATCAGATCGGGCGGCTGGTCGCAAGGCTGAAGGCGACCGGTCGTTGGAAGGACACGCTCTTCGTCGTGACCGGCGACACCGGACAGGCGTTCTACGAGCACGGATTCGCATCGCATGCGTCGCACGTGTTCGACGAGGTGATGCAGGTACCGCTCATCATTCGCGTGCCGGGTGAGACGTCGCGGCGACTCGACCGCACCGCGCAGCACGTCGACGTTCTACCGACTCTGTTGCACCTGCTCGGCCTGCCACCGCACCCGACCTGCCAGGGCCTCGACCTGCTCGCCGAGGACTTTCCGAGCCCGCGATCTGTGTACGGCCTCGTGCAGAACGGGGTCTACGAGGAGTACGCGATCGTCCAGTGGCCGTGGAAGCTCATCACCTTCGTCCGCTGGGACCACGAGATGCTCTTCGACTTGAGCCAGGATCCCGGTGAGCGGGTCAACGTCCTCGATGACAACCGCGCGGTGGCCGATCGGCTCCGGCGCCGATTGGCGACCTGGCGCTTCGAGCAGCTCGACTTCTACCGGGAAGAAAAGCGCTACCGAAACGAGTATCCGCCGGTGCTGCAGGACGGGTGATTCCGGGAGCGCGGACCTCCAGGTCCGGCCTGGCGGCGAAGCCGAGTCCGGGGGCCAGAGCGGACCTGGACTTCCCACCGGTTCACAAGGCCAGAGTGAGAATCTCAAGGTGGGTACTCGATCGCGGGATGTTCAGCGAATCGGGGGCTACC
>NZBC01000008.1 GCA_002687715.1 Planctomycetota bacterium | reverse complement strand
CCACCCGGACCCCGGCCAGGGGCTGTCCGTTCGCGTCGACGACCTCCAGGCGGACGCTCACGTCTTCGGTCGGCGCGACGTCCCCCCGCGGGTGCCCCGAGATCGGCCCCCACACGACGAAGGCCACTCCCGCCGCGAGGGCGGTCATGATCAGGAGGGTGAGATGCGAGCGACGGGACATCTCAGGATCCGACACGTTCGACCTGGTCTCAGGGTCTGCATCAAGCGAACTCCTGGTGGGCGTGCAGGCGTCCCCGCCGGAGGGGAGCGGCAACTGTACTCCATGATTCGTCAAGCTCGATCCGCATTTCACAGCGGCGGAGGTATTTGCGGGAACGAGCTCTCCGGTCGGTAGTCCAGGAGGCGCCGGGCGCGTTCGATGCGAAACGACCGGTGCTCGGCGAGCATCTGCACGACCTCGATGGGGACGCCATCGGGAGGGTGCGTTGGGTCGGGTACGTCCACGGTGAGGGCCGGTAGGGCAAGATCGCGGCGGAGCCGCTCGACCACATCAAGCACCGTGGTGCGCCGCCCCGATGCGATGTGTACGCGCCGTGGCACCCGGGTGGGCGTCGTCGCGGCCTGGACGCATGCCTGAGCCGCGTCCTGGGCAGAAACGAGATCGACCAGGATCTCCCCACCGCGCACGAGTGGAATGACGCCCTCCCGCGCGAGCGCCAACAGGAACGACGTCAGTGGGGTTCCGGGGGGGCCGTAGACCGTGCAGAGCCGCAGCGTCCAGGCTTCGAGCCCGTCTTCCGCATGATCTTGCACGGCCTGCTCGGCGGATAGTTTGCTGCAGGCGTAGGCGCCGTCTGGGTTGGCCGGACGGTCCTCATCCACCTGCTCGAGGTCGCCACTCCCGTAGACGGCGACCGTGGAGACGAAGACGAGTTTGCCGATGCCCTCGCCCTTGATCGCTTTGAGTACGTTCAACGTTCCGTTGAGATTGGTGCCTCGGATGTCGTCGTCCGGACCTTGCATCAAGGCGGCCGCGTGGATGATGACGCTGCATCCGCGAACTGCTCGTTGCATGTGCGCGCTTTGCCTGACGTCTGCGAGCACGTGCTCCGTCGGCTCGAGGTCCGCGGGCAGAGCCGTGCCACCGGGGCGCGTGATTGCTCGTACGCGGCTCTCGCCGGCGAGGAGGCGAGCGACGACGGCCTGGCCAACGAGACCTGCGGCACCCGTAACGCCGATCAGCCCGGTCATGGCGAGAACGTCCCGCACAACGGAGCCTTCTCGAAGCGTCTGAAGACGGCCCGATCCCACGGCGCTCTCAGGTAACCGAGCGCGCAGCGCGCTTCAGCCGCTAGCCGGAGTGCTCTTCTCAGCAACGTCGGCCGATGGACCTTCTGCGGGTCGTCGTAGGCGAGAGGGAGGATGTACTCCGTGAGGAACTTCACCTCGCGCTCTTCTCGTGCTTCAAGCCAGGGCATGCCACGACCGTCGCGGAGCTCGAAGCGGAACGAGGCGAGATCGTTCAAGTTCTTGGGGATCGCGGGGAGCAAGCGAAGTGCCTCGTCGCCCATCGTCGTCGCGGGAACGGCCTGATAGACGCGGAAGGTGAACTGAACGGCCGGATGGAGCCGGCGAAGCCGCTTGATTATGCGCAAGGTGTCGCGACGATCGTGGGCTGTTTCTCCGACGAACCCGAACATCATGTTGTGCAGAGGGACTATCCCGCGTTGGATCAGCCGTCGTGATTGCTCGATCGCGATTTCGACGGTGAGTTTCTTGCCGATGCGATCCATGGCCCCGTCGGAGCCGACCTCGGTCCCAATCTCGAGGATGTGACAACCGCTGCGCGCGATGACGTCGAGGTCTTCGTCGGACAGCCTCTCGATGTCCTGCGCGGACACCAGTGCGAACCAGCGGACATCAGCGTCCTGGTCGAGTAGCCCCTGCGCAACCCGCACGGCGCGAGATCGGCTCGCGAAGAAGTCGAGCTCTCCGAACAGAAACTGCTTCACGCCGTACTCCGTTCGGATTCGGGTCACGAGCGACACGAGCTCCTCGGCTCGGAGGAACTTCGGATGCGTCTGCTCGTAGAAGCAGAACGAGCACTTCTTGCCACAGCCGTAGCCCGTGGGGATCTGCAACGCGCGCTCCCCGGTTCCGAACAGGAACCACTCCGGGTTCAGGAACGGCTGCAGATCGAGCTCGTGCATGACGCTGCAGTCGAACTGCGAAGCAGCCTGGTCAGTTGCGCGATCTGAGTCGGACAGGAGCTGCGTGATGGCGTCGGGGAGGGAGCCGATTCCGGAGTCCGGCACGATCCGGTGCGCCAGCGGATCGACGTCGAACCCCGTGTCCGAGTTCACGAACGTGAAGAACCCCCCACCGGTCAGTCGAGGAGCGGCCGGGTTGAGTTCCGCTGCGAGACCGAGGAACGACACCAACCCCGCTATCTGCACGCCGGGGTTCAGCTCAGCGCACCATGCAACTGCGGCGCTGCAGCTGCGCAGCGAGTCTTCCAGGCCCGTCGGGCGACGTCCGTCCAGCGATTCGATGAAGAGGTCGACGTCGAAGCCGTTTCGCGTCAGCGAAGACAGGACCGGAATCACCTTGTACGGAAAGGCCCCGGAGGTGGCGCTCTCCAGCCAAGTCGGGACGAAGAACGTGACGCGGCCTCTCCGGGTTCCGTTGACCGTCAGGGCTGCATCAAGCGAACTCCTGGTGCGCGGGAGCCTCCCCGCCTGAGGGGAGCAGCGCGGTGACCTCGGGGACCGCAAACAGCTGTGTCACCGTGTTTGTCGAGTAGCGGGAACTCTTCGCCCTAGTGCCGAACTCCTGGCAACTGTACACTAGGGTTCGTCCAGCTCGATCCGCGTTTTACGTGGCAGCGGGTTGGGTGACTCTCCCCAGCGCTGTTGCACCGCTCTTGAAAGGTCCCGTCGAGAATGAGGATTCCTTCGGCCCCAAGTCATCGATGACGAGGTGGGTTCTTGCTCTGGTGGGCGTGCTCGTCGTGACCACGAGTGCTTCGGCCTGGTGGATGTGGACGAACGGGTTCTTCTGCCGACCCCCGGCCGCAGAGGCGGCGTTGTTTCGTCTCTATGCTCTGGACTTCCTGGAACCGCTGGAGTCAGAAGGCGCAGGCGGGTTTCTTCGTCAGCTGCATTCCCACCGTTCTCCGCGCGGTCCGCTCCTGGCGGGAGTAGGGGCGCTGATCGCACATCTCGGAGGTGGGCTGACGCCGGTCGTCCTCTGGGTCACGACGACCTTCTTTGGGATTCTCTTTCTCGTCGGCACCTGGCGTCTGGCCCTCGGCTTCGTGCCACCCCGCGCAGCGCTCGCAGTCACGACTATCGTCGCGTTCTCGCCCGCCGTCATGACGATGTCGCGGGTCTTTCGGCCGCAGATCGCCGCAGCCGCCTTGACGGTCTGGGCCCTGGCCGCGTTGTCGCGCAGCCGTCTTCTCACCTCGAGGCGCCATGCCGTAGCGTTGGGGGCCTTCACCGCCTTGGCCACTCTTGGCAAGGTCATGGCGCCCATCTATGTGGTCGGGGGGGTTGCAGCCGCCCTTCTCGCCGCGCAGCTTCAGCCCGAGGAAGTCCGGAAGGCCTCGCGACGCGGTGCCGTGATCTCACTCCTGGTCTTCCTCGCGGTTTGTGGGTGGTGGCTCCTGCCAAACCTGGAGGCGGTCCTCGAGTACACGGCTCAGGCGTCACGCGGCGTGAGGCCCTGGGACATGCCCGCTGCGCCCTCTCGGTGGGAGGTCGAGCGATGGACCTGGTATGGCATCGGGTTCGTGAACAACGCGCAGGGCTTTCTCGTCGCCGCTGTCGCAGGTCTGGTGATTCCCTTCGTGCTCCGGGGCCGTCGTGGGAGCGGGCGAGCCAGATTCGCCGCTGACGGCAGCGGCTGGATACTCCTGGTGGCCGTCGTCACCGGTTACGTGGCTCTCACGCTCGGGCACCTCGGATCGGCCGGCAAGTTCTCGATGACGTTCGTGCCCCTGGTGACCCTCGCGGCGATGGCGGGTTTGCGCCGGATCCGCTGGGCCTTCGTCCGAGGCGTTGCCGCGGTCTTGCTGGCCGTCGCCGCACTCACCACGGGGGTCCTCGGCCATCGTCCGTTTTCTGACCCCGTCACCTTGGTCCGCTGGCACAGTTTCCAAGTCCTGAGCGGGGGAGACACTCACGTTTCGGCGCCAGCGAGATGGCTCGGACTAAGCCCGAGCTCGACGGGTGAGGAGTGGCCCATCCGGGAGTTCGTCCGGACGATCGCGGCAGAGTCGTCGTCGGCAGGTCGTCCATTGCGCGTGCTGACTCCCCATCAGTACATCAACTTTCCCAATCTCCTCTATGCGGCCCGCTGCCTGGGAGTTCACGGCACGATCGCCGAAGGCGACTGGAACGCCGTCCGCGAGAAACGGCTTCTCGAAGCAGTGAGGAGCACCGACCTTCTCGTGCTGGACACGGCCGTCCTCGACTGGGATCGGTCTCGGAAAGCGCTCCTCGCGCATTCCGTGCGACTGGATGTCCTGGTGGAGACCCGGGTGACTTCCAAGTCGGTCGTTCGGCTGGTTCGGGTGGTTGATCCGTGAGCCAGCGCTTCTCCCACGGTGCTTGTCTGGAGCGCCGATTCCGGAGCTTGGTCGTCCATCGTCCACCCCGTGAGCTATCCCACCTCGTGGCCGTCTTGCTGGCACGGCGCACCAACATCAGCCCGGCCATCACGTCATGGCGACCGATGCTCCGATGTCCTGAGTATGTGGTGGTAATACTCGTAAGGGTAGGAATCTGGAGGCCAGGCATGAAGATCACGTCGAAAGGGCAGGTGACCATCCCCGCGGCAATTCGTGAGCGACTCGGGTTGCTGCCCGAGACCGAGGTCGAGTTCGCGGTGGAGGGAGACGCGGTCAAGCTCTCGAAGAAGCAGTCGGCCGGAGGCGCACGCCGGGGCCAGCGGGTGATCGGTCAGCTGCGCGGGAGTGCGACGGTGCGGATGACGACTGACGAGATCATGTCCTTGACGCGTGACCCATGGGGCTGTGCTGGTCGATAGCACCGTGATTCTGGACGTCGCGACGGAGGATGCTGCGTGGGGCGCGTGGTCGGCGGATCGCCTCGCTGCGCTCGCCGACGAGGCCGTGTTCCTGATCAACCCGCTGGTCTACGCGGAGGTGTCCATCGGGTTCCGACGGGTGGAGGAGGTCGAAGACGCGCTGCCGGGCGATCTCTTCAAACGGACGGCGTTGCCGTATGAAGCCGCCTTTCTCGCCGGCAAGTGCTTCGTCGACTACCGACGTCGCGGCGGCGCGCGGACATCGCCTTTGCCGGACTTCTACATCGGTGCGCACGCGGCGGTGGGTGAGTTTCGATTGCTGACCCGAGACGCCACACGGTATCGCACGTACTTCCCGAGCGTGGAACTCATCGCTCCCGAGTGATGTCCGCGGGTTCGGCGACTATTTCTTCGGCGGCGCAACCGCGAGGGTCTCGCGGGCCTTCAGGTCGTAGCGCTGGCCGTGGGAGAGGACGAGGTGGTCCAGCTCGCCGGGGACGACCGGCTGGGACCGGTCGTAGATGTTGACGTTGCGGTCGGTGCGGGCGACGACTTCGGCGACCGTGCCCCGGACGACGATCGACGCGGCTTCGTCGAGGCCGATGCCAAGGAGCTTCGGGTAGGTCTTGGCGAGGCCGGTCATGTCGGGGAGGCGGTTGCGCTGAGTGAAGTGCTGGTCGATGGCGACGCCGGTGAGGAAACCGAGGCCGATCTCGTAGCCCTCGGCCATCGAGTCGCGGTTGCCCAGCGAGTTGCCGCGGCACATGTACGCCCCCTGGATGGAGGCGCCGGCGGACGAGCCGCCGATGACGCCGCCGCGCGCGAGCACGTCGTGCATGAGCTTGTGGGCGGTCGTGTTCTGGTAGGAGTCGACGAGGTTCCACTGGCGGCCGCCGCCGAACCACACACCCTTCGCGCGACGGAGCTTCTCCAACAATGCCTCGTCGGTGTGGGCGACGTTGCGGTCCTTGGTGTGGACCCAGTCGACGTCGGTCGCGCCCAGGCGCTTCCAGGCGGCGAGCATGCCGGGCGTGCGGCTGACGGTCTCGCGTTCCTCACACGGGACGTAGACCAGCGGGGCGTCCTTGCCCCCGGCGAACTCGATGAACCGCTCCATCAGACCCGGCGGCATCCCGCCGCCGCCGGCGATGATCAGCGTGCCCTTCTTCACGGCGGGTGGCACGGGTGAGTACGCGGGGAACTTCGGGTAGGCGCGGGCCTGCGCACTGCGGCTCAATGCGATGAGATCGCCGAGGCGGCGGAGTCTGGAGGACCGGCGGTTCCGGGAGCGACCACGGCCTCGCCCGCGCCGTCCGCCGCGCCCGGGGCGCGCGCGACCCGGCTCGGCGGTCGCGGGGCGGCGACGTTGACTCGCTGGGGACTCGCGACGGTTCATGCGATCGATGCGCAGCGTGCGCTTCGCCGAGGCGGCTATGCATCCGTGAACGCTGCCTTCTCCGAGCACGTCGATCCATCGCTGGTGCACGACGATCGCGGTCTTCGCGTCGATGCCGAGCCCGACGAGGTCGGGCTGCGCAGCGAGGGTCTCGAGGAGCCGGCGCTTGCGCTTGCTGCCCGTGTAGTCGTCGTCGAGGACGGCGCCCGGGACGAGATCGAGCCCCTGTCCCATGGCCGCGTCCGCAGCTTCAGATGGGATCATCACCTTCGCCAACGCGCGGGTGACGGCACCGTTGCCGCCGACGACCTTCCCCTTGGCGATCAGCTCCCGCAGCATCTTCTCGGTCGGGCTGCCGCGGAACTTCTTCGCGAACGCACCCGGGTCCTCCCCGACGATCCAGATCCCGGTCGCGTCCGGGAGCTTGATCGATTTCAGGCCGCTCTCGGTCGCACCGCGTTTCAGAAAAGGTGCGCGATCCGCTTCGGTCGGCGCCTCCACACCGAGCAGCGCGATCTTCGCGTCCTCACCCCCCGCCAGTGTGACGAACTGGTCGTACACCTCGCCCGGGAGCTCACCGCCGCCGCCGAGGACGAGTGCGCCGCGGAACCGCGCGATCGGGACTGGTGCATCGGCGTCGTACTGAGCCGGCAGTGAGGGAAGGAACGCGACCAGGACCAGCGAGAGCGTGAGGTAGCGCATTCCGGGATCCTACCCGGGAAGCCAGCGGTCACGGAACCCGCACCTCGCCGTCTGCGGGCACGTCGAAGGACTGGGAGAAGTGGATGACGCACCCTCTGCGATGCGTCGCGACCGAGAGTCGGCATCGGGGTACGCCCCGCACGACGTACGAGCCATCGGGGTTGGGCTTGACCCGGACACTCTCGGCTGCGAGGTCGCTCTCTACGAGAACCACGCGGAGACCCGGACGCGGTGAGCTGCCTACACTCCCGCGCAGCGTCGCGGACGCACCAAGCCGGATTGCGGGACGCGCGCGCGCCAGCGGCGTCGGGACGAACGGTTCGGTGTCCGTGGCCGGGTGGTGGGGGTGACGCACGGCGAGGCGGACCGGGCGGTCGGGGACGTGGGCAATCGCGAAGCGGCCCAGGTCGTCGGTCCAGCCGTGAGGGTCCGGGGTGGCCTTCGCGAGGTCGCGCAGGTGGCTGAGCGCGGTGGGGCTCGGTGACGTGACTCGAAACGTGGCTCCGGTGCGACGGTCCCGGCGCATGCGCCGCTACTCCCTGCCTCACTCCAACCGAGAACGGCTGTGAACAGACAGGCGAATCCCATGGTCGTGAGCAGGATCGTCGCGGTGCGCATTCGTTCCCCCGATTCGATCCAACGTCTGGATCGGCCGGAGGGTTCGGTTCGGCGCTGGTCACCCCTCCCCGTCGTATCGGGCGACCAGACGTTTCGGTGCGGCGTACCGCCACGCGGTCTCCAGCACGTCGCACAGCGCCGGCTTCGTGACCTTCGAGAGGGCGACCAGCATCGCTGGGTGGTCCCGGTAGTGGTCGGTGATGAAGAACGTCTTGGGCTTCGCCTGCATGAGGAGCTCGCGGTCGGCGAAGTCGATGCGGACGACGATGGTCTCGCCGTCCTCCTTCAGGCGGACCATCAGCTTCTTCTTCACCTTGAGCGCGGGCGTCCCGTACGAGGTGCCATCCTCGACCTCGGGGAACGCGGCGGCCAGAGCGCGGACGGCGTTCCAGGTGAGAGGCCTCTTGGCGGGGGGGCGTGGGGGCATGGCAGTGGAGTCGCCAAGGTGCCGGAAACTCGCCCTCGCGTCCACCGGGGTATTGCGTAACGTCCACCTGATGTCCCGTCGACGAAAGGGTATCTACGGTTTTTGGAAGCGCCTCCCCGCGCGCCCGAAGAATCGACTCGCAGTCATCTGGTACAGCCTGATGTCGCGCTTCGACACGGGGGACGATCTGCTCTTCCTCAATCACGGGTGGGCGGAGACCGGAACGGAGCCCGACTCCCTCGAACTCGACCAGGCTGATCGGAAACACCGGTACCCGATCCAGCTCTACCATCGGGTCGCGTCCGCTATCGACTGGGCGGGCGCCGACGCCATCGAAGTGAGCTGCGGCAAGGGCGGCGGGACTGACTACGTGATGCGCACCTTCGCGCCTCGGTCCCTGGTCGGTATCGACCTGGCCCGGGGGTCGATCCGGTTCTGCCGCCGCCGTCATCGGCGGGAGGGACTCACGTTCGAGGTCGGCGACGCACAGTCACTTCCCCTGCCGGACGCGTCGCGCGACATCGTGCTCAACGTCGAGTCGTCCTTCAACTACCCTCGGGTCGACGCGTTCTACGCCGAGGTGAACCGCGTGCTGCGCCCGGGTGGGCACTTCCTCTACTGCGACTACCGGCGCAGGAGGAAGATGGAGGACCTCGACGCGAAGCTCGTGAACTCCGGGTTGGAGCGCGTGCGGTTCGACGAGGTGTCCCCGAACATCGTCCGTGCGCTCCAGCTCGACGACCACCGCAAGCAGGACGTGATCGCGCGCCATGTCCCGAGGTCGCTGCGCCGCCTGGCCGAGGCGTTCGCGTTCGCGAACGAGGGCCAGAAGACCGAGTGCCGGCTGTTCGAGGACGGGAAGAAGGTCTACTTCATCTCGGTGTTCCGCAAGCCGGCCTGAGGCCTTCGGTCTGCTTGACCGGGGTGCGGGGCACGACGGACGCCGGTGGCGGGCTGCGGTGGCGCGGCGGATGACCGCCGCGCTCCATTACCAGGTGAACCGCGTCACTGGCGACACCGCGAGCAACTGGCCCGATGGACCCAGAGCGATCGCCATCGCGTCCCAGGTCTGACCCAGCAATGCTGTGACGTGACCGGGCAGGATGTTGTACGGCCGGTTGGGGAACCGATTGGTGGGGCCGGCCGGGAAGTGGAGCGGATTCGCGACGATCGGGGCCGGGAACGCGTTCACGAGCGCGAACGTCATCGGGTCGAAGTGGAGCCCGAGGATGGGGCCGCCGCCGGCAGGACCCGTCGTCTGGGTGCTGATCAGGATGCGGCCGGTCGCGGCGCCTGCTGGGAAGCTGGTGATCGCCACCGCACCCGATCCGTCCGGGAAGCCCTCGGCGAGAACGCCGAAGGCGGTGGGGGGAGGAGTCACCTCCTGCACCATGGTGAGGGCAATGACCCGACCGTCGCTGACGTTGCTGTCGCACTGGACGGCGATCGGTCCGAAGAACCCGGGGCTGCAGACCTGGTGCACGCGGACCTGGCCGACGCACGGGCCTTCGAACGCGGCTGCCGTCATTCCCGCGCTGGTCATCGCGATCGCGGGCGTGCCGCCGATGCCACAGGGCATCCCGGCGAAGCCGATGAGGTTCGCCTCCGCCACTCCCGCACCCGTCGGCGCGGGGACGGGGCCGTTGGTCTGGATCTCGAACACTCCCAGCGAACCCGTGACGACGACCATGCCGGCGCTCACGGCGAACCCGACGTAGGTGCCTACGTTTCCGACGAAGTAGTAGGCGGGGTTGGTGCCGGAGGCCTGGTGGCCCTTGTAGCCTTGCACCTCCCAGACCGATCCGTCGTCTTCGAAGCAGTAGATGAGACCGTTGTCCGGGTGATAGGCCGCGCCCGCGAGTTGGTGGTAGAGCCACGGCTGGGTGCCGCTGTTCAGGATCGGCTCCGATGCGTTCTGCCACGCGCAACTCGAGCCCAACGTGATGCGCCGCAGCGACCGGCTGCTGTCGTCCGAGACGATGATGCGTCCCTGGTCGTCCCAGCACAGTGACTGCGCGATGTCCAGACTTCGGGAGATCCCGCAGAGGGTGACGTTGAGCAGGTTGGTGCCCGTGACCTGGACCCGGCTCACGAATCCGTCGCCGCCGACGTAGAAGTCGTCCGTTCCCGGGTCGTGCATGGCGCAGGTCGGGGTGTCGTTGGAATCGACGCCGAACCGCGGGGCCCGGTACTGCTGGACGACGCCCATCGGGTTGCGGACGTAGAAGTCGTCGTCGTCCTTGACGAAGAGTGCGACCGATCCGTCATCCAGAACCGTCTGAGCGGGGGCGGACAGTGCGAGGATGCAGAGCGATATGAGCGCGATGGTGATTCTCATTGGTCTCCTCCTTCCCCGGAAATGGGGGGCGAGGAGTCCAACGATCAGCCGGGCAAACCGTGACGGGTTTTCTAATCCGCCCCGTAACCGCCCAGCTCCGTCACCACGCGACGGGAGTTGAGGATATCGAGGCACGTGAGCGTCTGCACGGTACGCAGCGTCACGAGCTGCTGCGTCCACGGTGCGGGATACCGGGCGACGGCCGCGAGGGTCGCGATGCCCGACGACGCAGCGGCGTCGGGGCCCTTCGCGTCCTCGAGGACCTTGATCAGGGTGCGGACCTGCCCGCGGTTCGCGGCGTAGGCGGCCCGCAGCAGACGCTTCTCCGGAGCCGAGCGGTCTGCGAACGGACTCTGCGCGACGTAGTTGGTGAACCGGCGCTCGTGGCCGGGAATCCAGAGGTGCTTTCGCGGTTTCGTGTCGCCGGGCTTGGCGAGGAACGACTCGAACGCACGGTCGATGTCGCGACGCGCGTTGAGCAGTGTGCGGCAGTCCTGGTAGTCGATGCACCATGCGACGGACACGGCGCGGACAGCCTGGGGATCGTTCACTGCATCGACGGGTCCGCCCGTCGGGTCGAGCACTTCCGCAGCCGGCCGCTCCGGCCACCCGCGGTCCGTGAGCAGATCCTCGAGCGCGCGGATCCAGCGCTGCATCTCCAGACGCCGTTCGCGGAAGCTCTCGCGGCGGTATTCACGCGCGCCGATGAGGTCGAGATCCTCGCGGACGGACCCGAACTCCATCGGTGGGACCTCCCCGCCCGGGATGCGCAGACTCGAGTACTCGGGGTCGAACCGCATCCGCATCTCGAGGGCGGCCATGTACACCGGCAGGTGCATGCGGTTGATCTTGCGTAACGCGACGTCGAGCGTGGCCATGCGCGGCTTTCGGTCGTGCCGGAACTCCTCCGGCCGCAGCTGGTCCCGGATCAGGCGGCCGAACGCACGCAGGAGGCCCCACCACCATCGCACCCATGCCCACAGGATGCGGAACGGCAACAGCACGACCTTGCCGCGTCCGAGCCACGCGAAGTACATCGTGTACGGATTGAACGTCCGGCGGTGGCGCGGCATGAGCTCGAACGGATACGACGAGAACACCTCGCGGACCATCTCGCGACGGTCGTGCTCCATCCGCTCGCGGACCTCAGACCCGAACTCACGCTCGATGGCCTCGTCGCGATCGACGTCGGCGGTCATGAAGTGGAGGGCGTTGAACCGCGAGGCCATGATGAGGTCGGTCGCCGGCCCGTCGTCCGGCTCGTCGTGGTCCTTGAGAGCGTCGATGACGCGCCCGACGCCGCGGGCGATTCCGCGGCCCCCGACCCACATCAGCACGAACGGCCAGGTCAGGAGGTTCAGGGCCTCGATGGCATGGGCCAGGCTCCAGAAGAGCCCCGGCCGGTCCGGAACCTGGACGAGCCACCACGGATTCCAGTCCTTCAGCGCCGGACGTGGACCGGTCGTGTGGCGCCGCGGGGCGGCCAGCCATTCCTGCATGTGCTGCACTGCCGCCAGTGGCACGAGTTCGCGGTCGGCGACCGGCACGGCCGTGCGGTTGTAGTGGAGCACCAGCCGCGCCACGCGCTGGGTGAGGCTCTCCGTGATGAAGCGGAACCAGAGATAGGGGCCGGTCGGGATCGGCCGGTCGCCCTTGAGGTCGAGCTTCTTGAGCCGTTTCCGCTCCCGCCGGCCCAGCGCGAGCCGCTCGTGGCGGATGGCCTCGATCTCGAGATTGCCGAGAAACTGCTCGGTGCTCTTGACGTTCGACCGGTGGAGGATCGCGCCGTCGAGGTAGTCGAGGTACAGGAGCAAGACGTGCTCGTGCACGGTGCCGAGCGCCGATGCCGCGGCCGCGCCGCGATGGGCCTCGTGCGGGAGAATGGCGGCGAACTTGCGGCGTTCATGGGCCATCATCGAAGCGGTGTCGTCGGCGTGAATGCGGACCTCGGCGGCGAGGGTGCGGTCGAAGATGAGCTGCAGGTCGTGGTCGCGTAGTCCGAGCTTGTGGAACTTGAGCAGGTTGATGCCCTGGGCTTCCGCGACCTTCTCGTAGAGCTCGGTCGCCTCGCCCGCGAGGTGCCGTACCCAGCGACCGAATGCCTGGATGCCGAGACACACCGCGCCGAGGACGATGACGCCCGTGCCCAGGACTCGGCCGAGGAAGTCTGCGATCAGTCCCAACGGCAAATCGAAGAAGTCGATCAGCCACGACACGAGCAGCGCGCCGAAGCCGAACATCAGCAGACGGACCGCGGGGCGTTGCGTCGCGCGCACGAGTGTCGACCCGATGCGGTCGAGCATCTGCGACCCGGTGACGATGCCGGTGAGGTCGCCGAAGAACCGGAACCGTTCGATCAGCCGGTCGAGGAACCGTCCGAGTCCCTGGCCGGCGCGCGCCAGGGTCTGGTACGGGTCGAGCCGGGAAGTCCCGGCCACGACGTCCCGGAGCACCGGCAGCCGGCGGACGATGGGGACGTCGAGCATGTGGATGAGGCGCGACAGCCGTCCCGCGCTCTCCTCGCCGAGGTGGACCTCGATGGTCGTCGGCTCGATGGACAGGAGCTCTTCGATCGCCGCCTCGACCCGCAGATCTCGCAGGTCGGCTTCGGGACGGGTGACCATGCGCAGGTCGCAGTGAGGCGCGTTGTCGAGCCGCCACTGCAGGCCGGCGCGGTGGCGGTCGACGAGCGAAAGCCGGGCGTCGGGTGGAAGCTCGGATAGGGTGAGGCGCAGCGCGCGGTTGATGCGGTCGCGGAAGCGTTTGAGCCGGAGCGCCGTGGAGACCGACCCCTCCTGCTCCTCCTCCGGTGGGTCGAAGACCACGATGTTGCGATTGAGGAGGGCGGCATTGCGCCGCGCGAGCCGGTCCATGCCCTGCAGCGCGAACGCGAGGATGCGGTAGATCTGGAACAGCGGCCGCATCAACCGCAGGCTTCTGAGCAGCCGCATCAGACGGAGGCTTCGCAACACCCGCAGGCCATCACCCCTCCCGAGCTCGGCAATGAGCCCGAACGGCAGCGACGGCAGCACGTCGATGAAGAAGCACCGCCACAGGTAGAGCTTGCTGAACCTGGAGATCGCCCAGCGCCAGCTGAACTCGATCAGGAAGAACGCGCAGATGCCCGCGTCGACCCACGCGAGGGTCATGCGGCGCTCGTCGGTCGGGTCGCCGAAGGTGTCGTAGCACAGGATGCCGAGCACGGCGATGATCGCCAGGAACACGCAGACCTCGACGACGCGCAGCACCTTCGGCCCGACCTGCGCGACCTGACGCGCTCGGATGCGCCGGTCCTGGATGGCGGCGCGGACGCGACGGCCCATGCGACGCAGCTCCCGCCGGCGTCCTTGGAGGCGCATGCGCCGGCTCAGGCCGAGCGCGCGGCGGACGTCCCGCCGGGCGTCGCCGAGCAGCCGGACGGCCGCCGCGTACGGGAGGCTCTCGGACCGGGCGAGGACGTCCTCGGCACGGTCGTTGATCTCGTCGGCGAGCTGGCGCAGGAAGTCGTTGGCGCGCCGACCCTCGAGGTCCCGCGCCCGCTCGAAGAGGTTGCGCCAGAGTTGTGCGCGTGCGCTGGCCAACCGCTCGACGAGACCGAGTCGCTTGCGCGTCATCAGATCACCGACGGATTCGGAGATGACTCGGAGCGCGGCGCCGGGTGCGGTGTTCTGCGTCGGCGCATCGGCGAGCGCTTCCAGCCGGGTGACCACCATCACGTCGAGCTGGTCTCTCAACGCTGCGTCGCGGTCTGGGTCCGACTCCGAACTCAGCTCCGACTCCGAGCCGAGCTCCGACACCCACTTCTCCTCACGGTCGATCTCCGCCAGGACGTCCGTCGGCGTCTCGCGAATCGCGGGTAGTCCCACGTCGCGCACGGCGTCCAGGATCATCAATGCGCGGGAGAGCAGCCGACCTTCTTCCAAACCCCGGAGCGCGAGTGCGCGGGAGATGTCGAAGGCGCGGCCTTCCAACGTGTCGATCAGCGCGAGCAAACGCGCGCGACTCTGGGCGGGGTCATCGAGGGCTGCGGCGACCATCGCGCGAGCGCGGACGCCGACGTTCTCCTCCTGGCCCCTCAGGAGCTGGTCGAGCTTCCTTGCGACCGGGTCCTGCTCCAGCTCTTCCGGTTCTTCGATGCGCTCCATCTAGGTGCGGTATCTCTCCCGGATGTTCGGGATGAGGTACTCGTCGAAGGTGCGTTGCAGGTCGTAGGCGGGGGAGAGGCCCCACTCGGCGCGGGCGTGGCGGTCGTCGACGGCGGCCGGCCAGGAGTGAACGATCCGTTCCCGCTTCACGTCTGGTGAGAACGTGATCTCGGCATCGGGGAACGCCGCCTTCGTGAGGTCGGCAAACTCGCCGGCGCTCGGATTGAAGGCGCTGATGTTGTAGACGACGCGCTGCAGATCCTCTGCCGGAGCCGCCATGAGCTTGATCATCGCATCGACGGCGTCGGGCATGGCCATGAACGGGAGGCGCGTGGCCGCGCGGACGAAGCAGGTGTAGGGCACGCCCTTGGCCGCGGCGTGGATCATCTCCGGGGCGTAGTCGCTGGTTCCACCGCTGGGGGTCGTGAACGCGGAGATGAGTCCCGGGAACCGGATGGAGCGGAAGTCGATCCGCTGGCCCTCTTCCTCGGCGGCGAGCTGCTTGTAGTGGCGCGTGTAGTACCGACCGAGATTCTCGCAGTACAGCTTGTTGCAGCCGTACATCGTCGTGGGAATCGTCCACTTGTGCTCGGGGACCGGTCCGATGGACTCCCGGGTCTCGAAATCCGGGATGCCGTGCACGGCGATCGACGATGGAAACAGGAACTTCACCGTCGACCCGTGCCACCGCGCCTGCTCGACGGCGAGTTTGAGCAGGTTCAGCGTGCCCTGGACGTTGACCTGGTGGGCGGTTTCGGGCGTGAACTCCGCGCGCGTCGAGAGGAGCGCGGCCAGGTGGAAGATGGTCGAGATCTCGTACTCGCCGACGAGCCGGTCGAGCAACCCCTGGTCGAGAATGTCGCCGATGATGGCGGCGTGACAGTGGGGGCGGATGGCCTCGCCGAGCTCTCTGAGGTCGAGCCCGAGGATGCGGGTTTCTGGATCGGCGCGTCTCAGGGAGAAGATCAGGCTTTGCCCGATCTCACCGTTGGCGCCCGTGATGAGAACGGCCGGCTTTCTGCTCATGGATTCTTCCCAAGGCCACGCTTATCGTACCCGGTCCCACGCGCGACCGAAGCGGAGGAGCTCGATGTACGACGACCTTGGAGAACGACTCCGGACCACCCTCGATGAGATCCGGGAGTCCGGGCTGTGGAAGGGTGAGCGGTTCATCCAGGGTCCGCAGGGGGCCGAGATCCAGGTCGCCGGTGAAGGCGTCCTGAACTTCTGCGCGAACAACTACCTGGGCCTCTCCAGCCATCCTGACCTGATGGCCGCTGCGCACGACGGTCTCGATGCCTACGGATTCGGCATGTCGTCGGTGCGGTTCATCTGCGGCACCCAGGACCAGCACAAGATACTGGAGAACAAGTGCGCCGAGTTCCTCGGGTTCGATGACGCGATCCTCTACACGTCGTGCTTCGACGCCAATGGCGGCCTGTTCGAGACCCTCCTTGGTCCGGAGGACGCGATCATCTCCGACGCGTTGAACCACGCGTCGATCATCGATGGCGTCCGGTTGTGCAAAGCGCAACGCTACCGCTATCAGAACTGCGACATGCAGGACCTCGAGCGATGCCTGAAGGAGTCGGAGGGGGCGCGTACGCGCCTGATCGCCACTGATGGCGTGTTCTCCATGGACGGCTACGTCGCGCCCCTACCGGACATCTGCGAGCTTGCGGACAAGTACCGCGCCGTGGTCATGGTCGACGACAGCCACGCAACGGGGTTCTTCGGGCCGACCGGCCGCGGCACCCACGAGTACCACGGAGTCATGGACCGGATCGACGTCATCACCTCGACGCTGGGCAAGGCGCTCGGCGGTGCTTCGGGTGGGTTCACCGCTGGCCGGAAGGAGATCGTCGAGGTGCTGCGTCAGCGCAGCCGTCCATACCTGTTCTCGAACTCCGTGCCGCCGGCGTTGGTCGCGGCGTCCATCAAATGCCTCGAACTCCTGTCGGCGACGACCGAGCTGCGGGACCGGCTCGAGGTGAACACCAGGCGATTCCGTGCGGCGATGACGGAGGCAGGGTTCGACATCAGGCCGGGGGACCACCCGATCGTTCCCATCATGCTCGGGGACGCCCGCCTCGCGACCGACATGGCGTCACGTATGCTCGTGCGCGGGATCTACGTGACGGGGTTCTCGTTCCCGGTCGTCCCGAAGGGGCAGGCCCGCATTCGTGTGCAGGTCTCTGCCGGACACACCGAAGAGCAGATTGACCGTGCGGTGGCGGCTTTCATTGGCGTCGGCAAGGAACTCGACGTTCTCTCCTGACTTGGTTTCCTGGAATCAGCGACATGCCCATTACCGAGTTCGGAAAGAACATCCTGGTGACGGTGGATCTGGCGGACGACTGGAACAACGTCGTCGAGCACGCGGCGCGCTTCGCCCAGATGTCGGGAGCGGGGCTCACCCTGCTGCACATCATCGAGGAGCCGTCGTCGAGTCTGAAGCGCTCGATGGCCAAGAAGGCCCTGCAGGTGCATCAGCAGCGTCTGCGGACGGACGCAAAGGTCCGGGTCGAGGAGGTCGCGGCGGAGCAGCGCGCCGCGGGCGTCGATTGCGCCGTGAAGATCAGCAGCGGCAAGGCGTCCAAGGAGATCGTGAAGGCCTCGGTTGCGCTCGGCTCGGGGCTCATCGTCGCGGGAGCCGGAGAGACCGAAGGTAGCGACTGGCTCTTCGTCGGAACGACCGCCGACCGCCTGATTCGTAACTCCAAGGTCCCGGTGCTGATGGTCGGCCGCGAGCGCGACGAGCCGCTCAAGCGCATCCTCGTTCCGACCGACTTCGATCGCGCCGACCGCGGTGCGCTGAAGCTCGCGAGCAAGATCGGTCGCGAGGGCAAGGGGCGTGTATCCGTCTTCCACACTTTCGCGCAGCCCTCGATCCTTCACGGGTACAGCGGCAACGTGGCGGAGCTTCGCCGCACGGCGAAGGCCCAGGCAACGAAGGACCTCGACGAATTCGTCTCGAAGACGAAGCTCCCGGCGCGGGCCAAGCCGCCCCACAAGCTCCTCAAGGCCCACTCCGGTACCGTTCACGCCGCGGAGGCCATCGTGTCGGAGGCTTCCCGCCTGAACATGGACCTCATCGTGATGGCCCTTGGCGGTCTCACGTTCCTGGAGAGTTTCATGATCGGGGCCGTGGCGGAGCGCGTGATCCGCAACCTGCCCTGCAGCCTGCTGGCGTTGCCGACGGCGTGGGCCCGCAAGCGGTAGATCGTCGGCACCGCGGCGATGGCGGGTAGCATTGTCCGCATGTTGCGCATTCTCGCGGTTGCCGTCGCGTTCCTTGCCTCGACCCTGCCTGCTCAGCCCGCCGGGAAGTCTCAGTGGATCTGGGGACATTGGGCGGAGGGGAAGGACCGTCCGGGGAACGAGTCGTGTCTGTTCCGGGCGACGTTCGAGCTGGGCAAGGGGCCGCAGTCCGCCACGTTGCGACTGTCGTGCGACAACCGGTTCGAGGCGTGGATCAACGGCCAGCGCATCGGTGCCGGTGATTCATGGCAGCGGGGGGCCAGGTTCGACGTACGCGCGCGGTTGCGGGAGGGCAAGAACGTCGTCGCGATCCGGGCGCGCAACGACAGCGGACCGGCAGGGCTGATCGCATGGTTGCAGGCGCAAGTGCCCGGGTCGGGGCGGGTGCGGATCGAGTCCGGCGCATCGTGGAAGACGGCAAAGGACGCTACCCCCGATTGGACGAAGACGGACTTCGACGACTCCGGGTGGAGAGCGGCGAAGGCGTTCGGTCTCATGGGGACCGCACCCTGGGGGCGGGTCGGATTCGGGGCACCCCAGGCTCCCGCGCGTCCGCAGGACTTCGCACCGCTGCCAGGCTTCCTCGTCCAGGAGGTCGCGTCGGGCGTGGGGTCCCTCATCAACCTCTGTCTCGATGACCGGGGTCGGCCCATCGTCTCCGTCGAGCGCGGAGCCGTGCTGCGCCTGCTCGACAACGACGGCGACGGCAAGTACGAGTCGCACGAGACTTTCTGCAGCCTGGTGAAGAGCTGCCAGGGGTTGTTGTATTCACGCGGCGGCCTGTACGCGGTCGGGGCCGGTCCGAAGGGGACGGGGCTCTACCGCATCGAGGAGTCCAGTCGGAACGAAGCCCGCTTGATCGGTGGATTCTCCGGAGGGATGGGCGAGCACGGGCCGCACGCGGTGATCGAGGGGCCGGACGATCGGCTCTACATCGTCATCGGCAACCACACCAAGATGAAGGCGAAGTGGAGTGAGCGGTCGCCGCTCAAGATCTACTACGAGGGACACCTCGTGGATCGATACCTCGACCCCCGCGGCCACGCCCGGAACATCAAGGTGCCGGGTGGCGTCGTGCTGTCCATCGATCGCGAGGGCAAGGACTGGCAGGTCGTCGCGGGGGGGTTCCGAAACGCGTTCGACATCGCGTTCAACCGCCACGGTCAGTTGTTCGCCTATGACTCGGACATGGAGTGGGACATCGGTCAGCCGTGGTATCGGCCGACTCGGCTGTACCACGTGGTGCCCGGTGCGGACTTCGGCTGGCGGACGGGGTCGGCGAAATGGTCGGAGATCTACCCTGACGCGCTACCGCCGGCGATCGACTGCGGTCGCGGCTCGCCGACCGGCATCGTCCTGTACGACGGGAAGACCTTTCCGAAGCGGTTCCAGGGCACGATCCTCGGCGCCGACTGGGCCCAGGGTCGCATCCTCGCGTTTCACCTGGAGGCCGACGGGGCGACGTATCGCGGTCGTACCGAGGTGTTGCTGTCTGGGCGTCCGTTGAACGTGACCGACCTCATCGTGGAGAGAAGTGGGGGGCTGCTGTTCACCTGCGGCGGGCGCGGAACGCGTGGCGGTGTCTACCGATTGTCGTATTCCGGCGAAGTCGCCGAGATGCCGATCCGGCCGCGGCCGCGCCTGCGCCGGTTCGACGATGCTTCGCCGCTCGAGGAGATCGCGGAGGCCCTGGGGTCGGAGGATCGCTTCACGCGCTACCTTGCCGCGCGTGAGGTCGAGCGGCGACCGGGCGTGCGGCCCGACGTCGAGGGGCCGCTCGCGAGCTCGGAGCTGCTGCTGGCGCTCACGCGGCGCGGCGACGACCCCCTGCCGGTCGGCCTGCTGACCGTGATGCTCGCGGACGCCCCGACGCCCGCCATCCGCAACAACATCCTGCGCTGCCTGGAGCTCGCGGTGATGAAGGCCAGGGCCGTCGATCCCGCCGTCGGCGAGGCGGTGCTTCACCTGTTTCCGTCGTCGGACCGGGCGGCCAACCGAGAGCTGGCGCTCCTCCTCGGACGCATGGCCCCGAAGGGTGCCGTCGGCGAGCTTCTCGATCAGCTCGAGAAGGAGAAGTCGGGACTGGAGCAGATCCACCTCGCGTATTGCCTGCGGTTGCTGAAGGCCGGCTGGACGCGTTCGGACAAGGCGCGCATCTTCCGGTGGGTCGTCAAGGCGGAGACCTGGAGCGGCGGGGCCAGCTTCCCCGGATACGTGAAGTACCTGCGTACCGACTTCGAGAAGCTGCTCAGCGACGACGACCGCGCGGCGATGAAGGAGCTGCTGGCGATCAAGCCCGGGGCGGGCCGCGTTCACCTCGCGGCCGGCGCGCCGATGCGCGACTTCAACCGCACCCTCGACTTCCTGCGCAACTCACTCGGTACCGAACGCCGCTCGATCCACGAGGGGGCGCGCGTGTTCCAAGAGTCGTGCGCGCTCTGCCACAAGCTGGGCGCGCACGGGATGGGCGCGGTCGGCCCCGAGATCACGACGGCATCGGCGCGCTACACGTTGGAAGACCTGCTGACCACCGTGGTCGACCCGTCGCGGGAGATCTCCGATCAGTACCGCGCCCTCGACGTGTTTACGAAGGATGACGACATCTTCACCGGTCTGCCCGTGTCCGAGACCGAGAAGGCACTGGTCCTCATGCAGGGCACCGGCGAGAAGGTCGAGATCCCCGTGGCGCAGATCGACTCGCGGCGGTTCGCGAAGACGTCGGGCATGCCCGAGGGACTACTGAACGCGCTCTCGCTCGAGGAGATCGCCGACCTCTTCTACTACGTTCGGAAGGGCGAGAGCGAGACCCCGCCCAAGCAGTCGGTGTGGCGCCCGTTGTTCAACGGCAAGGACCTCGACGGCTGGGACGGAAAGCCAGGACTGTGGAAGGTCGAGAACGGAACGATCGTCGGCGAGATGAAGGGCGGCGCGACGAACACGTTCCTCATCTCCGAGGAGACGTTTGGCGACTTCGTCGTCCAGTACGAGATGCTGCTGGAGGAGGGCAACAGCGGCCTCCAGTTCCGGTCGCAGCGGCTCCCGAACCACATCATGTCCGGCTACCAGTCCGACGCCGGTGCCCAGTTCTGGGGTTCGCTCCACGAGGAGAAGGGCCGCGGGATGCTCTCCCAGGCCCCCAAGGTGAACTGGGGGCCCGCCTTCGACCGCTTTGGATGGAACCACTTCGTCGTCGAGTGCCAGGGCGACCGCATCCGGATCACCATGAACGGCATCCCCACGGTGGTGCTTCGGGACTCGAAATCGCTGGAAGGACTCTTCGGCTTCCAGCTCCACGCTGGAAGGCGTACGGCGGTGCGGTTGCGCAACGTGATGATCCGCAGGCCGTAGCGCCCTGGGGCAGGAGTTCGTCGGTGGGGCCTCGCGTCCGCCCTGGAGGTTCCTCGCGCCGGCGCTAAGATCGCCGGGTCATGTCCACCCTGGCCGACCTGATCCTGCCGCAGCACGTTGCCTGGCTCGAGACCCGCTCCAAGAGCGAGGCGCTGAGCCAGCTCCTCCAGCGCCTGTCCCAGTCTCGGGCAGTGAAGGATGAGGCGGCGCTGAGAAACGCGGTCCTGGCGCGCGAGGTGCTCATGAGCACCGGTATCGGATACGGGGTCGCGGTTCCTCACGCCAAGATCCCGACTGTGGAGTCGTTCGTCGTTGCGATCGGCATTTCGCCGGACGGGATCGACTACACCTCCGCGATCGACGATGCGCCGGTCCGACTCGTGGTCATGATCGCCGGTCCGGACCGCGCCCAAGAGGGGTACCTGACCCTCCTCTCGACGCTGATGAGGTTCATCAAGAGCGAGAAGGGGAAGATCCTCTCCAGCACGACCCCCGAGGACGTGGCTCGTCTCGGTCGCCGCTATCCGGTGGACCTTCCGCCGGGAGCGCTGCCCGCGCAGCCCCGATCCGCCTGACGGAACGATAGAGAGTCCCCGACCATGAACCCTGAGCTCGAAGGTCGCATCGCCAAGCTCCGCGACGGCATCTCCCACCTGAAAGACTCTCTTTGACTACTCCGGCCGGGCAGAGCTGGTGCAGAAGATCGAGGGGGAGATGGCCGAGCCCGGGTTCTGGAACGACCAGGACCAGGCCAACGCGCGCGTCCAGGCGCTGAAGACGTCGAAGCGCATCGTCGAATCCGTCGACAGGGTGGCCGGCGGGCTCGATGACCTGGAGGTGCTGGCGGAGCTCGCGGCGGACGAGGGCGAAGCGGGGATGGCCGAGTTCGCGCAGACCGTCGACGACCTCGAGAAGAACTACGCCGATCTCGAGCTGCGGACGTTGCTGTCCGGCCCTTATGACGACGGCGGAGCCATCGTGACCATCCAGAGTGGTGCGGGCGGTACGGATGCGTCCGACTGGGCGCAGATGCTGCTTCGGATGTACGGGCGCTGGGCCGAGCGTCAGGGCTACAAGACGCAGCTGCTCGAGGCGCTCGAGCACGAGGAGGCCGGCATCAAGCACGCGACACTCAAGGTGACGGGCGTACTTGCGTACGGCTACCTCAGCGCGGAGATGGGCGTGCATCGCCTGGTGCGGATCTCGCCGTTCGACGCTCAAGGGCGCCGGCAGACGTCGTTCTCTGCCGTCGACGTGATCCCCGATCTCCCCGAGGACAGCTCGATCGAGGTCGAGGACAAGGACCTCAAGATCGATACCTACAAGGCGGGTGGCAAGGGCGGTCAGCACGTCAACAAGACAGAGTCGGCGGTGCGCATCACGCACATCCCCACCAGCACCGTCGTCCAGTGCCAGAACGAGCGCAGCCAGCACAAGAACAAGGCGATGGCCCTGAAGATGCTCAAGGCCCGATTGATGCAGCTCCGTGACGCCGAGCGCAACAAGGAGCTGAAATCGATGTACGACGGCAAGGGCCAGATTGCCTGGGGCAACCAGATCCGCTCCTACGTGCTCGCGCCCTACACACTGGTCAAGGACCACCGCACGAACCACGAGATCGGTAACGTGCAAGCGGTCCTGGACGGAGCGATCCAGCCGTTCGTCGAGTCGTACCTCAAGCACCGCGCAAAGAAGTCGTCGTGAGGACGACACCGGACGACAGCCCAGGAGTGAGTTCGTGCAGGTGAAGATCGAGCGTGCCCTGATCAGCGCGTGGCGCAAGGAGGGGATTCCCGAGTTCGGCCGGTTCCTTGCGGACCGCGGCGTTGAGGTCCTCAGCACGGGCGGGACGGCGCGATGCCTGCGCGAGGCGGGCGTCGAGGTCCGGGACGTCGCGGACGTCACCGGCTTCCCCGAGATGATGGACGGGCGCGTGAAGACGCTTCACCCGCGGGTCCACGGCGGGCTGCTGTTCCGCCGCGACCTCGATTCGCACCGGGCGGCGGCGGCGGCTCACGATATCCCGCGCATCGACCTGCTGGTGGTCGATCTGTATCCGTTCGAGGCGACGTTGAACAAGGCGGAGGCGACGCGCGCGGACTGCGTGGAGATGATCGACATCGGTGGGCCGGCGATGATCCGGGCGGCGTCCAAGAACCACGACGCGGTCCTGGTCGTCACCGATCCTGCGGATCTCCCGCGGGTGCAGGAGGCGATCGCCGCGGGCGACGGAGTCGTGCCCCGGGAGCTGCTGCGGGAGATGGCCGCGAAGGCGTTCCGCCGCACGGCTGCCTACGATGCGATCATCGCTGACTACCTCACCGAGGAGACGTTCCCGGAGCGGCTCGTCCTGCCCCTCGAGCTGAAGGCGGTCACGCGCTACGGCGAGAACCCGCACCAGGCGGGCGCGGTCTACGTCATGCCGGAGACGGGAGAGGCAACGGTCGCCCGGTCGACTCAGCTCTCCGGCAAGGAGCTGTCGTACAACAACTACCTCGACGCTTCGGGAGCGTGGGACTGCGTGCGCGCCCACGAAGGCCCGGCGGTGGCGATCATCAAGCATCGCAATCCCTGTGGCGCCGCGATCGACGAGGATGTCGTGACCGCGTTCGAGATGGCCTGCGAGGGCGATCCGCTGTCGGCGTTCGGCGGCATCCTCGCCGTGAACCGTCCGATCACGCTCGACCTTGCGAAGCGGATCGCGGACCCGAAGAAGTTCTTGGAGGTCATCCTCGCCCCGTCGTTCGATGACGATGCCGTGGCCGCGATCCAGGACGGCGCCAAATGGGGCAAGAACGTCCGGCTGCTCGCGCTCGGCGCGGGCGGTCGTGCGACGGACGTTCTGGAGGCGCGTGCCATCGGCGGCGGCGTCCTCGTGCAGCAGCGCGACGAGGCGAGCCCGCTCGACCTCAAGTGCGCGACCACCCGGGAGCCCGACGACCGCGAGATCGAGGACCTCCGGTTCGCCTGGGACGTCGTCCGCAACGTCACGTCCAACGCCATCGTCTTCATCAAGGACCGCCGCCTCGTCGGCTGCGGCGCGGGCCAGATGTCCCGCGTCGATTCGGTCGAGATCGCCGCCAAGAAGGCCGGTGATCGCTCCTCGGGGGCCGTCATGGCGAGCGACGCCTTCTTCCCCTTCGCGGACGGCGTCGAAGCCGCGGCGAAGGCGGGAGTCACGGCCGTCATCCAACCGGGCGGCTCCCGCCGCGACGAAGACGTGATCGCGGCCTGCAATGCGGCCGGCGTGGCGATGCTCCTGACTGGCACCCGCCACTTCCGGCACTAGGACGCGGGGAGCGCGGTCCTCCAGAGGCGGTGGCCCATTCGCTCTGCCGGGAGCGCGGACCTCCAGGTCCNCTTTGCGTTCGGATCCGGCTTGGCCGCCAGAGCGGNCNTGGAGGTCCGCGCTCCCGCGAGAGAGCCNCGCTGGGGTTAGTTGGACTTCTTCTCGCCCGGCTTCTTGATCGAATCACGGTCCCAGGGGGGGATTTCGAGACCGGCGAGCGGCGTGAGGATGTCGTCCTTGGCTTCGCCCGAGGTCTCTCCCCTGCGGTTCTTCTGTTCCTTCCAGGGGATGATGCGCTTGTCCTTCACGGCCTTGAGGTTCATCTTCGTGTTGACCCAGGCGGCGAAGCGCCAGTGCTCGTCGCTGAGCTTCTTGAAGCTCTCCTCGTCGAGCTGCATCTTCTCCATGAAGACGTCGATGCCGGTCTCGCCCTGGAGTTCCGCCTTCACGTACTCGCGCCAGCGGGCGGCATACTTGCCCGTCTGTTCGGGGTGGACGACGCCCTGGTCATCGACGTTGAAGTGGTTCATGAAGTAGATCAGGAACCAACCCTGGGCGTAGAGGGCGCCGGTGCGGCCGGTCTTGGTGATGCGGCCACGGTGCATGTAGCGGCACTTCACCAGCTCCTTCAGGTTGAAGAGCTTCTTCGCGTCCTTGGCCGTGCCCATGAGCGCGCTGAGGTTGCTGAGGCGTCCTGCGTGGAGAAGGCCAATGTCGTAGGCCCACTGGCCATCGCTGTTCCGGGTGCGGTGGGAGCCGGAGTACCACTCGGCGACGCCCTCCTGGAACCAGTAGGAGCGGAGTCCGGGGTTCGTGTTGGTGGCGCCGTCCCGCGTGGTCCAGAACCACATGAGCTGGTGGGTGCCCTCGTGCATGATCGTGGTGTGGTCGCAGTCGTCGTGGACGGCGAGGCGACCCGTGGACGGTTCGAAGTGGGCGAGGACGCCCGGGCCGGAGCCAGCGTACTTCTGGTACATGCCGTGGGTTCGGAACATGAGGACGGGCACCGGCTCCTTCACCGGCTTGATGTCGATCTCCTTGCCGAACTCGGAAAGGATGATGTCCTGTAGTCCGAGCAACGAGCGGCTGCGGGTGTTCGCGACCTGCTGCGTGTCCCACGACACGTCCTTCTGGATGAAGAACACGAACGGCTCGCGGATACGCATCTCCGCGCCCGTCCACTTCCCGTCCTTCTCGTAGTCGCGGAAGCGGTTCTCGAGGTCGGCGAGGATCTTCTGCTCCATCTGCAGCGCCGTCCGGTAGAACGGCGTATCGCGGAGCTTGTCGCGCTTGTCCTTCGTGGGTTTCAGCCGCGCGATGATCTTGTCGACGTCGGCGAACTTGTCCTTCTGCGCCCAGCCCTTGCTCCCCTTGATGTAACGGAGCATGCGCGCGTGGGCGCGTCGCGCCACGACCTTGTCGGCCTCCTCGAGGTAGTCGGCTTTCATGTACGGGACGAGGTCGTCAGCGTACTTGCGTTCGCCGTTCGCTTCGCGGGCGGGGCCGAAGTCGGGATCGAACTGAAGCACCTTCTTCTTGAACGTGGAGGCTTCCTTCAGGAGCAGGTTGATGGGCTCCTGCAGCTTCTTCTCGGCGCGCATCGTCTCGACGCGGGCGAAGAGCTCCTTCGACGCTTCCCATGCTCCAGCGGCGGTCTGCACGTCGTGTCGTTTGCTGACGTCGCCGAGGAACTTCATTGCGGCGTCGGTGGATTCGGCGAGGAGCTTCTTGCGCGCTTCGGCCTTGGCGTTTCGGTTGCTCGTCTGCTTGGGGCGTTCGTCGTCGCCACTGCTGATGATGACGATGAGACCGATCACCGCGGCGACCGCGACGACCGCGCCACCGATGAGCATGCCCTTGTTTCCGCCCCCGGATGGACGGTCGCTCGGACGTGTGGTCTTGGCGGCGCGCTGGGCAGGCCTCTTTCGAGGAGCCGGTGCGCGGCGGGGCACGGCGGCCTGCGGCGGCGCGTCGGATGCCGGAGCCGCGTCGGGAGCGGTCACGCCGTTCTGGCACGAACCGCAGGTGAATACGGTCCCCGGAGCGACCTGATCATGGGTGTACTGGGCGCCGCAGTGCGGGCAGGCGAAGGACAGGCTCATGGTCGTCCTCTGGTGGGATTTCGCGGTCTGGCGGGCTCTTGGAAGCAGAGGCCGCGATCCTAACAGCCGGCGGGGGGAGGGGTAGACGGTCGGGGTGGCGGGGGGGTTCCGCTATTCCCGGAGGCGGTCGTCCTCGGGCTCCCCGGCCACCTCACCCCGCGCGTCCGTGTGTGCGTTCCAGGGGACGATCTGGCCGTCGCGGACGGCCTTCTGCGCGACCTTGCGACTGAGGAACCGCAACCAGGAAACATAGTCCTGGCTCATGCGCGCCAGCCCTGCGTCGTCGAGGCCCATGGCGGCCTGGAACGCCACCCGACTGCCCCAGGCGTGCCCGTCGCGGCCTTGCATCTGGAGCGCGAGATAGCGGCGGAATCCGGGGAGGTGACGACCCATGGGCAGCGACCCGGGCTTGGGGAGTTTGGCGAACCCGGCGTCGTCGACATCGAACCAATGGAGGAAATGCACGAGCGCCCAACCTTGAGCGTAGGCGAGCTGAACCCGTCGGCTGCCGTCGGTCTCGCTGAACCACCCGTCGCGGGTCGCGATGGTCGCATCGAGAACCTGCTTGAGCGTCAGGTAGTTCGCCTGGAACAACGGACCCGAGAAGGCGGTGACGAGTTCCGGACGCACCCGTGCGACGTCGAGCTGCTTGCGGTTGTTCGAGACGCGCCACGTACAGCCCCCGATCCAGTCGGCGAACCCTTCTTCGAACCAGAGCGGGCGGGCATGGTGCTCCGGTCGCACGGATCGCCAGGCTTCGAGGAGGAGGTGAGTCCCTTCGTGGACGATCGTCTTGAGTTTCGTATCGCGATGGACGATCAGGCGCCGTTGATCTGGTTCGGTGTGCGCGAGTTGCGTCACGGTCGTGTGTCCGAGGCGCCCGAAGACGTACTGACGATAGGCGTCGCGACTTCGAAGCATCACGACGGAGAGCGGTCGAACCGCGGCCGGCCGAGAGGGGAGCCCTGGATAGCGTGACTGCAGAAGATCCTCCAGTCCGGACAGCGGCGCGAGGATCGTCTGCGATGCGACGAGCGCCTCGTCCCAAGACGGGTCACGTTCGACCAGAACGAGGAACGGCTTCGCGACGTGAACCGAAAAGCCGGTGGGGTCGGGCCCGGTCAGCTTGCGGAAGCTCTTGCCCATGCTGTCACGCACGCTCTTCGGCAGGCGTGCGATGATCTCGTCCGTTCGTTCTCGTGCGCGGGCGAACCCCGCC
>NZBC01000007.1 GCA_002687715.1 Planctomycetota bacterium | reverse complement strand
ACTCGTACGTCGTGCTCCTCTGCGGCGTCACCGTTCCGTCCGGTACGCGTCTCACCGACGCTTCCGCGACGTTGATCGAAGCCCCATCATGCTCGCCGGGAGCGCGGACCTGGATCTGCGGGTCCGGATCAACGGAACGCCAACATGACACGCCAACGCACCTCACTCGTTTTCGCCATCTGCATCCTCGGTCTGCTCATCCTGGTGATCATCGTCCTCACCCGATCGAACGGCCCCGAGGCGGTGCCGCCACCGCCGTCAGCACGGGAGGCCGGCCGGCCCCCCGCGGCGGCGGAGCCTGTTCAGCCGCCGATCGAGACATCGGGCTTCCAGTCCATCGGTGAGGCCCTCGACAGGATGCTCGATTCGCAGGGGCCCGGGCCTCGTGGGTTCCGAGGCATCGTCCTCGACGAGGAAGGACACCCACTCCCCGGCGCGGACCTCTTCCTTCAGCCGTCGTTGGTCGTGTCGCAGGGGGTGGGGATCTCGCCCTGGGCCGAGCGAACGACGACCGATCATGACGGCCAGTTCGAGATCCGCCTCCCGATCGAAGTCACGCCCGACGTCGCTCCCGAGTCCATGGTGCTCACCACCAGGTACTACGCCGACGAACGTCACGCCCTGGCGCTCATGAACACCCAACGGCTCGACTACCCCGAAGAAGCGAGGGTGCATGGAATCGACCCGTTCCGTGTGGGACGGACGGCCGGGACCACCGTCACGGGTCGAGTCACGGTCGAGGGCGCGGCCGTCGCGAAAGCCGAGGTGGGTATCACCTACACGACCGGTCCCTTCGCCCAGCTCACGATGCGAACCGACGAGCTTGGAGGATTCGAAGCCCGCGGACTGCGCATGGAAGGGCGCCGCCAACAGTCGTACTTCAGGGTGAGCCTCGAAGACCCCGCAGCCGTGCTCCGATCGGCCTACCCGGAGGTCCATGCCGATCACGCTGCGCGCTGCCAGGTCGTCGCGCTCGCCCCCGACCCGGATAACCGCTACGCGAAAGCGGGGTTCGCCCATCCGTCGTCCGCGCAGAATGACTTCGTCCACCTCGAGGTCCGTCGAGCTCCGGCTCGGAAGCAGATCACGAGTGCCACGATCACCTACTCGGGTGCACGAGTCGAAGGTCTCCGCCAGCTCTTCCTCCGGGGTGAGAACGTGCTGGCCCGCTCCCCCAGGCACCTCGACCTCGTCCTGGAGCCAGGCACCCAACCTCTCGGACTCGGGATCGAGGCGGATCGGTTGGAGGGACTCGCCGTCGAGTACCACGCACCGCTGACCGGTCACTACCTGCACGTCCCGTTGCCGGTCACCGCGGTGGAGACCGGCCTTCACGTGCTCGCCGGCCAGGCGAGCCAGGCCCACTGGCGACAGGGCGCCACAGTGGCCGGCCGGTTCATCGACGAGACGGGGGCGCCCTACCGGGACCTCGGGGTCCTCCTGTACCTCGGGAACCGCGAGCATCGCGGCAGCCGCGCATATCGCGAGGGAGCCTCGAACCCCGAGGGGGAGTTCGCGATGCCCGCCGTCCCGGGGGGAACGTACCTCATGCACGTTCGAGGCCCCGGCACGAGCCACTGGAAGACGATCGAGGTCCCGGACGCCGCCGCCCACGACCTGGGATCGATCACGGTGCCGCGCCGCTGATCGACGTTGACGTTCTCGCGCACGCGGGTCGGAGGGCTACTTCGCCAACGTGATGACCCACTTGCCCGCCGCGCCGAGATCGGCACGGTGCCCCGACAACGGCAGCTGGAAGGACTCGATGCGCCACGCACCGTCGTGATGCCGCGCGACGTAGTCGACGGCGCCCTCGTAGACATCCGACCGAAACAGGATCGTCCCGGTCACGGAGCCGTCCTTCGCCGCGCTGATCGTCGTGCTCTGGATGTAAGCCCGATGAAGCACCGATGCAAAGCGGTACTTCGGCCGGCCGAGGAGGCCGGTGGGGTTCAGCGCGGCGGCGAGCTGCGACGGCTCCGGCGATCCGCGCGGGCGAATGTCCTTCTCCACTCCCGGGGGCCCGAGGGTCCACAGGACGGTGAAGGTCTGCTGCACGAAGGTGTCCAGTCGGATCTCCGTGGCCTCGCCGACCGCTTCGAGATCCTCGGGGTCCATGGCCGCCGCCTTCGGCACGAGCTTCAGCAGGAGCGCTTCGGTCAACGGCGGAATCGCCGGACCCGTCGCCTCCGGTTCCTCAACTCCCGCGGCCGAAGGTACGCGGGCGAGATCACGCTCTTGATCGTCCGAGCAACCGACGATGGATCCAGCGGCGCAGAGGACGGCGAGGATGGACGTCGTCCGGATGAGCGGCGGCATACGCCCACTCTATCCGGAAGGCCATGGTCAATGAGCGCCGAAGATCCAGATGCTCGACGGCACCACGTCGACGGTCAATGCCGCTGAGAACCCCGAGTCCCACCACCACAAGGTGGCGTCGGTGGGGTTCGAGTTGCTGTTCGCGCCATACGCGAAGAAGAAGCCGCCGGTACCCCAGACGATGGAGCCGTCGACGAGGTCGCCGTTGGTGGCTGCGGGGATGAGGGACGCCGCGCTGGCCGCCGACGCCAGGGTCGCCGTCCAGATCGCCTCGTTCCCTCCACTCCGCCGCGAGAACACCACGGTGGTCCCGGCCGCGTCAACGGAGAGGTTGTCGACCTCGATACCGGCGGTGCCGCCGTGAGCAGTGACCTGAACGGCCGCACCACCGTTGTCGGCGTCAAACGACCACACGTCATCGTCCGTGCCCGTGAGCACCTCCGCGATGAACGACATGTCGGGTCCGACCGGCGCGTACGCGATCTCCATGTTCGCGATCGACGGGTACTTGATCGGTGATGTCGCACCCGTGGAGAACTCGCTCCCCGTGATGTCCTTCACGGTGAACAACAGCAGATCCACGCCCACGACGTTCAGCACGAGCTGGGGCGCCGCGGAAGGCGTGTCCCGAAGGAAGTAGAGCCAGGTGCGGTCGAGGTTGGTCCACACGCCATCCGGATCGATCGTTGCCGGGGGCGTCGACGCGAACGGTGTCGAGCTCTGACCATTCGTCTGTGTCAGGTTCTCGACCGTGCCGAGGCTGACCTGGTATCGGTAGAGATCGGTGGTCAGCGTCGTCTCGCCGGCGAAGAACAGGAGGTTGTCCTCGTCCGCCCACCAGAGCTCGATGACGTCGTCGATGTCGGCGGCGAAGTCGGTCGCGCTGGTGACGTGCACCGGGGATCCGCTGGCGTCCGCCGGGACGACCCACAGCTCGTCATCCCCGCCCTGCCGAGCGACGAAGGCGACCTGACCGTTGGCCGGACTGATGGCGGCCTGGTTGTCGAGGCCGTCACTTGCGTCGCCGAACTCCTCGATCTCCGTGGCGGAAGCGAAGTTCGTCAGGTTGACGACGCTGAAGCCCACGCCTGACATGTCCCGCAGCACGTAGAGGTCTTCCTCGGTCGCCGACACGCCGCCCTGGAAGACGACCATCGTACGATCGGGCGAGTATCGAAGTTCCCCGGCGATGAGCGTCGGAGGAGCGCCGGCCGACCCGACGTTGGGCACCGTGACCTGCGTCGCGGCGGTACCGTCCGTCGGGGCGGAGAACAGGAGCCCCGACGCCGGCGACGCGGACGTCGTGCTCCCGACGAAGAACAACCACCCGCCCGCGCTGATGGTCAACGACTCCTCGGCCACGCCGATGAGGGTCGGCGAAGTGGGCGTGATGTCGGCGGCCGGCTGCCCCGTCGCCGTCAGATTCGTCCCATCGAGGGTGAACAGACGGACCCGGTCGTTCTGACCTGGTGCAATCGGGTCCGTCGCCTCACGATCCTCGACCGCGAGCAACAGAGAGCCGTGGACGGCGATCGCCGTCTCGTACACCTGATTCGAACCCCCGGCGTTGCCGGTGCCCGCAAGGACCGTCGCGGTGAGCACGGTCGGCACCGCACCGGACGACGCAACCAGGAATCCGAACGTGTTCGGAGTCGACGACGTGTCCTGGAAGCAGTAGAGGTCACCGAAGAGCGTCCGCTGGTACGGGAACGCGCTGTTCGTGCCGACGTGCATAGCCTGCACCGCACCGAGCGTGGCGGGGTCGCGCCGCCACCACGGGTGCGATCCGAGTGCCCCGCCGGTCGCGAGCATCTGGAAGCCGGCGAGCCCCATGACCTCGATGTCGAAGCTGGGGGCAAAGCCAGGCCAGGGCGTCGCCGCGGCCGGTGCAGTCGTCTGCAAGGCGCCGTGGCTCGACACGGACGGTCCGCGGCTATACGCGACGGAACCATAGTTGAGCGGCGGAATGACGGTCAGCGATGTCGCAGCCGAAACGGCGGCCCCATCGGGATGGGTCGGGTCCAGCACGGCGGCCTGGAATGTCCCGAGCAATGTCGGCGTGGCGCCGGACGCGATGGGGAACGAGAACGACGCCGTTCCCGTCGGTCCCAAGAACGCGAGCAGGTTAGGGAACCCCGGCGCCGTGCCATCGATGATGGCGACCACGTCGAGGAACGGCGGCGTTCCGATGTCGGCGATCTGCCCGGCGGGTGACGTGTACACGCCGACGTTCAGCGGACCCGCGAACACGATGAACGGGGCGCCGATGGCCGTGCCCGAGATGTTCATCGTCACCGTTCCCGGCGTGGACACGGTCGCGCTGATGGGGTACGGCGGACCGCTCGTGCCGTTGAAGCTGAGCGACGCCTGCGCCTGGTTCGGAGCTTGCGCACCCGCTCCGACCGCGAGGCTGAGCGCGGTGAGAACCACGAACCCGACGTGGCCCAAGGAAAGGTCTCGTTGCTTCATCTCGACCCTTCGACCGACGGTTGTCCCGTGATGGATCACCGACGGATTCCCTTATTCTGTTGAGGTTTACGACAGGATCCGACTCCACGGACAAACCTGCCGGGACGGATCACAACAGGTTTTCGGGCGGGAACGCCGTGAGGCTTGAGGCGCACTGCGTGATCGGTGATCATCTTCGTGCCAGTAGAATGCCCGCGACCGAGCCCAGGCCGCCCGCCGCCCACCCGCGGAAGCTCTGAGGAGGATCATCGTGATGCGCATCGTCGGATTGGTCATCGGCCTTCTGGCTCTGTCCGGGCCGGTCGCGGTCGGCCAGCACCTCGACTCCCCCACCCATTTCGTGTGGCTGTTGGATCGCGGCGCCGTCGCGGGCGGCGGCGAAGCTCTGCACGTCTGCCATCCCGACGGGACCCTCCTGGCCACCCTCCCCCTCCCCGGGGCCGGCCCGCCCCGCGGGTTCAGCTTCGATCGACGGGGGTTCGCATGGTTGGCGCGTGGCGACGCAATCTGGGAGCTCGATCCCATGGGCGTAGCGACCGGTCGCTCCATCCAGCCGCCGCTCCCGTTTGCGCAGGCGCAAGACGTGCTCGAGACTCCGAGCGGCCACCTCGCTGTGGCCTGGGGTATGAATGCGGGCAGCAGCGGCGTCTCCTGGCACGACGCGGGCAGCCTCGCTCTGGTCAGCAGCGTCTCCGGGGGGGGCTTCATTCACCCGCGCCGACTCGCCACGTCGCCCGACCCGGCGATGCCGCGGATCTACGTGTCGACCTCGGGGCCCTCGAACGCCGTCTGGGAGATCAACTACCTGGCCGGGGTTCCCATCGCGACCATCATCACGAACCTCGGTCCGACCCTCTTCCCGGTCGGCCTTGCCTATGACGCCACCCACGACGGATTCTGGACGGCCGGCGACTTCGGAGGCAACAACGAGATCGGATTCGTGGATCGGAGCACCGGCGTCTACACGCCCGAGTTCGGGTACCCGGCTATCGGAGCACCCGGCCTCACTGCCCCCGGCGGCCTGATCTATGACCGCTACGGCATGCTCTGGATCATCGGGCGCGACCGCAACCAGGGTATCACCGGCGCGTACGTCTTCCGCGCGTCCGACGCCTCCCAGACCCCGTCGTCATTCACCCCGTTCCCGTCCAACCCCGGCGCGCTGACCAACCTCATCGACGTGGATCAGCAACCGGTGGTCATGGATCTGTGTGTACCACTCGCGGGAACCGACCCGATCCTCGAGCTCGGCGCGGCGAACCGCATCACGTTGGATTCACCGTCGGAGGCGGGCTGCCTCTTCGCCATCGCGATGAGCAACCGCTGGAACGGCGTCATGGACCTCGGCCTCGAGCTCGGCTTGCCCGACACGCGCGGGCTGCCGCTCACATTCGACGACCTCTTCCGCGGATCGGCGGGCGTCGAGACACCCGGCTCTCCCCCGCCCGTCGGCGGACCCAACCTGTCGTTCTTCGGCATCCTGATCACCGGGTTCACCGGCTTCCTCGACGGGAATGGTCAGGGTCAAGCGTTCATCGATCTGACGCCGCTGAACGACCCGTCCTTGGACGGCATCGAGTTGTCACTCGGCTACGTCACGGCCGACGGCCTCGTCAGCTCCGGCATCGGCCTGATCTCGCAGCCGATCCCCGTCACCCTGCGCTTCAACCCGCAGGGCATCGTCGTCTGCCCGTGATCGCGGAACCTCCGGGGAGCGCGGACCTCCACAAGCCGTGAACTGATCCAGCCCGCCGCTCTCCGCGTGCGCACCCGCTCAAGAGAGGTAGACACGGACCGGGAGGGGTCAAGAACGGCCTGGGCCACAGCCTGCCGCGCCCGGGAGCACCCAGAAGCGGCGGCTGAACCAGAGTGGCCCCGGACCTCGACCACGGGGGGTGTTCCATGGGGCACGCCAGGTTCGCCCTGCGGAGGAATCCCAGAGCAGATCCGGAACCGGACCAAGCGCGGACGCGCAGAGGACGCAGAGGCCGACCCTGCCGTAGGGGCGAGGCTGCCGATCTGAAGAACAGAATCCAGAATGGGGACTTCTGACCCGCTGCGATCCCCGAGTTCGAGGCGGCCTCCGCGCGCTTTCTGCGTCCTCTGCGCCTCCGCGGTTCCCTCTCGGCAGTTCGAAAGCGGTTGCGGACTGCCTCACCCTCTTCAGGTCTGCTCTGCGTGGAGTTGCGTCGCCGTCCGCGCTCACGGGATCAGGTAGAGCAACCCCACGCCGACCTGGGCCTCCATCATCAAGAGATACAAGTTGCGCCAGGCCCGGCGCCCGTGGGGGCCACCGACGAGATCGTCGGCGCGACGGATCATCTGCGCCGCCGTCACCCCGCCGTGGATCGCCAGGAACAGGCCAAGCCCGCTCGCGAGGAGCGGGTCCAAAGACAACGCACCCGTGTTCGCGAGCACGACGAGCAGTACCCACGGCAGCACGTAGAACGGCGCCATGATCACGGCGGCTCTTCGTGCGCCGAAGCGCACGGGCAGCGTCACCACCCCGCCCCTGCGGTCACCCTCGACGTCCTCGAAGTCCTTGGTGCTGGCCGCGCCAAGGATGAAGAGGAAGAACAACCCACCGAGGAGCCACGGCTCTCGATCGGCGGCGACGGGCGCGAGCGTCGCCCAGCCGCACACCTTCAACAACCCACCGCGAGGCAGCGCGATCACCAGCGGGGCGAGCCACCAGATGCGCCGCAGCCGCAGGGGGCGCGCCGAGTAGCTCCAGGTCAGGAACGCCGTGAACACGACGATCACGAAGACCTCGGGGAACGTCCCCGGGATGACGAAGTACGCCAGCGTAATGCTCGCGCCATAGAGAGCGGCGGAGAAGATCGACGCGCCGCGCACGGTCACCTCGCCTCGCGGTAGCGGACGCTCCGGTTTGTTGATTCGGTCCAGTTCCAGATCGCAGACCTGATTCAACACGTTGCTCGCCGCGTTCAGCAGCGACGCCATCGCCGCACCCGACAGCACGAGGAACCAGATCCGGCCCGTCGCGAGCGAGGCGGCCGCGCCGACCCCATAGGCCGAAGCCGCACCCGACAGCATGCCCAGGAGCGGTGGCAGCAACGTGAACGGTCGCGACAGGCGCACCCACTTCATCACGCCGCTCCGATCCACCACGCGACTCCGCCGCCCACGGCGCTCGCCAATGCGTTGACGACGTCATTGCCGATCCGCTTCGGCAAGCGCGGCTCCAGCGTCGCCCCGAGGAGACTGTCGCACACCGTGCCGGCAACGCCCCCCGCCACGATCGCCACGAGGTAGCCGCCGCCGGCGAGAGCTGCCCCCAGCGCCCCCGCGCATCCGGCCCCCAACCCGCCGGCGACGGTCCCGATCGGCGACATCCCACCATCGACGCCGCGGTCCACGGGTGGGCCCAGCAGGAGCATGCGCGGACGAGAGCGCGCGAGCAGTCCGAGCTCCGACGACGCCGTGTCCGCGAACGCCGCCGCCAGCGCACCGAGCGCCGCTACGAGGCCGCCGGATGACACCGCAAGGAGAAGGAGGGCCGCCGGCCCCGCGTTCGCGAGCGCCTGCCCCGCGTCGCGGCGCGCCTCGTCGCGACCATCGCCCCGCCGCATCGTGGCCTTGCGCTCGCGTCCGATTCCCGTGACGACGCTCCCCCCGACGACGAGCAGCGCGAACCCGGCCAGAGCCGGGCCGCCGCCGGCGCCGAGGAAGACGGTGCACAGCCCGGCGCCGGCGATCGCACCCGAGGCCGTGACGCTTCGGCGCAGGTAGAGGATGACGGCCAACGCACCCCCGATCAGGGCACCCAGGACCCAGGGGTCGTTCATGCGGCCCCCCCCGTGAGCACCACGCCCGTCAGGGCCACCCCCGCCGCGGCGAACAGCGGCACGGCGAGGTTGTCTTCCCCGGGGAGCGTCTCCGCGAGCAGCCCCGCGACTGCGCCCGCAACCGCACCGGGCCACGGTATGAGCAGACCCATCACGCTGCCGCTCACCGCGAACGCGAGCACGCTCGCCGGCACCGCCTTGTCCGGGCACCACGGCCACCGCGGACGCGAGAACCAGCGACCGAACCCCGGCGCGAGTCCGTCACCGAGCGCCAGCGCGAGCCATCCGGCCTGCACGGGCGCATAAGTGTCGCGGAACAGGAGGATCAGGAAGAGCAACCCGGCCGGGTACAGGACGAGCCCGCGATGACCGTCGTCGTGGCCGTCGCGAACCAGGAACCGGGTCACGGGGAGGCGGGGAAGGGCCCAGAAGTTGAACGCGACCGCGACCGCGCACAGCGCCGCCATGGGTAGCCAGCCCACGACCGGAAGCAGAAACGCGCCCGCTCCGAGCCCGACGTGCACGGTCCGCCGCAACGCCTCGCGGCCCTTCATCGCGTCTCCGTTAGCGTACGGCCGTCGAGACCTTCGACCGCCTCGAGCCCCAGCAGCGCCCGCAGCGTCGGATAGACGTCGGTGACGCGCGCGTCTCCGTCCGGGAGCTTCCGCGACGACAGCAGGACGCCCGGGACCAGTGCCGGATCGACCGAACAGTGGTCGCCGCTCCATCGCGTGCGATTGTCGAACACCGTATCTTCCTCGGTCCCGCCGAGGCACGCGTTCCACGAGATGCGGTAGCCGCGCTCGAACCCGATCACGAGATCGGGCGCCTCGTCCACGTGGCCGCCCGAGTAGAGCGCTTCCCCGCGGGTGACGGACCGGACCACGCTGCGCCCGTGGTCCTTCCACTCGAGCAGGCGACGGCTCACCTCCGTGAGAAGCGCATCGCGCTCCTCCGGCGCCACGATTCCGTGCGGCTCGCGGCCGCGCAGGTTCAGCCACAGGCGTCCGAGCCCGAGGTTGAACACTCGTGTCTTCGACCAGTCCACATCACCGAACGCGGCCTTCGTTCCGAGGTGTTCCTCCAGCGAGCGCGGGCCAGAGGCCTCGGACCCATCCTTCAGGGCAAACCACTCCTCCTCCGCGAGCCAGCGATTGATGTTGACGGCACGGCGGAACGGTGCGAAGCCGTGATCGCTCACGACGAGCAACACGTCGCCCTCCTTCAGGACGTCGGTTTGCAACTTCGCCACCAACCGATCGATCCTGCGGTAGCTCTCGAGGATGACGTTGCCACGACTCTTGGCCTGCTCGGCGTCGTGATTGGGATGCTCCGGATCGATGTCGCGCCAGAACATGTGCTGGACGCGGTCGGGCGTCGAGAACACCGAGAACAAGACACGCCAGTCGTCCCGCTTCGCCGCACGGAGAGTCAGCTGTGAGCGGCGGGCCGCGAGCAGCCCGACCTGCTCCAGCAACGTCGCGTCGTCGATGAGCTCGTCCTGATACGGGCCCGTCGCGGACGGCCAACCCGCCGTGGCGTAGGGACCCTCGGTCAGGAACCCCCCGTGGTTGAACGGGAACGTCACCGGCGCGAACGGCAGCTGATTGCCGGGGTGGAACTGCACCGGCCCCTGGTACAGGACCGGGGGATCAGTGGACTGGAGCCGGAAGCGGACGATCCCCTCCACCTCCCCGCGGAGCTCGCCCCAGGAGAAAGTGACGGTCACGAAGTCCGAGAATACCCCCCGGGTCAGCTGCGTCACGATGCCACCAACCGTCAGGTCTGCTCCCGCGGCGGTCAGGACGAGTTGGCCACCGAGCTTCAGCGCCTGGTTGGGGTTCAGCGGGTCACGGGGCCCGTCCAGCGTGAAGGTGTACTCCGATTCCGACGACCAGACGAGCGACCTTCGCTGGCTACCCATCTGGGTGGCGCCGTTGCCACCAGGCTCGTACACGACGGCCGTCCCCGGAGTGCCGCGGAGATCGGGCACTCCGAGTCCGCACTGGAGCTGACCACAAGAGAGGTCGGGCGCAGGGAATGCGCAGGGTGCGCCGAGACTCACGACCTTCACCCCCTCTTCGTCGAGCGTGCGCCAGAAGGGGGCCGCTTGGAGGCGGTTCACGGGCACCGAAATCGACTCGGGCAGGTTCTGGAACACGTAGCGCGCGGCGAGGAGGAGGAATGCCGTGATCGCGATCGCCACGAGCGCAGCGATGCGATTTCGCCGCCGCCATTTGCGCGCGTCTCCGCCTTCGAGCCGCTGTGTGACCTTGCGCGGTCTCAGGATCAGGAGGATCAACAGTCCGAAGAGGAAGATCCCGATCCAGCAGAAGGTCTTGAGCCCACTGCTCACGACTTCCTTCTCCCCGCGCCCCACCATCGCGACCTCGGGCACGACGTCGTCCCCGTCGATCCCTCGGTACAGAAAGCCGAAGATGCCGGTGCGGCCGGGGTTGGTCCCGGTCACCAGGCTCGCCCACGACGTCGGCGATTGGGCGGGGTTGGTCGGCCTCAGCGCACGGAACGAGCCCTGGTCACGCAGCCACGCCAGCGCGGGCAGCTCGCCGGCGTCGAGCCACTGATCCGTCAAGGCGTGGTCCATGCCATCGACGCCGATGATGACCACGCGACCCTTCTGCTGCGCAGAAGCGCCCACTGACAGGAGCGAGACCATGCCCACCACGACCAACGAGCGGATCATGGCTGGGTTTTAGCAGGTCAGACTCCCTTGCGCAGCCACCGGTCCAGCCACCTCCAAAACCCCTTCGTGCGATCCTCGTTGGCGCTGCGGCCGCCGAGGTACTGAGCGAGGTTCTGCGTGAGAGCGTAGAGCGGGGTCTTCAACAGCCACCAGAGGCGGTAACCGAAACCACGGGGGTCCTTGACCACGACTCTCGACAGGTGAATCCACGCCTGGGCCGAGAACCTGACCACGAGCCACAACGAAGGGATGGTGCGCAGCGTGACGAGGTCGTACAGGTTCTGGTGATCGAGGTAGACCCGCTTGAACTCGTAGAAGATCGAGTTGTTGTGCGAGTGGATGACCACCGATCGCGGGTCCATGACCAGGGTGTGACCGGAGAGGATGGCGGCGCGGCCCCACGCGACATCTTCACCGAACTGCCGCTTCTCGAACGGAAGGTCGTCCATCACCGCCTTGCGAACACAACTCGCGACGTCGTCGAACGCGATGAGTTTGTACCGCTCGAACGGGTGCATGCTCTCCCAGAGCTCCGGGTTGTGGAGTCGCTTGCGCTCGGCCTCACCCTCGCCGAACGTCCATCCCTGCAGCCGATCCATCTGGAAGGGGTTGCAGTCCGGCCGCGGGAGCTGATGGCAGAAGCAGCCCGCGACGTCGGGGTCGTCGAAGTTGTCGACGAGGCTCTGCAGCCACCTCGTGTCGTAGGGCTCCGCGTCCTGGGTCAGCAGCGCCACGATCTTGCCCCGCGCCTCGGTGACCGCGCGGTTGCGGGTGAGTCCGTGGTTGAATTCGGAGTTCGGGATCTCGATGAGCCGGACCCGCGAGCGCGCCTTGATGACGTCCACGGTGCCGTCCATCGAGCCGGAGTCGATGCAGATCACCTCGTACTCGAAATCGGTCTCCTGGGCGAGGATCCGATCGAGCACCGTCTCGAAGAGCGGCCCGCCGTTCCAGGTCGGGACGAACACGGTCGCGTAGGGTTCGCTGGTTCCCTTTCGCTTGAGTTCCTTCAGCTCGTCGGCCTGGGCGGCGCGTCGCTCCGGAAACCCGGCAACGGCACGGTAATGCCTCTCCGTGTCGTCGGCCATGTCGTCGAGGGTACGGACCTGGTCACGCAGCTCAGACGACTGGCGATAGCGTTCTTCGTCGGTGGCCAGCGCATAGAGCTTGTGCGTCAGGTCATCGACGTCGCCCGGGCGGTACAGCAGGTCGAGCTGCAGCGGAGCCAGCGCCTCGTGCATTGCTCCGAGATCGGACGCGAGCACGGGAACGCCCGCGAGCATCGCCTCGCGAATCGTGAGGCAGAACGTCTCCCACCAGAGAGAGGGCACGACGAGCACATCGAGGTCCGCGAGGATCCCGGGCAGGGCGTCCTGTGTGTACTCGCCATGAAAGTGGAACGGCAGGTCGTCGCGGGCCATCTCACGCAGTCGATCGCCGTACCCCACGTCGCCGTGGAAGTTCTGGACCTCGCCCCAGACGTGGCACTCCACTTCGGGGTTTCCGATGCGGTTCATCGCCTCGACGAGCACGTGCACGCCCTTGGTCGGAATGACCGATCCGATGAACCCGACCTTGCGCGGCGGAAAGCACCAGCTCGTCCTCGCGGGGATGAGCGAATGGTCGAGCCCGTGCGGAACGGCGAACACCCGCTCCGGGTCGAGGTCGATCTCCAGCATCCGCTCGCGGTGGTACTCCGACGGCGTCAGCACGCGGTCACACTGGCGCAATCGCTGCAGCATCTCCGCGTCCAGGTGTCGGAGCACGTCGGGCGTGATCTGGAAGTGCGGCCACAGTTCCTGGAGACACGGGGCGCACCGCTCACGGTCGAGCTCGAGGCAGAGGTCGAGGTCCTTCCGGATGCGCTGCCCCCGTGGACAAACGGTCCAGAAATCGTGCAGCGTCATGACCAGCGGCACGCCGATCGCCTTGATCCGGTCGAGAAGCGTCGCGCTCAGACAGGTCAGGTGATGGACATGGACGACGTCCGGATTGACGCGCTCGATCTCGACGCTGACCTCGTGGTCGATTCGTTCGTTGTGGAAGATCCACTCCAACGATGCCGCATCGCGGAACATGTAGTTGATCCGCGTGATCGGCACCCCCTCGAACTCGTCGCGCTCGATGACGTAGTCGTCCTGGTCGAGGTCGCCGAAGCGGCAGAACACGGACACCTGGTGCCCACGGCTCGTGAGCGACCGCGCGAGCTGGTGCATGTGGACCTCGGTGCCGCCCTTGGACACCGGCGGATAGCCCGCGCCGACCAAGAGCACCTTCATGACGCGTCGCCCTTCGACCGTGCGGCGGCGATGAGCTCCTCGTAGCGTCCGAGCATCGCTCTGGCGTCGTCCTCGATGGACTTGATCTCGACCTGGGTGTTCTTGAGCTTCTCCAGCAGAGAGCGGTCGTCGTGCAGGCGCCGGATCTGGACCGCGAGGTCTTCGGCGTCACCCACCTCGAAGAGGAGACCGTTCTCCTCATGCAAGACGAACTCCGCCATGCCACCGAAGTTGGACGCGATGACGGGAATGCCGGCCATGAACGCCTCGTGGATGGTCAGCGGCGAGTTCTCGTACCACAGGCTCGGGACGATGATCGCGTCCAGGTCCCCGAGCACCTTTCCGACGGCCTTTGGCGCGTAGCGTCCGCGCAGACGCATGCCCGGATGGGCACTCCTCCCCTCCAGGGATTCCGCGAAGTCCGGGAAGCTCTCCAGGCTTCCCCAGATGTCGCACCGAACGCCTTCGAGATCGGTGAGACGATTCACCGCATCGATGATGACACCCACGCCCTTGTACTCGGCAATCGTTCCGATGTAGCCGACCCGCAGCTTGTCGGACGTCTTGCGTTTCACATTCCGAAACGGTGCGTCGTCCTGACCGTTGTCGGAGAAGATGATCCGGTCCGGCGCGATCAGGTCACAATCGATGAACTTCTGGCGCAGGAACTTGCTCGGCGAGATGAAGAGGTCGACCTCGGCCGTCGCGTTCTTGATCGCAGCGAGCCGCGTCGAGATGGCCGCGGCATGGTCGGTTTGCGTCACGGACAGCGGCGCCGAGCCGGGCGCGGGCATCAGCCGCTTCAGCCCCTCCTTCATCCCGTACGGCAGGTGGCGTGCCACGCGCGACGTCAGGCCGACCCGGCCCTCGTCTTCGGGAGGGGAATCGAGCGAGAGGTGCTGGATGCAGTCGGCGCACTTCTCGGGCACCGGCTTCTCGCAGACCTCCATGTCCTCGCGCAGCATCTGTCCACCTCGAGGACACAGCAAGAGGTACTCGTGCAGCGTGTAGACGATGGGGATGCCGCGCGCCTTCGTGATCGGCAGGTAGTCGATCGAATGATAGTGCAGATGCTGGATGTGGACGATGTCCGGCTGCAACCGGTCGAGGATGTCCTTCCACAGCCGGTTCATCTGTGGGTCTCTGTAGCTGCGCTCGAAGTACCGCGTCGTGTGCTGGTGACTGATCTCGATCGTGCGGAGTCCCTCGTAGGTCCCCTCGGTCGTGAAGTAGGAGTGCACGCCCTGGTGTGCCTCGGTGTAGACGATGGTGACGTCGTGGTCGGCCGACAGGGCTTTCGCCAGCTTGAACGTGTAGATCTCCGACCCGGCCGCGTGCCGGGGAAGGAAATCGTGGATGACCATGACGATGGCCAACCCGCGTTTCTCCGACACCAGCGGAGGGGGTGCGGCAGCATCCGACGGTCCGCCGGCCAACCACTCCGCGGTCCGGAACCACCAGCGGCGACGGCGGGCCACGCGCGCCCGGACCTCGGCATCGAGCTGGTCCTGCACCCGGCTCCGTTCTTCTTCCAGGATCTGGGCCTCGGCGCTGAGCTTGTCCACCGACTTGACCATCTCGCCCATGAGGTTGCGGTTCTCGATCACCACCGGCGCCAACGTGTCGACGAGCCCGGCGAGCTGGAGCAGCGGATCGTCGCCAACCAGAGGCGGCGGAAGCCCCAACTCGTTCGCGAGACGGCCCAACGCCGTCACGACACCGCGTGCACGACCGTCGAGATCTTGCAAAGTGGCCTGCAACGAGACGGCACGTCCGCCGAGCTCGATCTTCTCTTCCTGCAGCCGATGAGCGTGGGCCTTCTCCTCGGAGAGGGTGGTGTCCAGCCGCTCGCGGTCCCGGGCGCCGCTCTCGAGGCGGTCGTCCCGCTCCTGGATCTGCTCGTCCCGCACGACGACCTCGGCTCGCACGCCTTTGAGCGCCGCCTCGATCCTGGCCCGCTCGGCCCGGAGGCCTTCCACATCGTCCCGGAGGTCGCCCTCGCGGCGTCCCGCCTTCTGTATTTCCTGCTTGAGCTCTTCGACGCGAGCGTCGGCGCGGCCGACGACCTCGCGGTAATCCTCGACGGCGCGAGACGCCTCGGCGAGCCGCTCCACCAGCTCTCCGAGACGCGCGTCCCGCTCCTCCAGCCCGGCCGCCTGTAGGACGATCGTGCCGCGCACCTCGGTGACCTGGCTCGTCAGGTCGTCGAGTTCCTTCCGCCCTTGGATCAGGAACGCGTGGGCATCGGTCAGCTGGTCCTGGAGCTCGTCCTGCGCCGCTGCTGCGACCTTCCTCCCTTCCTCGATCTCCTCCCGAACCTGGCGCCGGGACTCTCCGTTCTGGTCCAGTTGATCCTGCCGGCGATCGATCTCGGATCGGTGCTCGGTGATCGAGCCTTCCAGCTCGGCGATGAGCGCGTCCCGTCCCTTGACGGCATCCTGAGACTTGTCGAACTCGCGCCGCAGCCCGGTGTTCTTGTCCTCTTCCTGCTCGACGCGGCCGCGGGTCACCATGAGCTGGCGGATGCGCTCTTCCATCCGGAAGGCCCGGTGGATGCGGTGGCGCTCCGAGAGCGCCCGGCTCGGTCGTGGGAGTCCCTCCGCCAACGGCCCGGCCGTCTCGCGGTAGATGGCCTCCAGGGTCTCGACGTGGGCGTCCATGGTCACGAGCGCCGGAATGGCCTCACGACACGCCCGGTGGAGTTCCGGCGTCTCGGCCACCCGCTGCAGCGTGCGCGCCAGATCATGAGCGTCTTCAGGCTGGAACGTGAGGCCAGCCTCCCCGACCCGTTCGGCGAGCGCCCCGCGTTCCGAGGCAATGACGGGGAACCCCAGGCGGTACGCCTCGTCAAGCACGAACGAGTACGACTCGTGGGCGAACGACGGCAACACGACCCAATCGAGCTCCGCGTCCGCGAGGTCCTCGGGCTGGTACTTGCCGTGCCACGTGACGGCGAGCCCATCCTCGAGCCCGTGGAGCTTCGAGCGGTAGTCGTCGTCGAACGCCTCGCCCCAACACTGCACCGCAAAGCGGGCGCGCACGGCGGGCTCCAGCTCATGCAGCGCTTCCAACAGCAGGTGAAACCCCTTCATGGGGTACAGGTGGCCCCAATGGCCGAGGCGGATCGGACGATCGGGATCAGGTCCGTCGGCATCACCCGACGGAGACGGCTTGGACTCGAGTTCGGCGATCGTTCCGTGGGGCACCACGTCGAACGTCTCGGCCGCCTGACCCGTCATCTCGGCACAGAGGTCCCGATGCGCCAGGCTCGGCACGATCCGCCGTCGCGCGAGCTGAAGCTCCTGGCGGAAGTCCTCCCGAAAGAGCTCGATCTCCGTGCTGATCTCGCGCACGCCGTGCCAGGGATCGCGCGGGACGCAATCCAGGCACGACTCGACCGACAACGGGCGGGAGCAGAACGAGTCGTCTCGGATACGGAAGCAACGCGCGCAGCTCGACCAGGTGTCGTGGAGCGTCACCACCGCGGGAACGCCGGCGCCGCAGCACGCGGCCACGAGTGACCGTGTGAGTCGGATCCAGTGGTGGACGTGAACGACGTCGGGTTCGATCTCGCGCAGGACGTCGTACAGCAGCGATTCGACCTCCGGCGCGTACGACTTGTCCCAGTTGTCGACGAACAGCCCCTGGCGGTGAATACGGTAGACCGGGAGCCCGTCGTAGGTGTCGCGCTCGACGTCGGGCTCGTCTCGGCCCTCCATCGACCCCGAGACGATGCTCACGGCGTGCCCGCGCCTCACGAGCGCCTTCGCCGCCTTGAGGCAATAGAGCTCCGTGCCCCCGCGGAACTCGGGCGGGAAGCCGTGGACGATGAAGAGGATGCTCAAGCCGCCGTCGGTCACGAGGGAATTCTGTCAGTCGAGCAGACGGCGTCCAGGGCCTGGAACGTCATTCTGAAGATCCATGCGCGAACCTCTCCGGGATCAGAAGTCGCGCGCCCGCTGCGCGCGGTCCGGGATGATGAGGGTGTCCTCGCGATAATCGCCCCGGCCCCGCTCCGTGTTGTAGTTGCAGTCCCGGCAGCAATCCACCGGATCGCCGATGAGGAGACGCTGCCTCATCTCCTGCATCATCGGCCCATTCCAGATGCTGGCCAGGTCCTGCTCGAAGATGTTCCCCACGATGGGGCGGCCCTGGACACAACATGGCGCCACGTCGCCCTGCAGGCCAACGAAGAGCTCGTTCCAGAGGAACTTGCAGGTCCCGCCGGTGCCGCCGGATTCGTCCTTGCCCATGCCGACCTCCAGCACCCTCTGGTCGAGGCCGTCGACGCTGTCGGCGACCGCGATCTGGCCCTGGAGCTTCTTCTCGGTCGGCGTCTGCTGCAGCGGAGACCCAAACGCGCGCTCCTTGTTGAGGGCCCCCTGGCCCGGGACGATCTCGTGGGTCTTGGCAGCCGCATCGACCTGTGCCGTCCCGCCGACCTCATCGAGCGGCACGAACACCACGTTGCCGTCCGCGTCGGGCTCGGGAATGTTGGCGCCGATCTCGTGGAACGACTCCTCCGGGGGCGAAGGTTCCGGAGTCAGATCCGGGATCTCGCCGCCGGCCAGCGCGTCCGCCAGGTGCGGCACGGGCCCGTCCGGCAGATCGGGCTCGACCAGCTCCACCGCCTCGATCTCGTCTTCCGTCACGCCCGGGAACTCCACCGGAATGACGATGTGCATCCCGNCCTCCTCCGCCACTTCGCGCGCGCGACGGATCGCCTTGTTCGCGAGCGCCTGGTGGTTCAAGAGCGAGCTCTTGGCCATCTTCGGGTTGAACGCGACCATGAGCGCGCCCGAGAGCTTGTCCACGCCGAGCATCGAACAGAGACGGACGACCGTGGGCAGCTCCTGGATGTTCTCCTGCATCAACGTCATGTTGACGTGGAGATAGGGCTGGTATTCGCCCTCGCCGATGTGCCGCTCCCGCCAGCGCTGGAAGCGCAGGATGTTGGTCGTGATGACGTTGAAGTCGCCGCCGATGCGGATGCGATTGAACGTGTCGCGCGTACCGCCGTCGAATGAGAACACCACGCCGGCCGCTGTCCACCCGATCTTGTCGATCATCGCCCGGTCCATGTGCTGACCATGGGTGATGAACTCGACCCGCGTTCCCCACTGTCCGGCGATGTCCAGCACCCGATCGAGGTAGGGGACCAAGAGCGGTTCGCCGACGACCGTGAGATTGACGAGGAGAGCGTAGGGCATGACCTGAGGGACGATCAGCGCTTCGAAGTCCTCCTCCTTCATGACGAGGGCATAGCCGTTCTTGCGGCCGGCTTCCCGAGGCGCAGGGAACTCGCACATCCGGCAGAAGAGGTCGCAGTCGGCGGTCAACTCGAGCGTGACCTTGAGCGGCATACCGTCGATCGACACGTCACCGCGCTTGCTGGCCTCGCGGACCCGCTCCGCGTTCTCCGCCTTGAACTCGCGGATCTGCGCGGAGGTGTAGTTTGCCGGATCGAAGACGTCGTGGCTCATGATCGCCGATTCCGTGCCGGCGGGTCGCCGGTCGCCGCCAGCTGTTCTCGCAGGCTCGCGTAGAGCGTCAAGAGGTGGGACGCATCGTCTGCCACCGTTCGCGATGGCCGGACGCCCGACCGCAGCCGCTCGAGCTGTTCGCGATCGTCCGCAAGCTCGAGCAGGACCCGCGCGAGATCCTCGTCGGATCCAGGCTCGAAGAGTCGCCCATCGACACCGTCGGTCACCATCTCCTCCATTCCGCCATGTCCCGACGCTACCACCGGCACCCCAGCGGCAAAGGCCTCGGAGATCACGAGCGGTGCGTTCTCATACCAGGTGGAGGACACGACCAGCACGTCCAGGCGTCGCAGCGCCGCGGCGGGTCCGCCCTCGAACGTGCCGTGGAACCGGACGCCATCGCTCGCCGCGAGCCGTCTCACCTCCGCCGCGAACGCGGGCCACGCGGAAGCCGAACCGAAGACGTCGACGGTGACCCGTGCCGCAGGCAATCTCGCATGCGCACGGATGAGGACGTCCGGACCCTTCCATGGAGTTATCGACCCGATGAACCCGACACGCAAAGGTCCCCCCGGCGCAACCCCCACCGCCGACGGGTCCGAGGAGCCATGGCCGTCCAGCTCGAGCGTGCGAATGCCGTTGGGGGACCAGGAGATGCGATCGGCTGGCCAGCCTGCGTCGAGGAACTTCTGCATGAGGAAACGGGAGGGGCACAGGAAACGATCCACCACCCCCCAAAGGGCCTTCACGCGGGCCACACGGAGGTCCACGAAGTGGAGCATATCCGTTTCCGCATCGGCCGGTAAAGGCTCATCGGACAACGGTTTCGGAGAGGTCCTGCGGTCTCGCAGCCCCTTGAGGAAAGGGAACGGGTCCCAGCCAGTCCAACGGTGCACCGCGGCGGAGAGGCGGGCGACCTTGGCCTCGGTCCGGGTCCGTCCAAATCGGAAGTCGGACAGGCACCGAGCGCAGGTGGCGCGATCCGGCGCCACGCAAAGCCTGCCGCTCGCCTGCTGGAGCTGCCCACCGCGTCCACACAACAGCCAGTACTCGTGCAGCGTCATCAACGTGGGCAGGCCCCGTGCGTGCGCCTCGTCGACGGCATCCATCCCGACGTACATCAGGTGCTGGAAGTGGACGACGTCCGGCCCGAAGCGGTCGAGGAACGCACCGAAAGCGGCTCGGGTCTCGAGGAGGCCCAGCGTGTCTTCCGGCCGTTCCACCGTGCGCGGATGTGCGAGTCGATGTACGGACAGTCCATTCAGGTCCTCGTCCACGACGACGAACGGACGCAGCCTGGGATCGTCCTCGGTCGTGAACACGGCGACCTCGTGGCCCTGCGATTGAAGCTCCCGCGCAATCCCGTCCGTGTACACCTCGACCCCAGCGGCGTGACGCGGCAGGAAATGGTGGGTGACGAGCAGGACTCTCACGACGAGGCCTCCGCCTGCGAGAGCACACCCTTGTCGATGGGCCGCCCGAGGAATCCGTCGATCATTCCCCGCAGCTTCGCGAACGCGCCGCCGATGCGTCCCGTAGGCACCGAGATCACGAACAGGAGCGGCCACATCAGCAGGTCGACGCAGACGAAACCCAACCACAGCAGGAGCGTCCCGTGACGCCGCAGATACAGCACCGACCCATACGCGGTGAGGTACTTGCGGCCCCGCGAGTAGCCCCCGCCCGTGCTGCCCGCACCGGCGTGTTCCAGGACGGCGCCCGGCACGTAGACGCTGTCGAATCCCGCCTTCCGGGCCCGCGCGCACAGATCCGCATCCTCGACGTAGACGAACCACTCCTCGTCGAGAAGGCCGACCCGATCGAACACCTCGCGGCGCACGAGCAGCCCGCATCCGGTCAGTCCGTCTACTCGCTCCTCCTTCAGGTAACGTCCCGCGCCCGCCTTTCCGTGCCCCCGCAGTCGGCAGAGATTCGGCCACCACCCCATCCCGACCCCGCAGCACCAGAGCCGGTCGGCAGCACGGTCCTGATAGATGCGCCCCCCGAAGAGCCCCGCGGACGGATGACGCGAACCGGCCATCA
>NZBC01000006.1 GCA_002687715.1 Planctomycetota bacterium | reverse complement strand
GGACCTCCAGGTCCGCTCTGACGGCGAAGCCGGATCCGGACCCCAGAGCGGACCTGGAGGTCCGCGCTCCCGGTCGGAGGCCGCGCTCCCGGTCGGAGGCCGCGCTCCCGGTCGGAGGCCGCGCTCCCGGTCGGAGGTCGCGCTCCCGGTCGGAGGTCGCGCTCCCGGTCGGAGGTCGCGCTACTGGGTCAGCTTGCGGGGCATGCGGTTTTCGGCGACCCAGGCGATCGACGTGTGGGCAGCATCGTGGACGCGCCGCTCTTTGACCGGCGATGCGACGAACCGAACCGCCGCGAGGAGCGGCCAGTCCCGGTCCGGATGACCCTCCAGCGCGTCGAACTCGTCGAACGCCGCCCACAGCGTCTTGATGACGTGGGCGACCACGATGGGCCGCACGGCGGGATCGGCGAGCGCCGCGTCCTCCAGCGCGTGCTTGAGTGGGGTCAGCGGCCGTCCATCGGCAAGCCAGCCACGGACGAGCGCGACGGCGCGCTCCGGCGACTTCGTCGTGATGGCGGCGAGGATCGCGTCTGCGTCGACGTGGCCCGCTGGCACCGGAGCGGGCAACGGCTGCTCCCGTGCGCCCGGCGCATCCATCGGTTGCCCCGAATGCACGAAGGCCACGGCCTGCCACAGAAAACGCAGCGCATCGGGCGAGTCCCAGCGTTCGATCGCGACCCGGACCGCGGATGCGAACGTGAAGCGATGCGTCGCCCACAACCAGTTCTCGGCCACGTCGGGATCCGTCTCGTGAGCGAGATCGAAACGGTAGAGCCTCTGCGCCGCGGCAGAGATGATCGCGCTGGCGATCTGTCGCGGCGCGACGCCCTCGGAGAGCGCTCCCTCCAGCGCGTCGAGCGCCTCGCCGCATCGTCCGTCGAGGACCGCGTCGCGGACGACCCCCGGGTCGTAGGTCGTACTGGTGTCGGCGGCACGCCACAGTTCGGGAAAACGCGGCGCCACCTGCTCGAGATGGTCGAAGTAGGCGGTCAGGTAGGGCAGCGTGTCCTCCCGGGTGCCCACGAGGATGCTGTAGAGGAGGGCAGGCAGGACGTCGCGCGCCACCGCGTCGCTGTCGGACGCACGCTCGAGCAGCTCGCGCACCTTGATCGTGTAGATGAGCTGGTGCCCGAACCCGAGGAAGTGGCGCGACGTCGCGTCGAGCAGCCAGGTCTCCGCTTCGCGCCACGACCCGGGACGCTCGAGCAGGCCACGCAACAGGCCTTCGGCACGGGCCACGTCCTCCGACTCGACGGCGTGGCGGACGACCTCCAGCGTGCCGTCAGGCAGGGGTTCGGCGAGCGGCCGCACCGGACGCCGGCTGTGGTTCTCACCACAGAGGTCGATCGGGGGGGCCAGCGTATAGAGCGCGTCCGGGCCGGGGTAGCGTTCGAGCACCCGGCCGCAGTCGGCGGCGACGGGCAGGACATGCGTGGTGCCGTACTCGGCGCGCCGGGCATCGAACCGCGCCAGGTCCGCCAGAACATCCGGGGCCGGTCTTCCGGCCAGGAGCAGCCGTACCGCATCGCGCAGTACGCGCGGGTTGTCGTGTTTCAGCAAGCCCTCCTCGAGGCTCTCGAGCAGGGGCGGGATGACGGTCTCGGGATCGGGGTCCTGCAGATCGACTTCGAGCACCCCGTCCCGCTCCCGAACGGGATAGGTGCGAACGCCTTCGCCGCCAAGCCGACACCCACCGGACTTCAGATCGAACTTCCAGTTGTGCCAGGCGCACGTCAGCTCACAGCCCCTCACGTCGCCCGTGGCAAGCGGGTAGCCCTCGTGCGGGCACCGGTTGTCGATCGCAAAGACGCCGTCGTCGGTCTTCACGACGCAGAGCTGGTGGCGGCCCTGCTTGAACGTGTGCACGGCAGGCAGGCCCGCGGCTTCGCCGACGGGGGTCCAGGCTGGGTTTGGGTCGCTCATAGTTTAGAAAGTAATATGTTTCTTTATTAAGGCAAGCACAGACTTTTGAAATGCATCCTCGCCCCGCGTACGATCCTCCCGTGACCACGACCAAGGACCGTATCCTGCTCGAGCTCAAGACCCGCGGAAAGAAGGACGCCGCGGCGCTCGCCCGACGCCTGGAAGTCACGACCGTGGCGATCCGGCAGCACCTGGCGGCGCTCGAAGCAGCGGGCCTCGTCACGGCGACCGATGAGCGGCGCCCCGTCGGCCGGCCCGCGCGGATGTTCGACCTCACCGACGCGGCTGCGAAGCGGTTCCCCCAGGGCTACGCCGACCTCGCCGTCGACATGATCGACTCGGTCCGCGCGGCGTTCGGCGACGAAGGGTTGTCGCGCCTGGTCGAGGAGCGGACGCAGCGCCAGCTGCGGGGCTATCGGGAGCGGCTGCCCGCCCCGTCGTCGCCGCTCGGGCAGCGCGTGGCCGCGCTGGCCCGCATCCGCCGCGACGAGGGCTACATGGCGGAGTCGCGGAAGGACGGCGACGGCTACCTCCTCATCGAGAACCACTGTCCGATCTGCGCCGCCGCCCAGGTGTGCACCAGGCTCTGCGACGGCGAGGAGGAGCTCTTTCGCGGCTCTCTGGGTCGGGTCCGCATCGAGCGCACCGAGCATCTGCTGGACGGCGCACGGCGGTGCGTCTACCGCATCTCGCCGTCCTGACCCCTTGCTGCCAAAGGGCTTAGGGGACTGATCGCCAAGATCCGGGCGGACGTTTGCGAAGAACCTGGTACCGCTCCGAATATCGTGATGATATCATCTCGATCTCAAGGAGAGACAGCTATGACCAAGGAAACGCCCTTCAATCCCATCAACGGCTGGTTCGCGGTGCTGATCGCGCTCGGCGGGTTCGGCGGTGCCATCTGGACCATCGTCACGGCGATCCGTTCGTTGGACCAGACGAACGGCGGATCGGGCGGCTGGGCCCTCGGGTTCGGCCTGTTCGGGTTACTCCTGACCATCGGCTGGTGCATCGGATTCTTCATCGTGAACCCCAACGACACGAAGGTCATGGTGCTCTTCGGGACCTACAAGGGCACGACCCGCCACAACGGCTTCTGGTGGGCGAACCCGTTCATGCTGAAGACGCGGGTGACGATTCGGGCCCGCAACCTCGAAGGCGAGCAGATCAAGGTCAACGACAAGGTCGGCAACCCCATCGAGATCTCCGCCGTCGTCGTCTGGAAGGTCGACAACACCGCTCAAGCGCTGTTCGACGTCGACGACTATGTGGGCTACGTCTCTACGCAGAGCGAGGCGGCCGTCCGTCAGCTCGCCGGGACCTATCCCTATGACACCCACGACGAGCACGGCGATACCACGGACGGCGTCTCGCTCCGGGAAGGGCGCGAGACGGTAAACCGGCAGCTGGAGGAGCAACTCAAGGAGCGCCTGGGCCGCGCGGGCGTGACGGTGATCGAAGCCCGTCTGACCCATCTCGCGTACGCCCCGGAGATTGCTGGCGCCATGCTGCAACGGCAGCAGGCGGCCGCCGTCGTCGCGGCGCGCAAGCAGATCGTCGACGGCGCGGTCGGCATGGTGGACATGGCCCTCCAGGGCCTCGCGAAGAACGGGATCGTCGAGCTCGACGAGGAGCGCAAGGCCGCCATGGTCTCCAACCTCCTGGTGGTGCTCTGCGGCGATCGCGCACCGCACCCGGTGGTCAACACCGGCACGCTGTACGCCTGATCCCGTGGCGAAGCGCAAGAGTTTCCTCCTCCGCATCCCGCCGGAGCTCTACCGCGACCTGGAGATCTGGGCGCGAGACGAGCTCCGTAGCGTGAACGGGCAGATCGAGTTCCTGCTCCGGCGGGCGGTGGACAGGCGGCGGGGCCGCCAGGAACCGCGAGATCAGGCAGACGAGCCAAAGAAACCCGAGGATTCCATGGATTAGGATGTAGGGCCTGCCGCCCGCACCCCGCCAGGAGACCTCATCCATGATTCGTGCCCTCGCGATCCTCCTCCTGGCCGTCCTGATTCCGCCCGTCGCCGTCGGCCAGGATGCGCAACCCAGCTGCGGCCTGTGTGAAGGGAAGACGTCCATCGCCTGCCCGACCTGCCTCGGCAAGGGCACCGTCAAGACCGACTGCCACGCCTGCCATCGCGGCAAGATCGGTTGCCGCCACTGCGTGAAGCTCAAGGAGAAGGGGGAGCGCGACGGCATCAAGGTGAAGAAGGGGATGATCCCCTGCACCAACCCCTCCTGTGACAAGAAGGGCAAGGTGCGTCGCCGCGGGATGGCGCTGGCGCGGTGCAAGCACTGCAGCGGGAAGGGCGGGCTGAAGTGTCCGTACTGCAAGGGAACTGCGCTGGAGAAGTGCGGGGTCTGCGCCGGCGAACGCAAGCGCGCGCGAGCCTGCTACGACTGCGCGGGGACGGGCCGGCTTCCGTGCCCGGGCTGCACCGCCGACCCGGCATCGCCCCATTGCGTGACCTGCAAGGGGCCGGGGCTCCGCACCTGCGGTCTGTGCAACGGCAAGAACGCGGGCCAGGCCTGGTGTCACCGTTGCCTGGGCCTGGGCACGAAAGCCTGCGACGCGTGCGTCGCGCAGCACAAGCGTCCGTGCGACGTTTGTCAGGCGACGGGCAGGATGAGGACGTCCGATCCCCGGGGCTCGCAACGCACCGGCACCAAGAAGTGCGACCACTGCAGCGGCAAAGGCCACGAACGGTGCGGCCACTGCAAGAAGGGTCAACAGGACTGCCCGTGGTGCGTGAAGGGCAAGGTGGCCGGAACGTGCGGCTTCTGTCCGCTCGAGGGCGAGACGTTCTGCGCGAACTGCGCGTCCGGCCGGTCGCGGCTCGCCGACGTCTACATCGCCTGGTTGATCGAGAAGAAAGACCCGAAGCGCGCCCTCGCCTGGATCGACGCCGCCCTGAAACGGGCGCCGCGCATGCGTGCGCTCACCCCCTTCCGCAAGCAACTCGACGCCCACGAGGACAAGCAACACCTCCTGCTCGTCCTCTCCGACGTCCTCAAGGCGTTCTGGCCCCCGGAAACCGAGAAGGGTGGCCCCAAGGGGCCGAATGAGCTCGTCGAAGAGCACCAGGAGGCCACTCGGGTCCGTTTGGAGGAACTTCGGACCAAGGTCAGCAAGATGATCAGAGCGAACGGCGGCTGATCAGGGTAGGACTGTAGAAGACCAGAAATGCCAAGGAGAACGCAGGAGGAGAAACAGATCTGATCTGGTTCTTGGGTTCCCGGGTCAGGCAATCTGTCTTCCAAATCCCCGACCGCGCTGCCTCCCCCCCCCCGGTCCTACGGAGTTCCCCCCGATGTCCCGCTTTGTTGCCTGCGCTGCCATCCTTGCCGCAGCGGTCGCCGTCGCACCCGCCCAGGGTCAGCAGGTGGCCACGATCACGCCATCCAAAGACAACACGCTCTACTTCCATCCGCTGGGCATGTTCTCCAACGGGGTGGGCACCCACGTCTTCGCCGGGCTGAACGCCAACGCCCGCGCGCGGCGGGCACTGCTCGCTTTCGACATCGCCGGTTCGGTGCCCGCGGGCTCGACGATCGTCTCGGCCATGCTGCAACTCACCATGGACCAGACCATTGCGGGCACCGTCAACTGCAGCCTGCACGCCCTCACCGCCGACTGGGGCGAGGGCACGTCGAACGCTTTCACGGGTGGCGGTGGTGGCGGCGCCGCGGCCACCCCGACGGACGCGACGTGGATCCACACCTTCAACCCGGGCTCCTTCTGGACCGCCCCGGGCGGCGACTTCGTCGCGACGGCCTCGGCCACAACGCCGGTGGGCTCGTCGAGCACCTACCTCTGGACCTCGAACCAGATGGCCACCGACGTCCAGAATTGGCTCAACGCGCCGGCCACCAACTTCGGCTGGATCCTGCGAACCCCGGAGACCGTTCCGCCGTCCGCGAAGCGCTTCGGCAGCCGCGAGCATCCCAGCGCAGCGAACCGCCCCACGCTCTTCGTGACCTTCACCCCGCCCAGCGCGAGCGCGACCATCAACGGCGTCGGCTGCAACGTCTCCGCCATCGGCCTCCCCTACTCCCTCACCGCCAACGGTCTCCCCACGCTCGGCAACGCGTCGTTCGCCCTCAACTTCATGGATGGCCACGCCAACGGCGTCGCGACCCTCTACGTCGCGCAGGGCCTCGCCATCCCTCCGCTTCCCGTGGGGAACGGCTGCAACATCTACCTCGATATCGCCAGCGCTCTCGGCTTCATCGCGTCGGGAATATCCCCTCTCGGCCCCTTCCCACTCGATGGTCTCGGCGCGTTCACCATGCCGCTGCCGCTGCCCCTCGATCCGGCGCTGATCGGCTTCACCATCGACGGCCAGGCCATCTCCATTGACCCGACGACCGGCCAGTCGGCGACGAGCAACGCGCTATCGCTGGTGTTGGGGTAGGCCGCTACTTCGTCGCGGCCCACTCCGAGTAGTCGAGGTCCACCGGCGGCGGCGCGGTCGTCCGCGTCGCGCCCGGCGTGAGGTAGTGATCGAGCCAACGCAGGGTGCGGATGAGGTAGTCGTAGCGGTTGGTGTTGATCCGGTTGCCGTGGCCTTCGCCCGGGTAGCGGATGTAGCGAACCGGGGTCTTGGTACCGCGCTGGACCGCGCGGTAGAGCATGTGGGGCTGGCTGGGGTGAACGCGGGGGTCGGCCGTACCGCCAAGGAGGAGCAGCGGGGTGCGGCAGTTGGTCGCGTAGGTGAGTGGGGAGCGTTCGCGGAGGAACTGCTCCTGCTGCCAGGGCCACTTCTCCTCGTAGTGGACGAGGTAGAACTCCCACGGGATATCAGACGTCATCCACTTGGTGCGGATATCGACGAAGGGGACGAAGCTCACGGCGCAGGCGAAGTGGTCGGTCTGGCGGGTCGCTGCCCAGGCAGCGGTGTAGCCGCCGTAGGAGCCGCCGCCGATACCGACACGCTCGTCGTCGATGAGGCCGCGCTTCGCGAAGGCGGCGATCGCGTCCAGGTGGTCGGTGAACTCGCCGCCCATGGGATCGCCGTGGTCGGCCATCGCGAACTTCACTCCGTGCCCAGTCGAGGCCCGGTAGTTCGGGTACCAGACGTAGTAGCCGCGTCCCGCGAGGATCTGGCCCCAGTACGAGTAGCTGGTGAGCCAGCCGTTGGAGTGGTGCGACTCGGGGCCACCGTGAACCACCACGACGAGCGGGCGGCGCTCGCCCTTGCCGCCGTCCGTGGGGTGAATGAGGAGGCCTTCGAACTCGAGTCCATCGCGGGCCTTGATCTTCTCGACGGTCTGAGCGCCGAGCGCCACGTCCTTGAGCCACGGGTTGGAGTTCGTCATGCGGACGTGAACGTCGCCTTGGATGCGGTACAGCTCGTCGGCATGCGAACCGGTCGACGCAGCACAGAAGAGCGTGCCCGTCGATGCACGGGTCGTTGCGCGGTACGCAACCGGCGCGGCGTGCGTCTGCAAGTACATGCCCGGCCATGCGCGGTAGCGGTGGGGGGTCACGCCCCGAGAGAGGACGCCTTCGAGGACCTCGTCGTTGAGCCAGCGCACGGTGTGGAACATGCCGCGGAAGTCGTCGTCGAATGCGGTGATCTTGCCCGCCATGTCCGCGACGTAGAGCATGCCCGCGTGCGGGTCGCGCTTGTTCTGCGCGCCAAGATACGCGAGCCGCCTGCCGTCGGGCGACAACGCGAACGCGCCGAGCTTGCCCGGGTTGTCGATCTTCAGCTCGGTCGCCCCCGTCCGCACGTTCAGCACGTGGAGCCGCACGAACATGTAGCTGTCGTCGACGAGGTGCTTCGGGATCAGGCCGACCGCGAGTTTCGAGCCGTCCGCGGACCACTCGTACGCCGTGACCGTCACGCCCCTCGTGAGCTGACGGGTGGTCTGCTTCGCGACGTCCCACACCCAGAGGCTGACGTGAGCCCAGTCCTCCTCGAACATCTCCTGGCCGAAGCCCAGCTCGCGCGCGGCGCTGCGGGCGGCCGGCTGAGGGTCGGACGCCGCGTACGCGATCTGGCGTCCGTCGGCGCTCCAGTGGTAGCTGGAGACACCACGCTTCGACCGCGTCACACGCACCGGCTCACCTCCGGTCAACGGCAACGCATATACCTCTCGATGCGGGGCGTCCGGTCCGCGGTGCACGTAGGTGATGGACTTGCCGTCCGGTGAGAACGCCGCGCCGCTCACACTACGCTTGCCGCCGAGCAAGCGCCGCTCGTCACCGGGCCGACCATCAGCCGGCATGATCCAGAGATGCCGGTAGTCGGACCCCGGCGCATCCCCCGCCAGCCGCGGCTCCGACCGGAAGAACGCGACCCACGCGCCATCGGGGCTCACGATCGGCGACGACACCCGGCGCAGGCTCACCGCCTGGATCGGAGTCATCGGCGTCTGCGCGGCGAGCAGCCCCGCGAGAAGGAAAAGAACGAATAGAGACGAGGTGATACGGGTCATGCCGACAACATCAGGCGGGGACGCGTCCGTGTCAACTCGTCGCGAGGCGAACCCGACGTTAGGATTGCCGAACCTACCCCCCTCGCCGCCGGAGCTCCCTCGATGACGTCACTTCGTGCTCTTCTCGCTGTCGTCCTCTTCGTGACCGTAGCGCCCGCCCAGCATGACCTGGGCCTGGGCCGGATGTGGACGTTCGAGAACCCGCCGCTGGATTTCCTGAAGGCGACTTACGGATTCTCACCGTCGCAACCCTGGCTCGACCAGACGCGCCTGGCGTCGCTGCGCTTCGGCGGCGGGTGCTCGGCGAGCTTCGTGTCGGCGAACGGACTGGTGATGACCAACCACCACTGCGTCCGGGATTTTGTCGCGAAAGTGAGCCCGGCGGACCAGGACTGGATGAAGAACGGCTTCGTCGCCAGCGCCATGGGCGCCGAGGTGAAGCTCCCCGACTGCAAGGTGGAGCAGCTCGTCTCGATGCGCGATGTCACCTCCCGCATCCGGGCCGGCATCCTCGGTAGCGACGACGTCGCGGCGATCGACGAGAAGCAGAAGGCGAACGAGAAGGCACTGCTCGCGGAGGCGAAGGAGCAGCATCCGGGCCTTCAGGCGCAGGTCGTACGCCTGTACCAGGGCGGGATGTTCCAGCTCTACATGCACAAGGTGTGGACCGACGTGCGCATCGTCGTCTCGCCGCATCTGCAGACCTCGCACTTCGGCGGCGACCCGGACAACTTCACCTACCCGCGATTCGGCATCGACTTCGCGTTCTGCCGCGTCTACGAGAACGGGAAGCCCCTGGACACGTCGAAGCACTTCTTCAAGTGGAGCGAGGGCGGCGCCGAACCGGACGAGCTCGTGTTCGTCACCGGGAACCCGGGCAGCACCGGCCGCCTGAAGACCCACGCGGAGCTCGAGTTCCTCCGTGACGTGCAGTACCCCAACAACCTCGCGTTCGCGGACCGCGAGGTCAGCCGACTGAAGACGCTCTCCAAGGTGTCCGAGGAGGCAGCCAAGCGGCACCGCCCCCGCCTTCTGGGCCTCCAGAACGCCCAGAAGAACTGGCGCTGGACCCACGCCGGGCTCATGCAGCCCGAGTACATGGAGGCGAAGCGCAAGTCCGAAGCCGCGTTCCGGGCGATGGTGGCCGCCAAGCCCGAGCTGCAGAAGAAGTACGGCAGCGCCTGGACGGAGCTCGCCGGGATCTCGCTGAAGCAGCGCCGCGGCATGCACTACCAGCCACCGGGAGTCGACGTCGTGATGGCGGGGGTCTACATCGCGCGCATCACCGATCCGACCGCTCCCCAGACCACGGTCGCGCGTCTCTCCAAAGCGCTGCAAAACCTCACCTACGACGACAACGCGGAGTCCCTGAAGGGGGCGATTGCCCAGCTCGAAGGAGCAGCGAAGGACCTTGGCGGATCCGACCCCTTCGTAGCGGCGTTCGGATCGGGGGCTCCGGGCACCTCGATCAAGAGTCTGGTGGAGAAGAGTCGGCTAGGCGACGCCGCGGTCCGCAAGCAACTCCTCGACGGTGGTCACGATGCGGTGATGAAGTCGAAGGACCCCGCGATCGTGGTCGGCCGCACCATCCTCCCGCTCATCCTCGAATCGCAGACGACCCGTGACGGGCTCACCGCCGCGCAGGGAGTTCACGCCGCCCGCATCGGCCGCGCGCTGTTCGCGGTCTACGGTACGAAAGCGCCGCCAGACGCGACCTTCACCCTCCGCCTCGCCGACGGCGTCGTGAAGGGCTACGAGTACAACGGGACCATTGCCCCGCCGCGCACGTCGTTCTTCGGCCTGTACGCGCGCTGCCACGAGTTCGGCAACCGCCACCCCTTCGACCTCCCGAACGTGTGGCTCGAGCGGCGCAACCGCGTCGACATGAACAAGTGGGTGAACTTCGTGTCCACCAACGACATCATCGGCGGAAACTCCGGCAGCCCGATGATCAACAAGGACCGCGAGATCGTCGGTCTCATCTTCGACGGCAACGTCGAGATGCTGCCCAACAACTACTTCTACACCGAGACCCACGCCCGAACGGTCTCCGTCCACGTCGACGCGATCATGGAAGCGCTGCTGAAGATCTACGACGCAGGCTGGGTCGCGGCAGAGCTGCGCGGGAACTGACGCGCCACCGCGGCCGGCCTGGGTACCTGGCTCAGCAGGGTCGAGTTCACGCACCGGCGCAACAAGGAGAATGCGCCATTGCGACCTGGACCGCGGCGCAGCCGTTGTCCTCCGGCAGAGCGGATTGCTTCACACGCTCTCCGGCTCTGGGTTGATGGACCCGGATGGAGGGGCCAACCCATCGTTCTTTCGTTGCGTCCAACCCGACTCCTGGCTGAGCCAGGTGCCTAGGCAGGACTCGCCAGCAGAACGCGCAGGTCCCGGAGGTTGTTGCCCGTCGCCCCCGTGACGATCGTCGAGCCGAGCGCGTCGAAGAAGCCGTGGCTGTCGCTCGCGAGGAACGCGGCCTCGGAATCGAGCCCGGCGGTGCGCGCCCTCGCGAGGGTGTCGCCGTCGGCAACGGCACCCGCGGCCGGTGAGTTGCCGTCGATGCCGTCGGTCCCCGCGCTGAGCACGCAGCGCGGCCGGCCGGCAATCCGCGTGACACAGCGCAGCACGAACGCCTGGTTGCGACCGCCGACACCGGGTCCCGTGACCCTGGACAGCACCTCGCCGTCAGCAATCAGGGCGACGCGACGGCCGGGGTGGGCCGCGGCGTGAGCGTCGAGACGGTCGAGCAGCCCACGCGCCGCATCGTCGACGGGGACCTCGTCCGCCAGCGTGTCGACGCACGCGAGGTAGCCGTGCTCCTCGGCGGCACGGCGCGCCGCTTCGAGAACGTCAGCGGATCCGAGCAGGACGGACACGTTCGAGTCCGTCTCGACCATCGACCGCCGATAGTCCGGCGGTCGCTCGCCGGAGAGCAGACGCTCCAGCCACGGCCGGATCGACGCATGCGCCGCGGCGACCAACGAGTATTCCAGAACCACAGCTGCCGCGCGGGTGTACGCGTCCGGGTCAGGGATCGTCGGACCGGACGCGACCAGCGCGGGGTCGTCCCCGGGGACGTCGGAGACGATCAACGTCAGGCAGGTCGCGGGTGAGCAGGCGCGGAGAAGACGGCCCCCCTTGATGGCGGAGAGCGTCTTTCGCACCGCGTTCACGTCACCGATGGGCGCGCCACATCCGACGAGCGTCCGGTAGAACGCGGCGAGATCGTGGAGCTCGATCGCGGGGTCGATGGGCTGCTCCAGCATCGCCGACCCGCCGCCCGAGACGAGCAGCACGAAGAGCGATCCCCGCTCGGCTTGCCGCGCGAGGTCCAGGACTCGCCTCGCCGCCTCGAAGCTGCCTGCGTCGGGCTCCGGATGTCCGGCCGTCACGATGGTGGCGGGGTGCCCCGGAGCGAGGCCGTCTCGACCCTGGACCACGAGAGACTCGGTTGGCCGGGGATCGGGTCCGAGCACATCCAGGAACCCGTCCAGCATCGGACCCGCGGCCTTGCCGACGCTTGCGACCCGCACCTGCTCCGGCAAGGCGCAGGATCCACCGGGAAAGTCCAGAATCCTGCCGTGCCGGAGGAGGCGTTTGGGAACCACTCGCTCCAGCGCCACGGCGTTCATGGCGGCCCGCAGAATGGCGCGGGCATCGTCCACCAGACGAGTCTCCATCCCACAAGTCTAATGCCCTGCGCCGGAACCCCGAGTATCCAGTACGATCCGCACACGTGTCCGACTCGATGAACCACAAAGCCCGGCCGCTCACGTTCCTCGCAGGGTTCCTCAAGCATCCGCGCGAGGTCGGATCGGTGATTCCGAGCTCTCGGTCGTTGATCCGGCGCATCGTGCGCCACGGTGACGTCTCTTCCGCACGCGTCGTCGTCGAGCTCGGCCCGGGGACGGGTGTCGTGACCAAGCAGATGCTCCGCCATATGCGGCCCGATGCACGCCTCATCGCGCTCGAGATCAACCCGCTCTACATCAAGACCCTCCAACGTGACATCCAGGACCCGCGGTTCAGCATCCACGCCGGTCCAGCCACCGAGATCCAGCAGGCGCTGCAAACGGTCGGTGAGCATGAAGTCGACCTCGTCGTCTCCGGCATTCCGTTCTCGACGCTGCCGAAGCCCGAGGCGCGGCGGACACTCCAACGTCTGAACGACCGGCTGTCACCCGACGGCCGCTTCGTCGCGTACCAGTTCCGCAGCGAGGTCCGGAAGCTCGGCGAGCCAATCCTCGGTCCCGCGACCGTGCGCGCCGGATACTGGAACTTCCCGCCGATGCGGATCTTCATCTGGCGCCGCAGTGACGCCGTCGCGCTCGCGTGATCGCAGCGCGGTCCCACTGACGTCATGACGGTGGCGCAGATCGTGAAGAAGGCCCTCCGTGACCTACGAGCCGCCGCCGACCCCGAGCGGAAAGCGCACATGGAAGGGTACGCCGCCTCCGCGATGAAGTACCTCGGCGTCGCCGTCCCCGCCATCCGCAATGTCTCGCGCCAGACCGCGAAGGAGATGAAGGGCGCTCCGCCCAAAGACGTCGTCGCGCTCGCTCAGGCGTTCGTCGATTCAGGCTTCCTCGAGGCACGCCAGCTCGGGTACGAGATCCTCGAGTTCCGCAAGGACGCGCTCGCGACGCTGAGGACCCAGGACCTTCGACGACTCGGCAAGGGCATGGACAACTGGGCCAGCGTCGACGCGTTCGCGTGCTCCGTCGCGGGCCGCGTCTGGCTCGGTGGCGGCACCACCGACGCCGAGATCCACCGCTGGGCAAGGTCGTCGGACCTGTGGTGGCGCCGCGCCGCCCTCGCCTCCACCGTCTCCCTCAACTTCAAGTCACGCGGCGGCACCGGCGACCCCGACCGCACGTTCGCCATCTGCGAGATGCTGCACGACGACCACGAGGACATGATCGTGAAGGCCCTGTCATGGGCCCTGCGCAGCGTCATCCCGCACGACGCAAGCCGCGTCGGCGCATTCCTCGTCGACCACGAAGAGACGCTCCATCCGCGCGTCGTCCGAGAAGTGTCGCGCAAGCTCACGACGGGCAAGAAGAACTGACCACCAGCACCTCTGCTCTCTTCGTGGCCCAAGCCGGGTGACTGCTACTTCCCCAATCCCGGGATCACTTTCTTCAAGCCCTCGAGCGCCTTGCCAGCCTCCCCGCCGATCCCCTCGGTCATCTTGCTGAGCTCGCCCTTTGCGATCTTCTCGAGCTGACCGAGCTGGTTGTTGAGGGTGCCGGAGATGAGGTCCGGCATGCCAGAGAGGCCGCCCGCGTTCTTGAGAAGCGACTGGATGATCTGGTTGGCGACCTCCGCGAGGAGGACGCCACCGTCGGACTCGGTGCCGACGTTGTTCAGCACGATGCGGTCGATCGGCAAGGACATCTTCGCGAACCCGAGGTCCGCCATGGGCGTCACATTGACTTTGACGTTCGTGATCTCGATCTTGTTGATGACGAAGCGCTTGCCGTCTTCTTCTTTCGTGTCCTCGCCTTCGAAGCGCGCGAGGCTCTCGAGGATCTTGCCGTAGTTGGAGCCGTCGGAGCCGCGGACGAGGTTGAGATCGATGCCATCGATTTCCAGGGTGTGGAGCACGATCGTGTCGGACATCAATGAGGATGCCCGCACCTCGACGGAGCCGTCCGCGAGCGCCATGAACGGCTCGTTGCCGAAACCGTCCGGATTCGCGACGCTGAGGTTCTCGAGCGCGAACGTCCCAGATAGGAAGCCGATGCTCGCCGAGTCGACCGTCGTCTCGACACCGAGCGCCCACGTCCCCCCTCTCTCGATGCCGGTCTCGGCCAGACTGTCAGCGTAGATGGCCCCGACCACGAGCAGGCAGACGAGGATTGCGACGAAGATGAGCAGGCGTTTGAAGAGCTTCATGGGGGTCTCCAGGGCTGATCCGAAGCCGTGCAGGGTCAGTGTAGCCGGGTAGGATCTGCGGATCATGGTCCGAACCCAGGAACCCTCCGACGCCGAGCGCCTCGATCGCATCATGGCCGAGACGACTGAACGTCACGCCCTCAAGCTCGTCGTCACCGGGTGGGCACGCAAGACCTACGACGTCTTCCGCGTCGATCCCGAGTCCCGTCTCACGGTGCTGCTGCTGCGGGTCGAGAGCTTCGCGACTCAGAGCGGTGAGGTGCAGGTGTTCGAGGAATCCGCGATGACCGCCGCCCAGGACATCGCGATCGAGCTCGAGAAGGCCTTCGGGCTCGAGGACGCGATCATCGTGCGCAAGGATCCGTGACTCGAGTCGCGGTCGCGAGCTTCTGGGTCGGTGGCTTTTCTTGTGGGGAGCCACCGACGTGGACGAGTCGGTAGCCGGGCAGGGTCAACTCCCCTGCAGGCGCTCGCGGACTGCTTCGAGGTACTTCGACGTGCCGACGGCCTGGTCCTCGCCGATGAGGTCGAACGTGGCGATGCCGGCCTCGATCGTGTCGAACGCCGCCTGCTTGATGCGTTTCCCGAACGCCTCCGCTTTCTCGTTGCCGGACAGCCGCGCTGCGTACGCGACCGCCCCGGAGATGGCAATGAGGGTCGCGAGCGGGTTCGCCCGGTCGAGGTTGTAGAGCGTCGGCGCCGTTCCATGCGGCGGGTCGAACATGCGGCATCCGTCCTCGCCGACGAGGATCGACCCACAGCCGGCGACACTGCCGAACATCGCAGGAACGAGGTCGCCAAGGCAGTCGCCGTTGAAGTTGTCGCACACGATCGCAAGCCGCTCCGGAGGGCGCATCAGGCCCTGGTACGTCGCGTCGATGAGCCAGGGCTGGTACCTCAGGCCCTGGTCAGCGACCGCGGATTGCGCCGTCTCGTCGAGGATGCGCTGAAGCGTGCCCTCGAACGTCCGCGAGATGGTGTGCTTGGTCGCGGACCACAGGGTCATGCGGTTCTCGATCGCGAACGACACCGCGAAACGCGCGAGCGCCTGCATCTTCGTGACCGACATGTGCTCCTGGCGATAGACCCGCGTGGCATCCTCGGTCTGCCACTCCATGGCCTCGTAGATGCCTTCCGTCGCCTTTCGGATCACGGCGATGGGGCCGGTCAGATAGCGATTGGGCGGGGTCACCCCCGGAATGAGGTTGGCGACCCGGACGATCGCGACGCCGTCGATGCCGCGCCGCAGCGTGATGTTGGGTGACGGCAGACGCGGCCCATCGGTCGCAGCGCCCTGAGTGATCGTCGGCGCCTTCAACCCGACCTTCGTGTGCAAAAGACTCGCCGCCGCGTCACGGGTCGTCCGATCGCCACTCTTCAGCCGCGCCTCCAGCGAAAGGTCGAACGGGTGGAGGTCAAGTGACACCAGGCCAGCCAGGGCATCCAGACTCTTGTCCATGAGGACCTGACCCTCCTGATCTCCCTTGATGAAGGTGATGGGATGGTCGATGGCGTGCGTCGTCGTGACGGTCATTCCTGTCTCCAGAGCGTAGCCCTCTTTTCACTCGCGGGATCCACAGCGGCCGACCCGTGGGTTGGAACCAGGCGCAGCGAGATTGCCCTAGTCATCACGACCTGTCAGACCCTATAATCCGTTGTCGGGAGTTCACCTCCCACAGGCAATCGAGGGCGATCAATGATCTGGGCATCAGGTGGTGTGCTGCTCTGGCTGGGCGGCTGGTGGTTTACCGGACGTTTGTTCGGTGTCTACCGAAAGGCCATCTACCTGGAAGCCTGGGACCGCCGACACCGCGGACTTCCACAGAAGCCGGACGAGCATCACTGGGGTGCCGCGCTCTTCGTCCTCTTTGACTTCGGCCTCCTGCTTCTCGGGATTCGCTCGCTCGCGACCCTGTTGATCGATCTGGGTCTGGTAGACGCCGACGCCTCACTCGTCATGAACGCCACCGAGTGGTCGGTGCTGGTTTGCATCTACCTCTTCCGCCAGGGCTTCAACCTGCACCACTTCTATCACGACCGGTGGCGCGCCCGGACGGGCCAGCCCGCGGTCCAGCCCCTCGAGGCCGGCACGCTTCGAGGCATCTGGCAAGAGACGGCGCCCGTTCTAAGAGGGTGCCTCCTGCTGGCACCGGTGCTCGCGGCCGTTCCGCTCGCCCACTCGCTGCTCGGCCTCGACCCACCCCGGATCGGCCTGCCGGGCGATCTCGACGGGGCCGTGTTGTGGTTCATCGTGCCCCAGACCCTGCTCGTGATCGCCCTGGCCGCCCCCCTCGCCCGCCTCCGCCGATTGGTCCACGGGGGAGGGCCGGGTTGAGAAGGGTTTCGCCGGCGGACTTGAGGCCCCGCGAACGCGCATCTACGCTCAATGGCGTCCCCTCCCCCGGCCCTGCTGCCGGAGATCGTTTTCGAGCCATGAGCAAGCCCGTCCTCTATCTCGACATCGTCGGTACCCTCCTGCTGGAGAAAGGTGGCGAGATGGAGATGGCCCCCTTCGCCCAACAGTTCGTCGACGGCGTAAGGGACGCTTTCGAAATCCGGTTCCTGACGTCGCTCGAAGAGCACCAGGCGCAACGTGTCGGTGAGAAGCTCGGTATCCAGCCGGCCTACGTCCCGTTCCGGCATGCGCTCGGGAAGGCGTCGGCGCTCCGGTTCGACGAGAACTTCTTCTGGGTCGACGACGACCCGAACCCGGCGGACCTGCTGCGGCTTTCTGACGAACGGTGCTCCGACCGCCTCATCCCGGTGTCCCGCCGCGAGGGCGTGACGGAGGCGACGCTCCGGAAGCTCTTCGCGACCCTCGACGACCGGCGCGCCTCGGGCGACTGACGGGCCCGCCTCGTCTCCCGGCTCAACCGCTCGTCCGCCCCTGGGTTCCGAACCGGCCCAAAACAAAACGGCCGGCACCTCGTGAGAGGACCGGCCGTTCTGGGTCACGGTCCGAAGACCGTGAAGGTCGAGTCAACTAGTTGACGTTGATTCCGGAACCGTCCGTACCGAAGAAGTCGACGAGGAACGGGGTACCGGCGGTGTTGACCGTCGGGCCGCCCGCGGCGTCCATCCAGCTCTGGCCGATGACGCCGGGCAGGATGCCGCCACCGCGCGCCACGTCGAACGAGATGTTCGCCGCGCCCGCACCGGGGTGCGTGCCAGCCGCGCCGTTCGAGATGCCCGCGACGGTCGGATCGCCGAAGCCCACGTCCTGGATCAGGCTCATGAACGCGTCACCCGTGTTGGTGTCGAACGCGATGGAGCAGGTCTGGGTCGGGGTCCCGACGCCCGGGTACTGGCCGACGGCGACGTAGGAGACGGTGACGACACCGGCCGCCTCGGTGACCGTGACGGAACCCGACGCGTTCGGGCTGAGGTCGCACTGGGCGCCGATACGTCCGAAGGCGCTGGTCTCCCACTCACCGACGGTCGCACTGAAGTCGTTGTGGCCGCCGCCGAACGACACGTCGCCGTTCGAGTTCACGAAGAGGTCCGTCCACGCAGCACCGTAGAAGGAGACCGATCCGGGGAAGCAGAGCGGGGCCGCCGCAAGCGAGACGTTGATGTTGTTGTCGTCGCCGAGCGACAGGGCGAGCGGATTCGGGCCCGTCTCGGCCTGAACGGCCTGACTGAGGGCGAGGCCGTCGGGGCCGCCCGGGTTGGCGACTGCCTGCTGGCCGCTGAGGATCGCGGCGGGTCCGCCGAGGCTGAACGGCGCCGCGAATGCGCCGGGGTGCAGGCCGAAGGAGCCCGTCGTATCCGTGAAGAGCAGCGTGAGGCCACCGGCCAGATCGAGGTTGACCGTCTGACTCGCACCGGTCGCAGTGCCGCCGCTCGAAAGCGGGACGATCGGGGACATGTTGAGGCCGATGTCGTACGCGACCACACCGTTGGACGTGCTCGAGTTGAGCGTGAACGGGACGCCAGCGCAGTTCGCAGCGTACTGGCCGCCGTCGATGTCCAGGGTCGATTCCGGGCTGTTCGGCTGCCACTCAGCCAAGATCGGCCCGCAGGCACCGCCGAGGCCGAGCATGTAGTGGATGTTGCCGTTCCAGACGCGGGGGTTGAAGTTCGATCCGAACGGGTAGCTTAAGCCCCCGCCCTCGTAGAAGTTGAGGTTCGCGTCCGAAGCGAAGAGGTTACCGGTCGTGGTCCCGTTGGTGTAGTTGATGGCCGTACCGTTGGTCACGGTGACGTAGAACGCCTGGGTCACACCGGCGGGGATGTCGACGCCCAAGGTCGCGGAGACCTGGGTGGGGACTCCAGTGCCCGCCGAAGTGATGCCGTTGACCGACGCGATCATCGTCCACGCGGCTGGGACGTTCCAGTTCGGGAGATACGGCATGCCCGAGGGCAGCGTGTAGATTTCGACGTCCCAGGTGCCCGGATCGACGTTGATGTCGAAGGAGCAGATGGTCAGGTCGTTGACCGCGACAAGGTCAAACTGGTTGCCGGACTGGCCGTTGCCGCCGGCGAAGGTCGTGGTCAAGGTTTGGGCCGATGCGGCACCCGTAAGGAGTGCAACGGCGACGAGCAGGGCAAACGCAGACTTCATGTGGATCGGTCCTCTGGGGGGAACTGGGGAAGGAAGAAAGTGGGTGCGGCAGTCGCTGGGCTTCGAGACTAGGCTGGAGGCCGGCTGAGGGGATTCATTTGTCCTGCCGGCAACATCACTCCTGAAGAGGTGAGGTGGATCAAGGGTACCACCCTGTCCGAGGCGAAACCAAGAGGGCTTTTCGACTTAGGAACCTGACCACGGTCTGGGCGCCGAAAAGCGCAATACCCTAACCCATTGTCCGCGTCACTGGACAGTGAAGAAACCGTCGCCAGTGGGGAACAGGATCTCGGTCCACCCCAGAGAGACGAGACNGCCGCCTCCGTCCTCCAATGCGCTGTCGGATGATTGGGACCCNTGAAGGCCCGATCCGACGAGCGTGGAGAACGAGAAGACGGCCGGATGGGTCCCGAGNATGNCGTTGCTGATACCCGCGACCGTGTTGTTGGCGGTGTAGCCCGGGTCCCAGTTGAAGTCGAAGATGCGGGCCGCGCCGGTGATCGTGTCGAAATCGATCCGGTGGGTCATGACCAGCCCGGTCGCGCCGAACTCCGGCACCTGGTCGTAGGACACGGTCAGGACCCCCCCTGCAGCGGCGGCGGTGATGCTGCCGCCGTCGGGCGGGCGCAAGTCTCCGTGGACGCCGATCCGGGGCATCTGGCTCTGCCATTCCCCGATCGTGGGCGTGAAGTCGACGTGCCCCGAGGTGAACGACACGTCTCCGTTGGAGTTGACGAAGATCCGGTCGTAGGCCGTGCCGTAGAACGAGACGTCCGCGCTGCAGATCCCGGCCAGGACCACCTCGCGGAAATCGTCGTCGCCCATGGTCGAGAGGTCCACGGCGGCGGCCCGGATCACGAGGTCCGTCGCCTGGGAGAACGCGACCGGCGGCACACTGGTGGGATCGGTCAACAGAACCTGCGTCGACGCGAAGAACCCGGTCAGCGACGGCGCCGGAAAGACCAGACTGAACGGTCCGAGGAAGGGCTGGAAGCTCGGCATCGTCCCACCGAGCACGAAGCTCAGGCCCGGAAACGTGACGAGATCCAGGTTCACGACGTCCCCGTTCGGAACGAGGACCCCGCCCGCGGAGAGGCTCACCGACGGCACCAGGGTGACGGCGATCTCGAAGACCTGGCCCGCGGGACCGGCCGTGAGATTCATGCTCACGAATTCGCCCGGACACACCTGGGCAACGCCCGGCCCCCCGAACGGACCCGGGCTCAGGGCCCCGTTGAGGTCGGCGCCGCACGCGGAGTCGTTCTGGTTCCACTCGATGGCGGGCATGCTGACGAAACCGACGTCGTCGATCGCCGCGTCCCCGGTGACGCCGGTCCCGCTGGTGTAGATGAAACGAACCCGGACCGAGTTCTGGAGCAGCGGCACGACGACCCGTTGCCAGGCATCCGGCCCCGGACCGGTCGAGAAGAGCGGCGCCCAACCCCCCGCACCATCGGTCTCCTCGACGACCAGCGAGCCCGCCTCGGCGCCGAACAGGTGGAACCAGAAATCGAGGGCCGGATTCGCAATTCCCCCGACGCTGACCACGGGCGAGACCAGGGTGAAGACCTGATTCGGGAACCCGCACCCGAGAGTGGACGTCTCGCAGTAGAGATACGTCCCGCTCCCACCGGGGCCGAACGTGTGGTCGGACGTCGGGCCGGTCTCGGCCGACGGCGTCGCGTTGGTCCAAGGCCGCCAGGGCCGCGATCCGGGCGCGCCGGACCAGCCAGCAGGCAACGCCCAGCCGCCGGACGAGGACGTGGCACAGGCCAGCGGGTTCCCGATCGTGGAGGTCTCGAAGTCCTCCACGAACGGAGCCTGGGCCGGCACCGGAACCATGGCCAGCGCGACGAAAAAAGCCGCGAGCGGACGGATCATCTCGGGTTGGGGCGTGGATTGGGAAGGAGAGTCGGAAGACGACCCAAGGAACTGGTCGCCCCAAGAACCTACCATTCCGTGCGGTGAAAGCTCAAAGACCTTCCCGCCGAGTGTGAAGAACAAGTCACCCGGTGACGTCGTCGCTGCCGGGAATGCGCTGTCCCTCGTCGTCGTAGCGATAGACCCCCCGTCCGTTCTTCCGACCGAGACGCCCGGCGCTCACGAGTCGCTCCAGGAGCGGGCTCGGCCGATACGCCTCGTCCCCCAAGGCCTCGAACAAGGCCCGGGTGTTGTTCAGCCGCGCATCCAGCCCCACGAGGTCGACCATCTCGAACGGTCCCATGGGGTGGTTGAGGCCGAGCTTGAGCGCCTTGTCGATGTCCGACGCCGATGCCACGCCCGCCTCCAGCATGCGGAACGCCTCGTTCCCGATGAGCGCGTTGATCCGTGACGTCGTGAACCCGGGCGACTCCCGGACCTTCACGGTCTCCTTGCCCATCTTCTGAGCCACCTCGAGCGTCGCAACGTAGGCAGTATTCGAGGTATCGGGCCCCATCACGACCTCGATGAGCTTCATCACCGGGACCGGGTTGAAGAAGTGGATACCGATGAGGCGTCCGGGGTCCGCCAACGCTTCCGCGATGGACGAGATCATCAGCGTCGACGTGTTGGTGCCGAGGATGCACCCCTTCGGTGCGTGCTCCTCGCAGCTCCGGAAGATGTCCTGCTTGAGTTCGAGCTTCTCGGGCACCGCCTCGATGACGTAGTCCGCCGCGCCGACGACCGCAGCGAGATCGCTCGAGTACCGGAGCCGGTTCGTCGCGTCGGCAGCGTCGAGGCCGTCCATGCGCCCCTTCTCGACCTGGCGTGCGATACGTTTCTCGATGCCTGTCTTCGCCTTGTCGAGGAAGCGGTCCTCGATGTCATAGATGGTCGTGTCGAATCTGGCGCACGCGGCGGTCTGCGCAATGCCCGCGCCCATCGTTCCTGAGCCGAGGACGGTGATGTTCTGGAGGGCCATCTCGATCTCCGTGGTCGAGCTTCAGCTGGGGATGGGGAACAGGTCCAGCGCGTTCTTGCGAACGATGCGGTCGATCGCATCTTCCGGCAGCGCCAGCGCCCGAATCTGATCGAGGTTGCGCTTCAGGTCCTTGACGCCCGGCGACGGCCAGTCGGTGCCGAACAACGCCTTGTGGCTGACCTCGGCGAGGCGCGGAAGGTACTGGAGGAGACGCTTGGGGGGAATCCCCGACACGTCGATGTAGACGTTCGGGTGGCGCCGCAGGAGAAAGAACGCCTCGTCCATCCACAACGGGCGCCCGGCATGGGCAAGGATGATCTTGAGGTCGGGGAAGTCCACGGCGACGTCATCGATGACGAGCGTCCGGCCGAGCCGGCTGCGCGCGCCGGGAAAGACGCTCGTGCCGGTGTGGAACATGATCGGTAGCCCGGCATCCGAACACGCCCCATAGACGTGCTCGAGTTCCGGGCACTCACCCGTGCGATACGCGTCCGGCGACAGCCCCTGGTGTGGCGGGTGGATCTTGATCGCATCGAGCCGCCACTCTTCCACGACGCGGCGCATCATGTCCTTCACGTCGTCGCACGCGGGCGGGTGTACGCCTCCGAACCCGATCACGCGTCCCTCCGCAGCATCCCGGTAACGGGCGGCCCACGGGTTCACCTCGTGAGTGAAGCCCATGACGTCCGGTGCGACATAGTTGATCAGGGCGACGCGCCCGAGCCCGATCTCGTCCAGCCACGCGACGAGCGCTTTCGGGTCGCCCATCAGGCGCTCGATGAGCGGAAAGTCCTCGCGGTTCTCGCGGATCGTCTCGAACGCCCGCGGGTTCATCATGTCCCACGGCTGGATGTGGACGTGAATGTCCGTCGGCAGTGCGGCGAGGTTCGGCATCAAGCCTCTCCGCCTCCGTTCGCGTTCTGCTCTTTCTGCTTCTTGCGCTCGAGGAACCGGGCCATGCGTTGACGCTTGTCATCGCTGTCGAACGTAATGCCCTGCGAGACGCACTCGAGCATCATGTGCCGCCGGTCGACGCTGTTGCACGCCGCATTGAGCGCGATCTTCGCGAGCCGTACTGCAAGGTCGGAGTTCTTGAGGATCGACCGCATCGTGCCCCGAGCGTCGTCGAGAAGCGCGTCATTGGCGACCACGCGGTTCAGCAGCCCGATCCGGACGCACTCGTCCGCCTCTACCAGCCGACCCGTGAAGATCAGTTCGCGCGCAAGGCCGGTGCCGACAGTGCGGGTGAGACGATGCGGCGCCCCTGCGCCCGGGATGATACCGAGCTTCACTTCGGGCTGACCCATGACGGCATCCTCGGCGCCGATCCGGATATCGCAGGCGAGCGCCAGCTCGCTACCGCCGCCCAGGCAGTAACCGCCGATGGCCGCGATGGTCGGGCGGGGAAAGTCCTCGATCTTCTGGAACAGACCGGCATTGATGGCCCGGAACGCGTCCTCGCACTTGCGCTCGACGAGCTCCGAGATGTCGGCACCCGCGATGAACGCCCTGTCGCCTGCTCCGCGGAAGATCAGGCCGCGGACGTCTGCGTCTTGCTCGAGCTCGCTGAGCGCGGCAGTGAGATCGGTCACCATTTGCAGATTGAGCGCGTTCAGGACGTCCGGCCGGTTGAACACGACCTCCGCCCAACCGCCCTCGTCCTTCAAGATCTCCAGGGTCTCGTACGCGCTCACGTCACTCTCCGGGAACGAGGATCACCTTGCCGAACGCCGCCCGCTCCTCGAGCGCACGATGTCCATCCGCGGCCTGCGACAGAGGCAGCACGCGGTCCACGACCGGGCGAATCTGCCCACGGCAAGCCATCTTCCACACCCGCATCATCTCCCCCATGCCGCCCATGGTCGACCCGAGAATCGAGAGGCTCTTGAAGAAGACCAGGCGCAGATCGGCTTCGAGCTTGGGACCAGATGTCGCGCCGCACGTCACGACACTACCGCCACGGGCGAGCGCGCGGAGCGACTTCGAGAAGGTCGCCTCACCGACGTGGTCGATGACGACGTCGACGCCGCGGCGGTTCGTCTCCGTCTTCACGCGGTGGTTCCAGTCCTCCTCGGCGTAGTTCATGAGGAAGTCGACCCCCAGCGCCTCGGCCTTCGCCAGCTTGTCCGCACTCGACGACGTCGCGAACACCCGCGCACCATAGAGCTTCGCGAACTGGATCGCGTACACCGACACACCCGACCCGGCGGCATGGACGAGGACGTCCATGCCCGGTCGTACCCGCGCGCGCTCCGCGATCATGTGATGTGCGGTCAGCGACGCGAGCGGTATCGCCGCGGCGTCGGTGAAGCTCATCCCGCCCGGCATCGCGAGCAGATTCGCGGCCGGGGCGGAGAGGTACTCGGCGCATGTCCCGTCGCGGGTCTCCCCGAAGATGCCGTAGTCGTGATCGAGGTGGTGGTCGCCGGCGAGGGTTTCGGCGGTCGGCCGCGGCGCGAAACCGGGCGAGATTGCGCACCGATCGCCAACCCGTACGCCGAGGACCCGCGCCCCCACCTCCACCACCTCGCCCGCGCCGTCGGAGCCGAGGATCATCGGGAGCGGGAACGTGTGTCCCTCCACCCCCTTGCGCACCCAGATGTCCAGGTGGTTCATGCCGGCGGCCCGGACCTGGAGGAGCACCTCGTCCTCACCGATCTCGGGACGCGGACGGTCGCCAAGAGTCAGGACCTCCGGTCCTCCGTGGTCCGCGACGTAGAGGGCTTGCATGGGGTCGGTCCTAACACGCCCTCTCGCGGGGAAAAGACGGTCACCTTTCCCGAGAGGCGGCCAAGCTGGGTACTGGAGGTCCGCACGGCCTTCGACTCAGTCGTGTTCAACGTCCACGTCGCTTCTCTTTCCGACCGGAAGGATCCCCTGGCGGCAACGCGTGGTCATAGAATGCGTTCTCGTCTTTCTGGAGACGGTGACTGCATGGGGACAGTCCGAAGAGGGAGACTCCTTCCATGACCACGCTGTCATGTCGGGCGCTGTGCGTCGCCTTGGTCGTCGCCGCCGCCCCCGCCCAGAATCCGCCGTCGTGGCCGCAATCGATGACTCCGCAGCAGGCGGGCATCAGCTACGACATCGTCTGCTGCCGGATGCCCACCGCGGGCAACGAATCCCGTGACGCGTTTCCGGACGCGCGCAACTACTCGCTGTACCTCGGCCGCGGCACCGACCTGATCCTCCTCCACCCGAACGGAACGGAGGAGACGATCTACGACTCGGGTACCAACGGCGCCGTGGCCGACCCGTTCGTGTCTCACGACGGACGGACGGTGTACTTCACCTGGTTCGTCGATCCCGAGAACATCAACACGCAGCGAGGGCTCTCCTGGAACCCATCGCACATCATGAAGATCGATCTCGCGACGCGGGTCGTCACGCAACTCACGGACGGGGACGAGGTCGCGTGGCAGGACTCGAGCCACCAGATCGACCCGCGGTACGCGAAGTTCGACGTCGCCCCGGTCGAAATGGCCGATGGGCGCATCCTCTTCCTCTCGAGCCGCGACGGGACGATGGACGTCCACAGCCGATTCCCGGCGATGAAGTTCTTCCGCATGGAGCCGGACGGCAGCAACGTCGAGCCGATCGAGAACTTCACGATGGGGTCGTGCCAGCATCCGTTCGTGCTCATGGACGGACGCGTCGTCTGGACGCACTTCCACCCCGCGGGACGGCGCACCACCGGCGTCGGCAACTACCCGCTCTTCGCGATGAACCCGGACGCCAGCGACATCAAGACGTTCGCCGGCGCCCACTACCCGGCCACGGCGTGGCACTTCGCGACCCAGCTCTCCGACGGCGACGTCGTCACGTCCGTGTACTACCACCAGAACAACTTCGGCCACGGCACGCTGGTTCGGTTTCCCGCCCAGCCCGGACACGCCAGCGGCAACGACTTCGGACCCGTGTCCGGAAGCACGAGCACCTGGAACAACTACGGCGTCAACGACCACTTCGAACGCGTGGGACAGACGCTGTCGACGCCGTGGACGCTGTATGGTGCCTTGAGCTACGGAACCCTCAGCAGCGACCGCGCGTCACCGCTCATGCCCGACGGAAGCCGCGCGGGCAAGTGCACCATGCCCGCGGGCGCACCCGGAAACGACCTGCTCCTGGTCTGGAGCGACGGCAACGTCAACATCCTGTACCGACCGACGCCCGAGCTACCGCACATGAAGGTGTGCCTGATCCCGGGCGGCACTGCGGCCCAACGGCAGGACATGATCATCCTCAAGCAGGATCCCGCCTACCAGTACATGTACCCCCGGGCCGTCGTCCCCTACGAGTCCATCTACGGAATCCCGCGCCCAGCACTCATCGCGGACACGTTGAACGACGGCGTACACCCGGCCCTCCCCGCTGGTGCGCCGTTCGCGACCACCGGCACCTCGTCGGTCTACAACCGTGAGTCTCTCTGGCCGCCCGCCTACGACGACCCGTTCGACGTCAACATCGTGAACAACTTCGCGCTCGGCACGGCCTTCTTCAGCGTCGGTCAGGACACTTACGGATTCTCGAATTCGGAGATCTGGGCGGCCCAGGTCGTCGCCGACATGTCCCACATCGACCGGCGCTATCAGTCCCTGCAGTCGCGGTTCGCATCCCACAACAACGACAACCAGATCTGGGGCATCCTCGGCGAGGTCCCGCTGCGCAAGACCAACGGCCAGGGTCAGCCAATCATGGATCCGAACGGCGACCCTGACACTTCGTACGAGGTGCGCATCCCGGCGGACGTCCCGTTCCACAACCGGATCATCGACCGCAACGGGCTGACGCTGACGTCCGAGTGGACGTGGCACTCCGCTCGTCCCGGCGAGCGCAAGACGAACTGCGGCGGATGCCACGCGCACTCGACCGATGTGTCGCCACTCGACTTCGGTGCAACCGCGGCCGCCAGCCCGTCGTACCAGATCACGGACTTCGCGCTCCAGACCCCACTCGTCGACCACGACGCGCAGGGCAACCTCACCGTCACGACGCATCCGGAGAAGATCCGCATCGTCGAGTACCACCGCGACGTGAAGCCGATCCTCGACGCCAAGTGCGTTTCCTGTCATGGCGACGCCAACCCTGCAGGCGGTCTCGACCTCGAAGGCCCCGACGCCTGGGACGTACTCGCGTACGTCCACGGCCCGCTGTTCGGGCACCATCAGTCGACACGCTGGGTCCGCACCCACGCGGCGACGCAGAGCCTCCTCGTCTGGAAGATCTACGGCGCCCGCCTGGACGGCCGCACCAACAGCGAGCGGATCAACGACGTCGACTACGCCGGCTCGATCATGCCGCCGCTGCCATCCGGCATCCCGCCCCTGACGTTCCAGGAGAGGCGCACCCTGGCCCAGTGGATCGACCTGGGGTGCCTCGTCGACACCTCCCCGGGTACGCCACTGATCGGCGACCCGTTCGACGACCAGATGAAGCCGACGCTGACCCTCTCCGGTCCCCGCCCGGGCTTCTCCTCTCTGCCGCTCCCGCCACTGTCCATCGGAGCGTATGACCTCCACGACGGCATCGACCCGTCATCTCTCGAGGTCGTCGTCACTCCGAACGGCGGCTCTTCATCGGGCAACCTCGCAGGCGGCGTCACCATCGCCGACGGTCAGACGGTGAGCATCCCCCTCCCCGCGCTCGCCCCGGGCCTCCCCCACACGGTCGCCGTCGTCGTTCGGGACCTGGCGGGTAACGTCACGCGCCGCCAGCTCACCCTGACCCCGCTCTCCCCCGCATCGACCACCACTCTGGGCGCCGGTTCCCCCGGCACGAACGGCCTGGTCCCCACTCTCACGAGCCCGGTCGCCCCGCGAATCGGCGCACCCGATTTCGTCCTCCGGGTCGCCGACGCTCGGCCCACCACGATGAGCGGCCTCTTCGTGACGACCCAGCTCGCCCAGCCGCCTGCCGCGGTCGGTCCGGGTGCGACGCTGTACCTCGATCCCGCCGAGCTGGTCACCCTCGCGGCGGCCGGTGTCTCCCCGATCGCCCTCGAACCCACATCGGCGTCCGGAGACCGCGACTTCCCCTTCCCGATCCCGCCTGACCCCTCCCTTGCCGGCTTCACCCTCCACTTCCAAGCCGTGGTTCTGGATCCCAACGGAGGTCAGGTCGGGGGCGTTGCCGGCGCGATGACGGCGGGCCTCACGATCGTGCTGGGCGGCTGACCGCGCAGGATCTCCACTTCCCGTTCGCCGTTATCATCCCGCCCATGAACGGCGGGACCTCCTTCGAGCGCAAGCTCGGCGAGTACACCACCGGCCGCGACGGTCCCACGATCGTCGTAACCGGTGGGGTGCACGGGAATGAGCCGTTTGGAGCACACGCCGTGCGGGAAGTGCTCGCGACGCTGGAGCAGCGACAAGCCCCGCTGCGAGGACGGTTGATCGGCGTCGCCGGGAACCTCGGCGGGCTCGCCGCGAACCAGCGCTACCTCGACCGCGACCTGAACCGGCGCTGGCACTTCGACGACCTGCTCGCGATGACCACCAACCCGAAGACCCGCGAGGACCGGGAGCAGGTCGCGCTGTTGCGGACGTTCCGCGAGATCATGGCCGGCGCCGATGGTCCGGTCGTGTTCCTCGATCTCCACAGCACGTCCGGTGAAGGAGCGCCGTTCGCGGCGATGGCGGACGTGCTCCGGAATCGACCCGTTGCGTTTGCGCTTCCGTTGCCGGTGGTGCTCGGGTTGGAAGAGGCGATCAACGGAACGATGCTCGGGTATCTATGCGACCTCGGACACGTCGGCGTCGCGGTGGAAGGGGGACAACACGAGGATCCGGAGACCGGGCGGCACCACGTCGCGATGGTGTGGATCACCCTCGTGTCGGCGGGCGCACTGAGTGCCTCTGACGTCCCCGATCTAGAGGACAGGCGGCAACGCCTCGCAGATGCGGCCGGGAACGTGCCACGCATCCTCGAGATCCGCCACCGGCACGCGGTGGTCGATGGCGACGGGTTCGAGATGAGAGCCGGATTCGCCAACTTCTCGCCCGTGGCCGCCCGGCAGCCGGTCGCTGGCGACGCCTCCGGCCCGATCTACGCGCCCGAGCGCGGCCTGATGATGCTCCCGCGATATCAGAGGACGGGCGACGACGGCTACTTCCTCGCCCGTCCGGTCTCGAGGTTCTGGCTGCGCGTGTCGGCCATCGCCCGCCACATGGGACTGCATCGACTCCTTTGGCTCCTCCCCGGAATCGACCGCCACCCCGAACTAGACGATCATCTCATCGCGCGACGCAAGGTCGCGCGGGCCGCCGCCCCCGACGTGTTTCACCTGCTGGGTTACCGCCGACTGCGGTGGATGGAGGACGCGGACCGAATGGTGTTCACCCGACGACGCCCGGATCATCTCGGCGCGACCGGGTTCCCTCCCGAACTCGACGCCGCGCTCCGTCACTCACCCGGCGGCGGATCCTGAGCCATCACCAATGCGGCCAGCGCGGCGGCGGCGCCGAGCAGGATCAACAGCACGACCAGGTTCAGGAACTTGGCCAGGCGCGTCGCCTGGTCGAACCGCTCTGCGACGACGAAGTTCTCCGCCGAGCCGGCCGACGACTGCAACCGTGTCCGCAATGACACGATGCGCGGGTACACGACGAGCCAGCCGTAGATGCTCAACGTCAAGGCGATGGCAGTCAGCCCCATGAAGGTCGCCGACGGAACGCGCACCTTCGGGATGAACAACGCCCCCCCCGCGCCGACGAGCATCACGATCCCCGAGATGAACGACAGCCAGTAGTACCGCGGGTGGATGAACTCCATCACCTCCGCCGCCCGGCCGGGGCCGAGCTTGCGGGAGATCACGGGCTCGACGAAAAAAGTCAGAAAGATCGACGAGCCCGTCCACGCCGAGAGACCGGCGATCGTTGCGAAGACGGCGAGGATGTCCATGTCGTTCGAGATGATATCCCATACGCCGCCGACCCGAAGTGGTTGCGGGGCGGCGGTCGATGTTCAGGGATTCACCGCGTGGAGAAGGTGAAGACGGTCTCCGATCGGTATCGCTCCCCGGGCCGCAGAATCGTCGAGGGCCAATCGGCCTTGTTCGGCGAGTCCGGCGCGTGCTGGGGCTCGAGGCAAAGCCCGTGGTTCTTGGCGTATACGTGTTCGCCCTTGCCGGCGACTCCATCGAGGAAGTTGCCCGCGTAGAACTGCACGCACGGTTCGGTGCTGGCGATGTGCAGCGCGCGACCCGATTTCGGATCGTAGAGCTCCGCGTGCGGCCGGAGCTTGCCGTGGTCACCGTCCACGACCCAGTTGTGGTCGTAGCCGCCTTCCACCTGCGCGATCCGCGCACCGATCGCGGTCGCCGCGTTGAAATCGAACGGGGTCCCGGCGACGGCCGCCTCCTCCCCGGTGGTGATCAAGGTCGCATCCGCAGGCGTGTAGCGCGCGGCCAGGAGAGTCAGCTCGTGCTCCAGGATCGATCCCGACCCTTCGCCAGCGAGGTTGAAGTAGCTGTGATGGGTCAGGTTGACGAGAGTCGCCTGGTCCGTGAACGCGTCGTAGGTGACTCGCAGCCGGTTGCGGTTGTCGAGCGTGTAGGTGACGGTGGTGTGGAGGTTCCCGGGGTAGTTCTCCTCGCCGTTCGGCGACAGGCGCGAGAACCTGACCCCTCCCTCGTCGCCGTCCGTGAACGAGAGGGCCTTCCACACCCGCTTGTCGAACCCCTTCGCGCCACCGTGCAGGTGGTGCGGACCGTTGTTGGTCGCGAGCTGGTGGGTCTTTCCGTCGAGCTCGAAGCGACCGTTCGCGATGCGGTTGCAGTAGCGACCCGTGATGCAACCGAAGTACGGGCTCTTCGTGAGGTACGGTTCGAGCGTGTCGAACCCGAGCACGACGTCGCCGCTCTTCCCGTCGCGATCGGGGACCTCGAGCGCGATCAAGGTGCCGCCGTACGTCATGACCCGCAGCCGGACTCCCACGGCGTTGGTGACGATGTACTGCTCGACGGGAGTCCCGTCGGCCAGGGCGCCGAACGACGACTTCTGCACGGTCACGGGATCGAGGTCGGGCATGGTCTGGCGGTGGGAGCAGGCGCCGAGCACCATCAGCGCAACGGCAAGAACAAGAGTCGAACGCATCATGGACGGGTCTCCGAGGAGGCACAGCCTACGCGGGGACAGGCCCGGTGGCCACACGCCGTGGTAGCCTGCCGCCATGCTCCGCTCACCGCTGTCCTACGTCGTCCTCGCCCTGGCCTTGGCCGGCCTGGCCATCATCTCGACCCGGACTCCGGCGCACCCCGGCACGCCGACTCCGGACATGTCCGCCGCCGCGTCAGCCTGGCTCGCCTCCCTCGATGCCGACCTCCGCAAACAAGGCACCCGGCCGTTCGAGGATCCGGAGCGCAAGAACTGGCATTTCGTGCCCAAGCAGCGTGAAGGCGTGAGCCTCAAGGAGATGAACGCAGCCCAACGGAAGGCCGCCCACGCCCTGCTACGAAGCGCGGTCTCCGACACGGGATACCTCAAGGCGTCCGCCGTCTTCGGACTGGAGACGGTGCTTCGCGAGATGGCGGAGAAGCGTGGTCGGCGCGCCGACCACCGCGACTCGGAGCTCTACTGGTTCATCGTGTTCGGCGATCCCCGCGGCAAGACGCCGTGGGGCTGGCGCGTCGAGGGGCACCACCTCTCGCTGAACTTCTCTTCGGTCGGCAACCACGTCCTCGGGTTCGCGCCGGTGTTCTTCGGTGCCAACCCCGCCACGGTGCCCGAAGGCCCGCGAACCGGCTTCCGCTTGCTCGGCAACGAAGAGGACACCGCGCGCGCACTCTGGAGTTCCCTCACCGACTCGCAGAAGAAGCAGGCACTCCTCTCCGAGAAAGCGCCCGCTGACATCTACCTGACTCCCGGGCGCGCGGCGAAGTTCGAGAAGACCGGCGGCATCCTCGCGACCTGTGAACGCCGGTCGAAAAGTGCGGCAGTCCGCCGCCCGTAGCCCGCCGGTCGAAAAGTGCGGCACCCCATGAGATGACGTCCGCTTCGGGC
>NZBC01000005.1 GCA_002687715.1 Planctomycetota bacterium | reverse complement strand
ATTCGCTGAACATCCCGCGATCGAGTACCCACCTTGAGATTCTCACTCTGGCCTTGTGAACCGGTGGGAAGTCCAGGTCCGCTCTGACGGCCAAAGGCGGATCCCGACCCAGAGCGGACTGGCGAGGGTGCTTCGTCATGCCTGGACGCACGGGAAGGCCCTGAACGAGCTCGTCGATCGGTTCGCGTCCGAGCGCTGGTTCCACGGTTGGAAGCGTCGCGTACGGGTGCAGGACGCTGACGGGCTCGAAGCCGCACCGGTCGCGCTCCCTCGAACGTGGTTGCTCCGCAAGGGTTGGCGCGGGCTGGGGTTGATCGGAGACCAGGATCCACCCCGGCGGCGACGACCAACCGGGGCATGGTGCGGGCGCGGGCGTGGAGTGGCAGCAGCGCGTACGGGGCTGCTTCACACGCTGTGGAGGTCCGCGCCCCCGGAAGAGCAGGTCGTTTCACCCGCCCGGGTTCACCGGCCCAGGGAAGCGAGCACGGTGAACCGGCCCTGGGTCGGACTGGCAGCGGGCAGGGCCGATCGCTCGAATGACGACGCCTCGGCGGGGGACGTCTCGCCCGGTTCAGGCCGGCGGGGTTCGGTCGCGGGGTCTCCACGGAGCAGCAACGTCAGCACGATCCCCGCGGCGAAGCTCGCTGCCGCGGTGACCCACGTCGTCGGGCGGAGCATCGGGGCCGGTTCGCGATCGATGCGGTCTTCGAGCGCTGCGGTCCAGCCTTCGGGAAGGTCTGGCGGAGGCCGCGTCGCCGTCGCGAGGACGCCGAGGCCCGATGCGAGGTCGTTTTCGAACGTGCGGCAGTCAGCGCAGTCGGCGAGGTGGGCGTGGAGTGCGCGAGCGTCGGCGTCGTCGAGCTCGTCGTAGAGACGGAGCGCGAGGAGTTCCTGGTAGCGGTCGTGGTTCATGATGCGTCACTCCGGTCGGGACGGAACGCGGCGAGGCGAGTCTGGAGCTTCAGGCACGCACGCGCGAACTGGGTCTTGATGGTCGGAAGGGCGAGGTCGAGCGTCTCGGAGATCTCGCGTAGCGAGAGACCGCCGTCGTGGCGGAGGAGGAAGACGGTGCGTTGGCCCTCGGGGAGCCGGAGCACTGCCGTGCGGAGCTGCGCGTCGAGCTCGTCGGCGGCGGCGTGCGTCTCCAACGGGGTCGTCGTGGCTGGGGTCTCGCCGAGGGGCGCGGGTTCCTCGTGGCGGGCGTCGCGCCGCCGGATGAGGTCGAGTGCGGAAGACGCCGCCGCGCGGCGGAGCCACACGTGGGGCTTCTCGGGGAGCCCGCTGCCGCGCAGGCGTCGCCACAGGCGCAGGTAGGCATCCTGGGCCGCATCGGCCGACAGGTGCTCGTCGCGCAGGATGGAACGGCAGATGCGGAACACCGTCTGACGGTGCTCCGCAACCAGGCGTTCGAAGATCGGTGTGAGGGTGGCCACGGATGTGGGGGCTATTCGATCACCGACACGACGTGGACGACGAGGTCTCCGTCGAGCAGTTCGCGTCCTTTGAAGACCCAGACCACGCTTCCGTCGTCCCTGGTTTCGTGGAAGTTCCCCGACACGATGGTGCCGGGCATGTTCACGACGAACTCGAAGGTCTCGTCCAGGAGGTCGTCGGTGTGGTCCGTGCTTGCGATGAGCCACTCCAGCCGGTGCAGGACACCGTTGCGGGACGTCTCCGGGAGGTCGGTGCGGGCGAGGGAATCCGCGAGCGCCTTGCGCAGCGTCGAGCGCAGCTCCTTCTCCTTGGCCGCGAACCACTCGCCGGTCTCGTTGGTGTCGCGGCCGGCGCGCTTGTTTCGGGCGTGCTGCTCCATGAGCCGCGCTGCGCGGGCCATCACCTCGTCGTCGAGGAGGCTCTGGATCGCGGACTCGACCTTGCCCACGACGTGCCCGCGTTGGGTGAGGGACAGGTTCGCGCCGCCTTGGGTGTAGAGCGCGCCGAGCGCCTCTTGGACGTACCACCGGTTCGACCGCACTGCGGCGCGCTTCAGGGACTCGGCCAGCTTGCGCAGCTCCGCCGTCGTGAGGTCGGCGCCGCCGTCGAACTTCTGCTGAACCTCGTTGCCGACGTCGCGGAATTCGCCCCAGAATCGCTCGATCAGCCCGTCGCGACGGTGCACGACCCGCTCGAAGGTGATGAGCGTCTTGCCGCCGCGCTGCGTCTTGGTGAAGGTCGCGGATCGCAACAGGTGCGCTGAGCGATAGAGGGTGCCTTCAGGGGCATTCTGGCGAGGCAGGGCGTTCGCGGACGGGAACGTCCGGGTCACCGCGAGCGGGATGCCCGCGTCGCGCTTCTTCAGGTCGGTGAGCCACTCGGACGATTCGATGCGGTCCTTCAGCTCCGGCGAACCGACGTCGCGCCCGACCTCGGCGATCCATCGGGTCGTCTCGGTGGTGGCCGGCGCCCAGCCGGCGTCCATCGGGATCATGAACCCGGTCGAGAGGTCGCCGACCTGGCCCTCCGCGCGGGCCTCCACGTCGATACTCCCGCCGGCGTGGACGGTGAAGGTCTCCCGGGTGGTCAGACATCCGGGGAGGACCAGGAGTCCCAGGAACAGAGCAGGTACGGCGAGCTTTCTCATGGTTTCCTTCAGTGGAGCGGATCGCTCCACCTGCAAGACGCAGTGTAGGCCTCGGAGGATGACGGGGATTTGGCGCTCGCGCTGCCGATGGGCAGAATCAGGCCATGTGCCAGGCTTTCTGGCGGGTGATCCCCGCCCTTTTCATCATCGCGCTCGAGTCTCCGGCCCAGCCCACGCGGTGGAAGCAGCCGCCACCGCGCATCCTGGAGGCGGTCGAGGCCGCCGCGACTCCGGAGGTGCTCCGGTCGCCGAGATCCGCCCGGTTCCTAATGGCGAGATGGGAGCGGCTGCTGCCGCTGGAGCGGCTGGCCCGGCCGTATCTCGGGCTCGCGGGCAACCGGATCGACCCGAAGACGTACTCGCGCCACGCGGGCTACGGAATCGAGGAACTCCGGATTCGTGAGCGGGCCACGCTCCGTGAGCGGGTCGTGAAGCTGCCGAAAGGGTTGGTGGGTCAGCCGGTGTGGTCGGGAGACGGGCGCCGGTTCGCGTTTTCCGTCGTCACGCAACGCGGAGTCGAGCTGTGGGTCGGCGACGCTCGAACGGCGGCGGTCAAGCGCATGCTGGGGCCGCGGCTCTGTACGACCCGTTATCGCGGCTTCGGCTGGAACCCGGACGGGGATCGACTCGTCGTGCGGCTCGTGCCTGAGAATCGTCGACGGCCAGCGAAACGCCCGGCCATCCCGCCGGGTCCGAATGTCCAGCAGGCCGCCGGCGGTGCATCGCCCGTGTACACCTACTCGGACCTCCTGCGTGACGACCACGACGACGCGCTGTTCCGTCATTACATGGGCCACGAGCTTGCGTGGATCGACATCGCGACCGGCAAACTCACGGTGTTCGGCAAGGAGGCCGTCTACAACCGCGTCACGATGAGCCCCGACGGGCGGCACCTGTGCGTGCAGCGGACGAAGGAACCGTTCTTGCGCGACGTCCCGTCGTTTCGATTCATGGAGGAGATCGAGGGTTGGCGCGACGACGGGACCGTGCTCAAGAAGCTGCACGCACGGCAGATGAACGAGTTCCCCTGGCGGATGAAGCAGCCGCAGACCCTGCCCCACTACTACTGGGACCCGCTGCAACCGGCGACCCTCGTATGGACGGCGCCTCCGTCCGGTACCGGCGCCGGTCGCCGGCAGGCCGTGCTCGCATCGTGGAAGGCACCGTTCCGCAGCGGAGGCTGGAAGCCGATCACGCACACCGATCACCCGATCGTGGGTCTGCAGTTCCTCGTGACGGGGGAGCTGCTCGTCGCGGAGTACGACTCGAAGCGGCGCCACAACGTGACCTGGCTCGTCGAGCGTGGCGGCGCGCGGCGAAAGCTCTGGGACCTGCCCTACGATCAGTGGTACGGACACCCGGGCTATGGGATGTTCCTGCGCCTGCAATCCGGATTCAGCGTGTTGCGCGTGCATGACGGCAAGCTGTGGCTGCGCGGCCGCGGCGCGACGCCGAAGGGCGACCGTCCGTTTCTCGACCGTCTTGACTTGAAGACGCTGGAATCGGAGCGGGTCTGGCAGTGCTCTGGCGAGCGCTACGAGGAGGTCACCGACCTGCTCGCCGCGGACGGTTCCAAGCTCCTGATCTCGAGTGAGACCCCGATTCGACCCGCGGACTGGTACGAGCTCGACCTGAAGACGGGCAAGCGTCGGCGCGTGACCAGTGGGGGTGATCCTTCGCCCTACCTCGCGGACGTCGACAAGACGTTCGTCACCTACGCGCGCAAGGACGGCGTTCCGTTGTCGGCGACGCTCTACGTGCCGAAACGGCGGCCGAAGGGCAAGCGTCTGCCGCTGATCGTCTGGGCATATCCGCAGCAATACAACTCGAAGAAGACGGCGGGGGAGGTCGTCGGCTCACCCCATGAATGGGTGCGGCCGAGCGCGGAATCGATCCTGTGGCTGACGCGGCTCGGGTATGCGGTGATGGACGAGGCGGCTATCCCCGTCGTCAGCGACCTCGAGCGAGCGAACGACCGACTCGTAGAGGAATTCGTCCTCGGCGCGAAGGCGGCGGTCGAAGAGGCGGTCCGCCGCGGGATCGCCGATCGCGACCGCGTCATGATCGCCGGCCACAGCTACGGTGGGTTCATGGTCGCGACGCTGCTTGCGCACACCAACCTCTTCCGTGCCGGTATCTCGCGGAGTGGGTTCTTCAATACGACGCTCGTGCCGTTCGGGTTCCAAGACGAGCGTCGCACGCTGTGGAAGGCGCGCGACGTCTATGTCCGCTCCAGTCCCTTCATGCACGCCGACAAGATCGACGAGCCACTCCTGCTCATGCACGGCGAGAAGGACGAGAACGGCAACTGCTTTCCCATCCAATCCGAGCGCCTGTTCCATGCGATCAAGGGCTGCGGCGGCCGGGCGCGCCTCGTGATGCTCCCCTTCGAGGGTCACGCGTACCGCGGGAAGGAGACCATCCACCATGTTCTGGCGGAGACCGCGGCGTGGTGCGAGCGGTGGCTCGGACCCGCCGACGGCCCCGCGCCCAAGCGACGTTGACGGCCGAGCCGGGCCTTTTCTTGGCGATCTTGGAGGCGCCGCGTCCAAAACCGCCGGCCCCGCGACTAGCCAGGATCGAGGGAGACCAGGTCCGTCTCCGACGGCGGAGCCGAGTCTTCCGGGAGCGCGGACCTGGAGGTCCGCGCTCCCGTTCAGAAAACCCGCTCCGGAGTCCCGATGATGAAGGCCCTGATCCTCTGCTCGACCCTGGTCCTCGCGCTCGTTCCGTCCGCGGTCGGACAGGTGTACGCGTTCCATCCTCAACTCAATCCGTTCCAGGGCTTCGGGCTGAACAACTACCCGTTCGGGCCGGCCGCCTCGAGCGGGCTCACGTTCGTCAACCACATCCCCGCGACCGTCCTGGATCCGGCGAACCCGCTGATCCGCGACCTCTCGCTGTGGACGCCGTTCCAGGGGTCGTGGTCAGCCAACGGGTTCAAGCTCGCCATCGGCCACCTCGCCAACCCGTCACCGTGTCCGTTCACGTTTCCGTCGGGGCCGGGGGGAGCGAACATCGGGTCGTTCACCGACCTGCACGTGATGTGGGATTCGACGGCCGACGGCCCGTTCTCGTTCCCGTTCTCCCCGGACCAGTGGAACCCGCTCGGGCTCGCCGCGAGTGGCCGGCTGCCGTTCACCTGGAACGGGGTCGACGACCTCGGAGTGTTCATCATTCATACCGGAGCGAACATCGTCGGCGACTCGCGGATGCGCAGCGGGCCCGAGGTGAACCGCACGTACACTGGGAGCGTCGGTGGTCAGTGCAACGCCCTGGGAGGGCTCTGGATGCGCCTGCATCTCGGTTGCCCGACGCAGAGCTGGGAGACCAACGACCTCGAGTCCTCGCTGGACGTCAACGGCCTCACCAGCGACGGCTGCGGACCGATCACCGAGACCTCGTGCGTGTTCTCGACGGACACCTGGAACGTGTCGAGTACCAGCATCGGCCTCCCGTGGGACCTCGGGGTGACACGGAATGCGGGCGTCCCACTCGGCGGCGGAGGCATCGCGACGCCGAGCGGCCAGATCGTCAACCTTGACTTCACCGACCCGCTGCTGTTCTTCGCGTTCGGTCTGCAGCTCACCAACGCGTTCGCCAACATCTCGGCGCCGATCTCCTACTCGACGCCCATCGCGTGGTCGATGCAGATGGTGAACATCTCGCCGACCAACCCGGACGCCATCGCCTTGTCCGCGCTGACCCGGTTCTCGGCCCAGGACCCCGCCGCGCCGATCACGTTCAATCTCGGCCTCGACGGATTCCGGCAGGTCTTCGTCGACGAACCGCCGTTCTGCGGCCAGCCGATCAACTTCTACGGGACGACCTACACGAGCTTCTTCGTCAACGCGAACGGCTTCGTGAGCTTCGGTGCCGGCGAATCATGGTGGGCCGCCGACCCGAGCGAGTGGTCGCTCCGCATGCCTCGCATCGGTTGCTGGACCGACTTCGACAGCCAGACCACCGGCACCATCACCTCGGCCGCCGCCGGTTCCCAGATCATCGTTTCCTACCAGAGCATCCCCGAGAACCTCGGCGCCGGCGTCACGTCGTTCGACGTCGTATTCGATACCACCGTCGGGTCGGCGGCCATCGGCGGCTACCAGATCAACGGACTCCACCTCACCTCGACCCTCGTTGGCATCACCCCCGGCAACGGGGCTCTGGACCCTGGCAGCTGGACGTGGAACGCGTTCCTCGGTTTCCCCACCCAACCCGGACCGGGCGGCAACACGATGCTCTACGAGATGTCGCCGGTGAACCAGCCAACGGGCTTCACGGGGATCGAGTTCCCGAACAGCGACGCGTCGGCGTTTCGCGTGTTCTGACCCGAGATCACACGCAGTAGGTTTCGGCTCGATACCCGACGAGGTCCGTCTGGCGGGCCTGGAACCACGCGACGGTCTCCCGCAGGCCCGCGATGAGGCCGTCGCGCCCGGCGTTTCGAGGGGCCCAGTCGAGGAGCTTTCGGGCGCGGGTGGGATCGCAGAGGAGACGTTCGACCTCGCTGCCCTCCGGGCGGATGCGGGCAGGGTCGGTCTCCAGGGTGATGGTGCGGCCCATGACCTCGGCGATGGTGTGGGCGAGGTCGCCGATGGTGATCTCGTGGCCGGTGCCGACGTGGATGGTGCGGCCGACGGCGGTAGGTGAGGTGGCGGCCGCGATGAACGCCGCGACGGTGTCGTCGACGAACGTGAGGTCTCGGGTAGGGTCGGTCGCGCCCAGATGGATCACGTCGTGGCCAGCGATGAGCTGGGTGATGACGGTGGGGATCACCGCGCGCGCCGATTGCCGCGGGCCGTAGGTGTTGAACGGCCGCAGGACGGTGACCGGCGTCCCGAACGACTTGTAGAACGAGAGGGCCATCTGGTCCGCGCCGATCTTGGTCGCGGCGTAGGGTGATTGGCCGACCAGTGGGTGGTCTTCGGTGATGGGGACGGTCTGGGCCGTGCCGTAGACCTCGCTGGTGGAGGTGTGAACGACGCGGGACACCCCGAGTTCGCGCGCGGCCTGCAGGACGTTGAGTGTCCCCGTGACGTTGGTGTCGACGTAGCTCTGCGGCGCGCGGTACGAGTACGGAATACCGATCAACGCGGCGAGGTGCAGCACGACATCGACGCCGTGCATCGCATTACGGACGGAGTGGGCGTCGCGTACGTCACCGGGGACGATCTCCATGCCATCGCGGAGCTCGCCGGACGTGTCGTCGAGCCATCCCTCGCGACCGAACGCGTTGTACCAGACCATCGCGCGGACGCGGTGGCCGCGGCGGACCAGCTCTTCGGTCAGGTGCGAGCCGATGAAGCCGTCGGCGCCGGTGATGAGGATGGTTCTGTTCTCGAGCTGCATGTGGAGCGTTCCCCTCTGCTGTACATCGGTCGGCGAGGGAGCTCGGGGCGAGGGAGAGAAGAGGTTTGAAGGAGAACCCGGGGACCCAGGAATCAGGCTACGTCCGCTTCAGTGAACCTGAATCCCGGGTTCCCGGGTCCTCCTCCATGACCTTGGCTCTTCCCTGTCCAATCCCGCTACAGAACGTCGGGATTCCCGACAACTCCCAACCCGGGCCGGTCCAGCGTCCGCAGCTCGCCGTTCTTCAAGACGAACCCGCCTTCGATGGGATCGTTCGCGAGATCGAGGTGGCCGTCGAGGTCGAGGTAGCGGGTGGCCGGGGATGCGAGCGCGAGGTGGAGGGCGGCGGCGATGCTCACGCGGCTCTCGTCCATGCAACCCCACATGAGGTGGAGCCGCGCGGCGTCGGCGACTTCGGCGAGACGTCGGGCTTCGTGGAGTCCGCCGCACTTCATCAGCTTGAGGTTGACGATGCCGGCGCAGGGCGGCGAGAGGGTGCGCAGGAGGTCCGCGGTGTCGTGGACGGTCTCGTCGAGGCAGAGGCGGTCGTGGGTCGCGGGGTCGAGGGAGCGCCAGGACGTGAGGTCGTCTCTCGGGAAGGGCTGCTCGAGGAACTCGACGTCGAGGAACGCGGTCGCATCGAGGAAGCGTCTCGTGGCGTCGACGTCGTAGCCCATGTTGGCATCGGCGCGCAGGCGGATATCGGTTCCGACGCGATCACGGATGCGGCGGATGCGCTCGACGTCTGCTTCGACGTCGTGGCCGATCTTGATCTTCAGGACGCGGAAACCGTGACCGACATGTTCGTCGGCCTCGGCCAGCGCATCGGCCTCGTCGAGGATGCCGATGGTGACGGACGTCTCGAGGGCGAGGTGGCAGCGTCCGAACGCTTCGACGAGGGGAACCCCCTGGGCCTGGGCCCAGAGGTCGTGGAGCGCCATGTCGAGCGCGGCGCGGGCGGAGGCGAGAGACGGCATCCGCCGGACCGTTTCGCGTGCGAGCGCGGGGAGGTGGCGAACGTCCTTGCCGATGAGCCACGACGTGCAGTCCGAGGAGAGGGCGGCGGCCGCGGCAGCTGGCTCCTCACCCGTAATCACCTCTACGGGGGACCCGGCGCCCCACCCGACCGGTCCGTCCTCGGTATCGATGCGGACGAACACCATGTCGACGGAGTCGAAGTCCCCGAAGGCGATCGAGTAGGGGCGCTTGAGCGGGATGCGGGCGGCGCGGCTCCAGGTGCCTGCGATCTTCATCGATCGGATTCTGCGGCGAGCCACGTCCGGACTACGTTGACGAGGACCCCCGGTCCTTCCTCCAGCGGCAGCGACACGGCAATGCCGAGCTTCGCCATCATCTCCTCGCGCTGGCGGATGAGGTGTTCGGGCTCGATGCCCCGTCCGTTGAGAGCGACGGCGATGACCGGCGCGCCGTACGCACCGATGAGCGCGATCTCCTCTTCGATGGGCGGCAGCGGGCACGGCACTCGTTCGAGGTCTTCGAAATGGGTTCGGGCCGGCGCATGCTGGAGGATGACGCCACTCGCTTCCGCCGAGAGCAGCAGCTCTGCGCCGCACGGCCCCGACGGGTTGCGCAATGACGACTGCCCCTCGACGAGGATGACGTCCGGGTGCCTCTCCCGATCGCAGGCGACGATCGCGCGCTCGAGCTCGCCGCTGACGAAGTCGTTCGGGGTCGCGTCGAGGATGAACCCATGCTCGAGGCCCTGCAGCCATCCCGTCTGGCCCGTGTAGACGAGCTCCGACGAGACGCCTTCTTCGCTCAGGCCGAGCTGCAGGACTTGACCGGTCGTACGCTTTCCGACGGCGCAGTCGGTGCCGAGTAGCGCGAGTCGCGGCGCTCGGACGTTGCGGATCTCGCCCGTCCAGAAACGCAGCTTCGACGTCGGTGGCGGTCGCCGTATGTCCTGGATACTCCCGCCGCCTTTCTCCGCGGCGCGTGCGAGCTCGGGTTCCCCGGCCAGCAGCGTATGCAACCCGTTGACCAGGCTGAACCCCGCGAGCAACGCGTCCTTGCAGGTCGTGCGCAGGTCCTCGGGCAGGAGGCCCCCCGGGGTCGCGACGCCGACCACGGCGGTTTTCGGCCGCGGCTCCAGCGTCAGCGTGTCCGCGACCGTAGCGACGACGGGGATCCCCCGCCGCCGTCCATCCATGACCTCGCCCGCGTCGAGGCCGGCGTAGCGTTCATCGACGATCGCGGCCACGGGCCACCGACTCGGCCCCCGGATCAACCCGTGCGCGGTCTTGGCGAACGGGGTGTCCAACATCCCGTGGGTGATGACGATGGCGGGGGACGGCATGAGGGCGACAGATTAGCACCGGACTCGCGCGAGAGGGGCGCCGGGGAGCGTGGATCTCCAGAGCGTGCGAAGCAACCTGCTCTGTCGGGAGCGCGGACCTCCAGGTCCGCTCCGGGGCCGGATTCGGCGTCGCCGTCAGAGCGGACCTGGAGGTCCGCGCTCCCGGGACGGCGATGCGTTCGGGTGCCGGCGGAGCGCGGCCGCGAGCTGCGCGACGTCGTCCACCACGACGTCCGCTCCCGACTCCTCCAGGACCTCGCGCGTTGCCTGACCCCAGGTCACGCCGATGGCGGTGAGGCCCGCGGCGCGTGCCGCGCGCATGTCCTGGTGCCCGTCGCCGACGAATAGCGAGCTGGCTGGGTCGACGTCGAGGGCGGCGCACGCGGCGCGCAGCGGTACGGGCGATGGCTTGCTCTCGGGGTACGTGTCGCCACCGGCGATGAGGCCGAAGCGGTCGGCGACTCCGAGGCCGCGGAGGATCTGGACGCAGTAGGCTTCCGGCTTGTTGGACAGGATGCCGAGCGGCGGGGGCAGCGATGCGAGGAGGTCGGCGATGCCAGGGAAGAAGCCCGTCTGGTCGAGGAAGCCGGCTGCGTAGTGCTCGCTGAACCGGTCGACGGCGGCATCGAGGTCGACGGTGGTGTCCGCGTCGGTGCAGCGTTCGATGAGCTTTGCAACGCCGTCGCCGATGAATGAACGGATCTCGGCCTCGGGGCGCTCCGCATGGCCGAGCTCGCGGAGCGTGCGGTTGGCCGCGGACGCAATGTCCGCCGTCGAGTCGATCAGCGTGCCGTCGAGGTCGAAGAGCAGGCCGCGGCGTCCGGTCATACGACCGTCTCCTTCCAGCGGCCGCGGCGGAACAGGATGATGAACAGGGTGGCCGCCAGGACCTCGGCCAGGGGCAGGGCAATGAACACGCCGGTTACACCCAGGCCGAACGTCACGGACAGCAACCAGGCCGCCGGGAGCTTCAGCGCCCAGTGGGCGATGAGGGATACCCGGGTCGGGGTCCAGGTGTCGCCAGCGCCGTTGAACGCCATCATGAGCACCATGCTGAACGCCATCATCAGGTACGCGAAAGCGGTGAAGCGCAGGCACTGAGCGCCCCACTTCAACGTCTCGGGCTGGTCATTCAGCCAGCCTACGATCGTCTCGGGGAACGCGATTGACAACGCACCGACGGTGCCGAGGAATACCACGTTCGCCCGACAGGCGACCCACGCCGCGGCCTCCGCGCGTTGCGGGTTTCCCGCCCCCAGGCTCTGGCCGACGAGCGTGGCTGCCGCGTTCCCGATGCCCCATGCGGGGAAGAAGACGAACATGATGATGCGGACGGCCACGCCGAATCCGGCCACCATGCCGTCGCCGATCCCGGGGGCGAGGTCCGGGTCCTGGCCGACATGGTTGATGATCATGATCAGCCCGGTGTACGAGGTCGTACCGACGAAGAACTGGAAGATGCCGATGCGCGACACCTTGAACAGTCGAGACATCGTGGCGGGCACGATTCGGACGTCGGCCCATCGAACGCCGATCCGTCCCTTCGCGAGCAGCCGGAGCTGGTAGAGCACGCCGATGCCGCGGCCGATGTTCGTCGCCACGGCCGCGCCAGTCACCCCCATCGCTGGGATGGGACCCCACCCGAAGATGAGGACGGGGTCGAGGGCCATGTTGATGATATTCGCGACCCAGAGCGCCTTCATCGCCGAGATGGCGTCGCCCGCGCCACGGAACGCACCGTTGATCAGGAACAAGAGGAAGATCGTCGGGCACCCGGCGATCAGGTGCGTGCCATAGCCTCGGCCCGCCGCGGCGATCGTGTCGGAGACGCCCATCCACCCGAAGAAGGTATCGATGAAGAAGGCGCCGACGATGCCGATGGGTGCGGCGATGATGAGCCCGAGCCCGATCGCCTGGACCGTCGCCGACCGGGCGCCCTTCTCGTCGCCCTCGCCGATGCGGCGTGCGACGGTCGCGGCCGCCCCCATGGAGAGGCCGAGCCCCACCGCGAACACGATGGAGAGGAGCCCCTCGGCGTTGATCACGCCACCGACCGCCGCCTCGTCGCCGAGCTGCGAGACGAAGTACATGTCCACGACCGAGAACACGGACTGCATGGACATCTCAAGGACCATCGGGATGGCCAGGATGAACGTGGCGCGGCGAAGCGGCCCTACGGTGTAGTCTCGGGGCCGGCCGCGTATTGCGTCGAAGATCTCGCGCGTCAAGCTGGGCTGGACGCCAGTTTCGGGCGGCGCTGACATGAGAGCTCTCGGGCGATGCGCGCAGCTGCGCGTGGAGTGACGACAGGGCGGGCGGGGAGCGCCTAGCTGCGCATGGCCATCACCAGGGTCACGTCGTGCTCGCCGGGCTGAGCACCCAGCTTCGTCTCGAGCGTCGAGAGCATCGGCGCGACGCCGACCCCCTTCTTGCACCCTGCGACGACGACGCGCATGAGTGCCTCCTCGCCGAGCGGGTTCCCGCTTGCGTCTTGCAGGAGGAACGCGCCCTCCGTGGCGAGGACCAGGCGGTCGCCCGCCGACAGCTCGAACGGGGTCTCGGTGAGCGAACGGTCGAAGACGGGCCCCTTGTCGAGTCCGATGGCGATGCCGTCGGCCGTGATCTTCCGGAGTCCGCCCTTGTCGGCGACGAAGTGCAACGCGGGCACGCGGTGGCCTGCCGACGCGAGCGAACCCTCGCCGGTCTGCGGGTCCACGATCGCGTAGAGCGCGGAGACGTACATGCCCCGACGAAGGTCCGGGGCGAGGAGTTCGTTGATGGCCTTGAGACCGTCCGCGGGCGTCGGCTGTCCGATAGCGCGCGAGCGGAACAGCGACCGCGCCATGCTCAGCACGATGGCGGCGGGGACTCCGCGACCGGACGAGGTCATGACCAGGAGCGCGATCCGTCCGTCTTCGAGCTCGACGGCGTCGAAGAGGTCGGCGGACAGCTCGGACGCGAGACGGTTGCCGGCGTCGAGGGCGAGGCCCGGCGGCTTCGGGAGCTTCTGCGGGAAGAGCCGCTCCTGCACCTCGCCAGCGAGGTTCACCTGGTGCTCCTTGTCCGCGAGATCCACGCGCATGACCTCGGCCGCGGCCAGGTTCTTGGTCATGTGATCGATGGCGACGGCGAGGGCGCCGAGCTCGTCGTTGGAGCGCTTTCGGGTCCGATGCTCCAGGTCGCCATCCGCGACGGCCTTGATGTCGCGCATGAGGGACGACAACGGGCGGGTGAAGATCTTCGACGTGATGAACGCCACGCCTGCGCACGCGAGCACGCCCAGGACGCAGAAGATCAAGATGCTGGCCTTGAGGTCGTTGAGATCGCGGCGGATCTCGCGCCCGGAGAAGACGACCATGGCGCGGCCCACCGCGGCTCCGTCCTTGTTTTGGATGGGGTGGCTGAAGAACCGGGCGGGCTCAGAGCCGTCGGAGGTGGTGTACGTGCCGGGCCTGATCTCGGTCTTGGGCGAGCTGGGGAGCGTGTAGCCTCTGTTGCGCTCGTAGGACTTCGCGTCCCCGGCCTTCGCCTTCCACTTGCCGCTGGCGTTGAAGATGATCAGGTCGAGGTAGATCCCCTTCGGTGCGTTGGCACCCTTGGACTTGATCAGCTTGCGCAGCCGCGTGAGGTTGTAATTACGTTGCGCCTTGTCGTGTCCCTTGATCGTCTCTCGGAGCTGCTTGACCGCTTCGGGCGTGAGCGCCGTGTTCGTGTCGCTTCCGGTCCCGGCCCCTGCGAGCGCGAGCTCCGCGTCGATCGCCCCGATGCGATCGGAGAGGTTCTGGTACGTGTTGTAGTCGTCGTCCCAGGAGTCGATCTCCGGCGTCGCGGCGATGCGCGCTGCGAACACGCCTTGCTGGTTGAACTGGAACTCCAGCGACTCCGAGGCGGAACCGTAGACCACGTACCCCATGAGGCAGATGGCGCACGAGATGACGAGCGTGACCGGGGCCGTGAACTTGGACGCGAGTCCGAACCGGACTTTCGCGACGGCCCCGAGATCCGACATCTCCTTGTCGACCGCCGGCTCCGCCGGGGCGATCTTGTTCTTCGTGAAGCGTGCCATCAGAGGAGTCCCCAAAGGAGAACGAAGACCAGAGCATACACCGCTGCCATGAGGTCATCGAGAACGATGCCCCAGCCGCCGCCCACCCGCTCCAGGCTTCGTACGGGTGGGGGCTTGGTGATGTCGAACACCCGGAACAACACGAACGCGATCAGCAGCCCGACCTGGTCCGGCCCGGCAAGGGCGCACGCGGTGAGCCACATTCCGGCGACCTCGTCGAGAACGAACCAGCCCGGATCACCGCCTTCGTCCTTCGCCGGCAGCTGTCTCGAAATCGCCACGCAGCCGAGGGTTGTGACCACCGCACCGATGGCGGGGACCCAGGGCCAGGCCGCGGCGGGGACGAACAGCAGCGGAATCGCGGCGGCCAGCGTCCCGCAGGTGCCCGGCATCCACGGGAAGAGCCCGCTGCCGAAGAACGTGGCGAGGACGCGCGATGGCGCGCCAGGTAGCAACTCCTTCGGGCTCCGGGTGTCGCGACTCAGCCTTCGAGCCCCTGAATCCCCTGGAGGGCCTTGCGGGCGTAGTACCAGCCCGAGTAGAGGGTCGAGAACAGGGCGAGCCAGATGACGATCGGAGTCGCGACATCGAGGAACGAGAGCGCCCAGCTCATGCCGGCGATCTCAGTGTGGGTCGCTTCATCTCGCAGCGCGCGAACGAGCAGGACGCCCCCGATGGCGAGGCACTGGAGGGTCATCTTGATCTTCCCGGGCATGTCCGCCTGGAAATTCACGCCTTGCGACTCCATGAAGCCGCGAATCGCCGACACGAAGAACTCACGACCGATGACGACGACGACCATCCACGGTGGGATCCAGACGGGTGCGCCGGCGATGGGGGTGCAGAGGAAGATCAACGTGCCGCAGACGACGACCTTGTCCACGAACGGATCCATGATGCGGCCGAACGCCGTCACCATGCCGTGCTTGCGTGCGAGGTATCCGTCGAGCCAGTCCGTTCCGGCCGCCAGAACGAAGAGCCCTAACGCGACCCAAGCCCAGGGACCGAACGTGGCGACGACATTCTCCTGCATGAGGCCCAGGATGAGGAACAGCAGGACGCTCAGGACGAGGCGTCCGAGCGTGATGCGGTTAGGGAGATTCCAGATCCCGAGAGAGCCCATGGTGGCGCGCGTATCCCGACGAATCAGAGGGGGGGAGTCGTGACGGCGCGGAGATCGTAGCCGGAAGCCCCCGTGATCTCGACCGGTACCAGATCGCCGGGGCTCAGCGCCGGATCATCGATCAGGACCGAGGCGTCTACTTCGGGCGCGTCTCGGCGGCTGCGGGCGACGGCGGGTCGGCCGTCCTGGGCGGCCGCGTCCAGGAGGACCTCCTCGCGGGTCCCCAGGCGGGCCCCATTGGCGGCGAACGCGATCTCCTGCTGAAGGCTCATGAGGCGGTGGTAGCGGTCGTCTTTCACGTCGTCCGAGACCTGCTCGTCGAGGTCCGCGGCCCTGCTTCCCTCCTCCAGGGAATACCGGAACGCGCCGAGCCGATCGAATCGGGAGGTCCGGACGAAGTCCAGCAGCTCCTCGAAGTCGGCGTCGGTCTCGCCCGGGAACCCGACGATGACCGTCGTTCGCAATGCGACGTCGGGGACGTTCGCGCGGAGGTCATCGACCATCTGGGTGAGTCGATCGCGCCCGTAGCCCCGGCGCATGCGGTGAAGCACGGAATCGGCAGCGTGTTGTATCGGGACGTCGAGGTAGGGGAGGACCCGCGTCCCGTTCGCGAGGATGTCGATGAGCTCGTCACCCACCTCGGTCGGGTACGCGTACATGAGCCGGATCCAACGCAGCCCGTCCACCTGGTCGAGCTTGCGCATCAGGGACGCAGTGCGGTTCTCTCCGTAGAGGTCGGTGCCGTAGACCGTCGAGTCCTGCGCGATGACGGAGATCTCCTTCACGCCCCGCTCGGCGAGCATGCGCGCGCGAGTGACGAGATCGACCTCGGGGACGCTGCGCATCGGGCCACGGATGTCCGGGATGACGCAGAACGCACAGGTGTGATTGCAGCCTTCGCTGATTTTCAGATAGGCGTAGTGACCGGGCGTCAGCGCGGCGTCGATGCGCCGACGTTCGACGGTGAACGTCGCGGGCGCGCGGTCGCCGAGCAGTTCACCGGCGAGCTCGTCGATCTTGCCGTAGTCGACGAACGGGACGTAGCGGTCGACCCCCGGCGCCTGTGCATCGAGCTGGTCCTTGTAGTTCCCGACCATGCAGCCCGCGACGAGTACGCCCTTCACCCCGCCGTCCTTGAGAGAGACGGCATCCCGGATGGCGTTGACTGATTCCTGGCGCGACGCGGCGAGGAATCCGCAGGTGTTCACGATCACGAGATCGGCGTCGTGGGGCTCGCTGAGCACGCGGAAGCCCTTCGACAACAGCGTGGACACCAGACCCTCGCTATCGACGAGGTTCTTGGGGCAGCCCAGCGAGATGAAGGAGACGGTGTGTTTCATGGGTGCGGTTCAAGCCCGGGCCAGGCCGGAACCGCGCCGGTCAGTCACGACTCAGCGTGCCCCGCCTCGCGGTTCCGGGTGACGAGGATCTCTCGCCGACCCGAAGGTAGCTGCGGTCCCACGATTCCCTCGTCGTACATGCGTTCGATGATCGCCGTCGCTTGGGAGAACGAGACCTTGACGTTGCGCTGCAGCATGGCCACGGAGCACCGCTCCTCGTCGAGCACGAGGTCGACGGCGACGCGGTAGGTCTCTACCTCCACCTCGGAGCGGTGCGAGAAGAGGACCCCCTGCGATTCGTCGTCGTCTTCGTCGGTCGACGCGCGGGCGGCGGTTCGGGAGCGAGGCGGGCGCGCGACGCCTCGGGGGGCGGTCGGCTCGCTTTCTTCCCACGACGCCCAATCGCGGTCGGAGGCGGCAGCCGCGGCCGGCTGCGGAGCGGCAGACTCTACCGACTCGGCCTCGTCCTCAGAAGGTGTCCCGACTTCTTCGACAAGACCGGCGATTTCCACAACCTCTGGTACTGACGCGGCTTCCGCGCTCTCCTCGACGGCGGCGAGCAGCTCTCCGTCCTCGAGTCCCTCGTCGGCTTCTTCCTCGAGTCCCTCGTCGGCTTCTTCCTCGAGTCCCTCGTCGGCTTCTTCCTCGAGTCCCTCGTCGGCTTCTTCCTCGAGCTCCTCGTCAGCCTCTTCCTCGAGCTCCTCGTCNGCNTCTTCCTCGAGCNCCTCGTCAGCCTCTTCCTCGAGNTCCTCGTCAGCCTCTTCCTCGAGCTCCTCGTCNGCNTCTTCCTCGAGCTCCTCGTCNGCNTCTTCCTCGAGCTCCTCGTCNGCCTCTTCCTCGAGCTCCTCGTCNGCCTCTTCCNCGAGTTCCCCGCCGGCTTCTCCTTCGAGTTCCCCGCCGGCTTCTCCTTCGACCTCCTCGCTTGCCAGGAGTTCGCCGACGACCTCGGCTTCGCCGGCGGCCGCACCGAGGAGTGCGGCCTCGGTCAGCGACGTGTCGGCGTCGATCGGCAGGGCGCCGGATTCGCGGGCGACGATGGCGGAGAAACGGGCTTCGACGGCGTCATCGGGCTCCGGGGCCTCCTCGCGCAGGGCGAGCATCGGCTCGGGTACGTCGTCCAGCGGGACGTCCTCGTGGAGCACGCCAGCGAGGATGCGGCTCTGGTCGAGGTGCGGCGGGACGGGTTCCGGTTCGGGCTCCGGCTCACGCTCTTCCATCGCGGCGAGACGGCTCGCAGCGAGCAGGAGGTCCGGCTCTTCCTCTTCCGCGACGTTGGAGGTGTCTTGGTCGGCGCTCTCTTCCTGGGCCTCGGATTCGTCTGGGGCGTCGTCGTCGATCCCACCTTCCTCTGGCGGTTCGAGGACCGCGGTCGCGGCCGCGGCGATCGGCTCACCGGCGCCAGCGTGTGCGCGAGTCTCCTCTTCCTGGCGGGCGAGCGCATGGGCGAGGGCGACTGCTGAGCTGTCCTCGGCTGGCGGCGACTGGAACGCGAGGCGCCACGCCATGGCAATGGTCAGGAGGTTGAGGAGCGCGGCGGCACCGGCCGCCATCACGGCGGGCATCTTCAGGAATGCCGTCCCGAGGGGGAGCCCGGCGACCCCACCGACGGCTGGGGTCTCCGGTTCCGGGATGCCTTGAAGGGTCCCGAGCAGGCCGGCGAGGGGCAGTGCGATCAGCAGCATCGCGAGGATCTTGCGGAACGGCCATTGGACGTCGCCGCGCAAGAACCACAGCGCTCCGAGCAGGCTCATGCCGGCCAGCGTGAAGATGGTCGGCGCCGGCCCCATGAACTCGATCAGCACCCGGGGGCTTCCGCTGAACGATTCCATGCACGCCTTCGCGAGGGCGACGACGGATACGAAGAACAGGGCGACGGGCAGGAAACCGCCGTTGCTTTCCTCGGCCTTGTTTTCAGCGATCTCGGACATGGTGTTCCCTCGTCGGCGTTGCTCGACTCAACGGGAGGCGCCAGCTTTGACGCTCGCCCGCATCTCCTCCCACTCTTCCGGGCTCATCAGGATCTCGCGCGCTTTCGAGCCCCGGTGTTCCGACACGATGCCCGCATCCGACATCAGGTCGATGAGTCGTGAAGCGCGGGCGTATCCGACCTTCATGCGCCGCTGCAGACCCGACGCCGACGCCATGCCGCTGGCGAACATGACGTCGACGGCCTCTTCGAAGAGGTCGTCCTGGTGCATGACGGACTGGGCGTCGCTGCTGTTCGCTTTCACCTGTTCGAGGTTCTGCGTGTACAGCGGTGACGCGTGTTCCCTGAGGTAGCCGACGATCGCCTCGACCTCGCCGTCCGAGACGAATGGCCCCTGGACGCGACGCGGGTTGTCGCTGGTCGACGACAGGTAGAGCATGTCGCCCTTGTCGAGCAGCTTCTCGGCGCCGTAGCGGTCGAGGATCGTGCGGCTGTCGATTCCCGTTCGCGTCTGGAACGCGATGCGGGCGGGCAGGTTGCTCTTGATGAGCCCCGTGATCACATCGGTGCTGGGGCGTTGCGTCGCGAGGACCACGTGTAGCCCGACCGCGCGCGCCTTCTGGGCCAGTCGGGCGATCGCCTGCTCGACCTCCTTGCCCGCCACCATCATGAGGTCCGCCAGCTCGTCGACGATGATCACGATGTACGGCATGAACGCAGGGAGCTTGTCGACCTCCTCCTCGGAGTACAGGCTCAGGAGCTTCTCCCGCTTCGTCTTGGTGGCCATCTTGTTGTAGGACGTCAGATGGCGGACGCCGGTCGCGGCGAGGAGTTCGTAGCGCTCCTCCATCTGGTTGACGCACCATTCGAGGATCTTGGTCGCCTTCTTCGCGTTGCTCTCTACCTTCGTGAGCAGGTGGGGGATGTCCTGGTAGACCTCGAGCTCGACCTTCTTCGGGTCGATCATGATGAGGCGGACCTCCTCCGGATACCGCGTGAGCAGGATGGAAAGGATGAGGTCGTTGACGAAGACCGACTTGCCCGCGCCCGTGCGCCCGGCGATCAGCAGGTGGGGCGTCGTTGCGAGATCCTCGATGATGGGGTGTCCGGACGCGTCCTTGCCGAGGAAGAGCGGGATCGCGATCTTCCGCTTCGTGAGCTCGTCCGACGCGGTGAGCTCGCGGAGGAATACCGTCTCGCGCTTCCGGTTCGGGATCTCGACGCCGAGGACCGACTTGCCCTTCACCGGTGCGATCCGGACGCGGCCGACCCCCAGCGCCAACGCCAGGTCGTCAGCCAGGCCCGTGACCTTGGAGATCTTGGTGCCGCGTTCGAGCACCAGGTCGAAGCGAGTGATGACGGGGCCGCGCTCGATCTCGTCAACGCTCGCGCTGACGTGGAAATCCTGCAGGGCCTCCTCGAGCTGGGCGGCCTTCTTCTGCAGCACCGCGTCGGACTCCCGCTCGCGGACGTAGGTCGGCTCGGCCAGGAGCGCGAGTGGGGGAAGGGAGTACTTCCCCGCGCCGGTCATCTTGGGGTCGCGTTTGAGCTTGATGACCTCGATGCCGTCGGCGCTGACGGGCGTGGCAGCCTGGCGGATCTTCGGGACGTTGACACGGATGGGCTCGGGTTCCTCTTCTTCCTCTTCTTCTTCCTCCTCCTCCTCCTCTTCTTCTTCCTCGTACTCTTCCTCTTCCTCCTCGAGATCGGGATCCTCGTCCTCGAGCTCGTCTTCTTCCTCCTCGAGTTCTTCCTCTTCCTCGAGTTCCTCCTCCTCGGCGACTGCGGCCTTGCGGGCGGGCTTCTTCCGCTGGGTTCGCTTCTTCGGCGCCGGTGTCTTCGCCGCTTCCGCGTTGGCCGCCTTCTCCGGCTCGCCGCGGCCGATCGCTTCCTCGAGCCGCTTGGCGAGGATCTGGCGCAGGGTCGCGCGTCCTTCGCCGTTCAGCGGCAGCCGACCGCCCCGAATCAGGTTCGGTATGAGGTCGTCGGTGGCGAGCAGCAGCCCCGCCAGACCGCCGATTCCCATCGTGAGCAAAGTGATCACGGAGCCGAGCGCTGCGTCGAGCCGGACGGTGATCTCGTCGCCGAGGATGCCGCCGAGCGGCACGCTTCCGCCCGGGAACGTGCGGTCGGGCAGAAGCGCCTGCCAGAACGCACCCAACGTGAGCATGCACACGGCGAGGCCGAGCACGCGGAGGATGGGCTCCTTCGGAACGCGGTGGGTCTGCACGAGGTAACCGAGCAACGCGAGGTAGAACGCGAGTACAAACGCACCGATGCCGAACGCCTCGACGAGGGTAGACGCCAGAAAGCGGCCCACCGTCCCGCCGAGATTCGTCGCACCGCTTGCGTTCGCGGACGGGTCGTACGTCGCGAATGAAAGTGCGACCCAGACCGCCGACAGCAGCAGGGCCCAGGCAAGGAGCCGCCGCATCCTGCTCATCGTGTTCCCCAACCTCCGTGGCTGTGCGACGGTCAGACCGTCGTGAGCGCCTCGCGTCCCGTGTGGCCGAAGCCGCCCTCTCCGCGTTCGGTCTCGGTGAGGACGTCGGCCTCGTCGAACGTCGCCTGCCGGACGGGCGCGATCACGAGTTGGGCGATTCGTTCGCCCCGCTCGATGACGCACGGTGTCTTCGAGAGGCAGGTGACGATGATCTTCACTTCACCGCGGTAGTCGCAGTCGATGGTGCCGGGAGCGTTGACGAGCGTGAGCCCTGCGCGGAGCGCGAGCCCCGACCGCGGCCGCACCTGACCCTCGAAGCCGACCGGGATCTCCAGAGAAAGCCCGGTCGGGATCAAGGCGATCTCTCCCATGCGCACGGTGACGGGTTCGGTCACGGCTGCGCAGAGATCGGCTCCGGCGGAACCCGGCGTTGCGTAACGGGGGAGCGGGAGGTCGTCGGTGCCCGGAAGCCGGGTCACGCGCACGCGGAGCGGCTGCTTGACGTCGGTCGACGTCGGGTCACAAGTTGCCTTTTCCCCGTTGGCCATTCCCGCCCTCGCGCTCGCACCAGTCGACGAGCCACCGCGCCAGGGACGCCTTGTCGATCGCACCCAACTCCGTAACCGTGCCCGTCCTTGCGAGGACGGTGACGTCCTCCATGCCGGAGCCTCCGAAGGACCCGCAGCGATTGAGGACGACGAGGTCGAGGTTCTTGGCGTCGAGCTTGCCCCTGGCCAGCTCCCGGGCTTCCTCGGGTGGTGCGGCTTCAAGCGCAAACCCCACGAGTACCCGGTCCCCGGCCATCTTACCTAAGTCCCCCAAGATGTCGGGGTTTTTGACCAGGTCCAGCACCAGTTCTTGGGCCCCCTTCTTGATCTTGCCCACAACGCGGGACTTGGGGCGGTAGTCCGACACGGCTGCGGTCATCACCACGGCGTCAGCTGATGCGAGGCGATCGGTCATCGCAGCGTGCATTTCGTTGGCGGAGACCACCCTGACGACCTCCACCCCCGCCGGATCGGCGAGATGGGTCGGACCCAGGACCAGCGTCGCGGGGTGCGCCGCCTGCCGGGCCGCTTCCGCGACGGCGATCCCCAGGCCACCCGTGCTCGGGTTGCCGAGATACCGCACGTCGTCGAGGAACTCGTGGGTGGGTCCGCCGGAGATGAGGAAACGCATGGTGGTGGGATTGTATGACGGTCCCGGGGGACGCGGATCTTCTGCCGGGAGCGCGGACCTCCAGAGCGTGTGAAGCAATCTGCTCTGATGGGAGCGCGGACCTCCAGGTCCGCTCTGAGTCCGGATCCGGCAATCCGGGCTGCGCTCGGAGCCGATTGACCCACAGCCTCTGGAGGTTCGTGCTCCGGCTAGAGCGCCGCCAGGATGTCGGCGACCGGGGCGAGGCGGCCCGGGCCTTGTTCGCCGCAGGCGAGGTCGCCTTCCGCCGGGCCGACCAGGTGCCAGCCTGCGTCCGTGAGTGTCCGGACGTTGCGTTGCACGAATGGGTGCGCCCACATGCGCCAGTTCATGGCGGGGGCGAGGACCTTCGGTCGATTGGTCCACGCCAGGGCGGTGGTCGTGACCATGTCGTCGGCGAGGCCCGCAGCGAGGCGCCCGATGAGGTCGGCGGTCGCGGGAGCGCAGACGAGGACGTCGCCGTCGCGGGCCGGATTCAGGTGGTCGTAGACGTCGTCGCCCGCGCCCGCGAAGACGTCGTGGAAGACGCGACGGCCCGAGAGGGCCTGGAAGTGGAGCGGTGTGACGAGCTTCGTTGCCCCCCGGGTCATGAGGACGGTGACGGCGTCTCCGCGCTTCTTCAGCTCGGAGGTGAGGTCCAGCGCGCGGTGGAGGGCCACCGACGCGGAGACGCCGAGAACGACCGTCTTCTGGCTCAGGTCAGTCGTCCTTGGAGAGCGCGGAGAGGATGCGGCGCTCGAGCTCGTCCTCGCTCGTGGTCCCACCGACATCGATCGAAGGTGGCTGGCCGTGCGTCATGCGCTCGACCTCGGCGCGGATGATCTCGCGGTTTTCCTCGTTGTCCGGGATGAGCTCGATCTTGTTCTGCTCGATCTCGCTCATCACGATCTCGATAGGATTCTTCGCTTCCTCCTCGACGAGCTTGCGCGCACCGCGGTTGAGCTCGCGCATGCGCTTCTGCATGAGGACGGTCGTCTTGTACACACCACCGCACTGACCGTAGAGGTGCTCGAATTTGGACTGGTCGATCATGAGGCGATCAGGTCGCCGACCCGTTACGGATCAGCACCAGCTCCCGTAGCTGTTTCTTGGCTTGGTCCACATCGTCGTTGACGACGATGTGGTCGTACTCGTGACGCGCGGCCATCTCGGTGGCCGCGTTCTCGAGGCGGACCGTGCGGGCCGCCTCCGATTCGCTTTTTCGTTCCTGGAGACGTCGGATGAGCTCGTCCATCGAGGGTGGGGCGATGAACACGCCGAGCACGTCGATCCCGAGCGCGCGGATGCTGCGGTAGCCATGGACGTCGATGTCCAGGAGCACGACGTCCTCGTCACCCGAGTCGGCCGCCACCTCGCTGCCTGGCGTTCCGTAGAGGCGGCCGTGCACTTCGGCCCACTCGAGCAATTCACCGGCGTCGCGCATGGCGATGAACCGGTCTCGGTCGACGAAGTGATAGTCCACGCCGTTCGTCTCGCCGTCGCGCGCATCGCGCGTCGTAGCGGACACGGCAAGACGCGCGCCCTGGTCCACCAGGTCGCGGATCAAGGTCGATTTGCCGACCCCACTCGGGCCGGAGATGACGACAACGCGGGGGCTACTCAAGGTTCTGTACCTGCTCCTTCATGCGCTCGACCTCGCACTTCATGTCGACGACTGCGTGTGCGACCGTAGGGTCGTTGGCCTTGCTTCCGATCGTGTTCGTCTCGCGCAGCATCTCCTGGATGAGAAAGTCGAGCTTGCGACCCGCCTCCCCGCTGCCGCCGAGAATGGACCGATAGCGTTCCAGGTGGCTCTGCAGCCGGTTCAGCTCCTCGGCGACGTCGGTCTTGTCCACGAGCACACAGAGCTCGCGGACGAGGTCGGCTTCTGCAATCTCGATCTTGGGATCGATCTCGGAGATCAGTGTTTGCACGCGCTGGTGGATGCGGTCCCGCTGCTCACGCGGAATCTCGGGAGCGCGCGCGGCCACGATCGCGATGTGCCCTTCGAGGTTCTTGGCGTGCGCGAGGAGGACGCTGACGGTGTTTCCGCCTTCCTCCGCCCGCGAGGCGACGAGTGCTTCGAGCGCTTCGCCGAGGGCCCGGCGGACAAGGGAACGGGTCTCGTCTGGAATCCCGGGGGAGAGGTCCTCTTCCTCGTCCGCACGCACGACGCCGGGGAGCGCGAGCAGCGGTTCGACGCGGTCGTGCCAGCCTGGCTCCTTGAGTCCGAGGGCTTCCCACAATTTGCTGATCTGATCGCGGTATGCGCGGGCCGCCGCAACGTCGATCTGGAAGCTCGGTTGCGCCGAGTCGTCGCGGTAGCGGATCATCGCGGTCAACGCACCGCGCCGAACCTGCTTACGGACGACCGGCTCGAGCTCACTCTCCAGCCCCGCGAGAGTGCGCGGGAGCTTGAGGTTGAGCTTCAGGTAGCGGTGGTTGAGCGTCCGCACCTCCACCGCCACCCGTCGCGGACCCTCTTCCAGGGTCGCGGATCCGAAACCCGTCATGCTGAGGATCAAGCCAAGGACCTCTGCGTTCCTCGCCGATCAGTTGGGCCGTGGGAGCCGTTCGAGGGCGCTTGTTCGACCGTCATCCGACGTTGTTCATCAACGCGAGCGTCAACGCGATGACCATCAGGCTTCCGGCGACGTACGCCGTGAACCGGTTGATACCGCCCACTCCGTGTCCGAACGCCTCGCCACCGGCACCACCAAAGGCGTTGCCAAGGCCGCCGCCCTTGCCCTCCTGCATCAGCACGATTCCGATGAGGAAGATCGCGTTCAGCACGAACAGGATCTGAAGGATGATCTTGACGATGTCCATGGATCTGTTGCTCCGACGTCGTGGTCCTGGGGATCAACCGTTCCCGAAGCCGACGAGCGTCGCGAAATCGTCTGCGTTTAGCGAAGCGCCGCCGACCAGCGCTCCGTCGATGTCTGGCATGGCCATGAGGCCGTCCACGTTGCTGGGCTTGACCGATCCGCCGTACTGGATGCGGATGTCCTCGCCGATCGCGCCCCCGAGTTCCTTGAGCCAGCCGCGGATGGCCGCGTGGACCTCCTGCGCCTGGTCCGGCGTGGCGACCTCGCCGGTACCGATCGCCCAGACCGGTTCGTAGGCGATGGTGGTCTCCGTGAGGTCGGCGCCGCCAAAGCCCTCGAGCCCCTTCCGGATCTGTCGCTCGACGACCTCGAGCGTCCGCCCCGACTTGCGCTCCTCGAGCGTTTCGCCGACGCAGAGGATGGGACGCAGTCCGTGCTCGCGCGCCTTGCCCATCTTTTCGCGCACGACCTCGTCGGTCTCGCCCATCACGTGGCGGCGTTCGGAGTGGCCGATGATGACGACCGAGGCGCCGGTCGACTTCAGGATGGAGGCGCTCACCTCGCCGGTGTAGGCGCCGTCGTCCGTGCGGGCGCAATCTTGACCGCCGACCTGGATGCGTGAATCCGCGAGCGCCTGCGCGACGCCGGTCACGCTCACGAAAGTCGGGCACAGCGCGACGTCACGGTCCGGGATGCCGGAGACCCGTTCATGGATCTCCTCCGCCAGCCGCACCGCGTCGCGGTGCGAGAGGTTCATCTTCCAGTTGCCCGCAATGAAGGGACGCCGCATCCGATGGTCTCGCAGGAGGTTGGGGTCCAGGCGCACCGGTTCCCCGGTGGCAAAAGACAAGCGGAAGATGATCCGAAATGAGGCGGCCTCCGTCAACCGCGGGACGGGGGAGGTCTTGTTCGGGCTCTGTTCAGGCCCCGATCGCCTTCCCTTCGTCCGCCTCATTCACGCGAACACACGGCGGGCCCTGGCCCTGAAACACAGAACGGCCCCGCCGCGAGGCGAGGCCGTCTGGGTCGAGGGAGTCGGAAAGTGGAGGGAGCGGGGCTAGAAGCCCATTCCGCCGCCCATGCCTCCCATACCTCCCATGCCGCCCATACCTCCCATTCCGCCCATGCCTCCCATACCGCCTTCCATGCCCGGCTCGGGGCCGGCCTTGGTCTTCTCCGGAATCTCGGAGATGAGGGCCTTGGTGGTGAGGAGCAGGCTGGCGACGGACGCCGCGTTCTGGAGCGCGGTGCGGACCACCTTGGCCGGGTCGATGACCCCGGCCTTCATGAGGTCCTCGTGCTTGCCCTTGGCGGCGTTGAAGCCCATGGACTCCTTCGAGGTGCGCACTTCCTGGACGACCACGGAGCCCTCGAAGCCCGCGTTCTCCGCGATCTGGCGCAGCGGAGCGGAGAGGGCGCGCTTGATGATGCCCCGGCCGATCGACTCGTCGGCACCGGAAGAGTCGGACTTGATCGAGTCAGCGCAGCGCAGGAGCGCGACGCCACCGCCCGGAAGCACGCCTTCCTCGACGGCCGCCCGAGTCGCGTGGAGAGCGTCCTCGACGCGCGCCTTCTTCTCTTTCATTTCGACCTCGGTGGCCGCGCCGACATTGATCTGCGCGACACCTCCCGAGAGCTTGGCCAAGCGCTCTTGGAGCTTTTCGCGATCGTAGTCGGAGGTCGTGTTGTCGATCTCGCTGCGGATCTGAGCGATGCGGCCCTTGATCTTGTCCTTCTTGCCCGCGCCGTTGATGAGGATCGTGTTCTCCTTCGAGATCTCGACCTTGTCCGCGGTGCCCAGGTCTTTCAGCGTCAGCGACTCGAGGCTGATGCCGAGGTTCTCCATGACGGCAGTGCCGCCAGTGAGGATGGCGATGTCCTCGAGCATGGCCTTGCGCCGGTCGCCGAACCCCGGGGCCTTGACCCCACAGCACGCGAAGCCGCCGCGGATGCGGTTCAGCACCAGCGTCGCGAGGGCTTCACCCTCGATGTCCTCGGCGATGATGAGTAGCGGACGCCCGCTCTGGGCGACCTTCTCGAGCACGGGGATCAGGTCCTTGATGGTGCTGATCTTCTTCTCGTGCACGAGAATGTACGGCTTCTCCATCAGGCAGGTCATGTCTTGCGTGTCGGTCACGAAGTACGGGGAGAGATAGCCCTTGTCGAACTGCATCCCCTCGACCCACTCGACCGTCGTTTCGAGGGACTTGCCCTCTTCGACGGTGATGACGCCGTCCTTGCCGACCCGCTCCATCGCCTCGGCGATCTGCTTGCCGATCTCGGCGTCGTTGTTGCCGGCGATCGAGCCGACCTGCGCGATGTCCTTCTTGCCCTCGACGGGGCGGGACATGCGGCCGATCTTGGCGACGACCTGATTGACGGCTTCGTCGATGCCGCGCTTGATGGCGATGGGCGATGCGCCGGCGATGACGTTCTTGAGGCCTTCCTCGAAGATCGCTTCGGCAAGGACCGTGGCCGTCGTGGTGCCGTCACCGGCGACGTCCGAGGTCTTGCTCGCGACCTCCTTCACCATCTGCGCGCCCATGTTCTCGTAGGTGTCTTGGAGGGTGATCTCCTTGGCGACCGTGACACCATCCTTGGTGACGGTCGGCGCACCGAACGACTTCTCGATGACGACGTTGCGGCCTCGCGGCCCGAGAGTGATTTTCACCGCACGGGCGAGCTTGTTGACGCCAGACCGGAGGCTCTCGTAGACCTCCTGGTCGAACGCGATCTTCTTCGCAGGCATCTCTGATTCTCCTCGTGGCTTGCGCCAGCGTTATCCGATGATCGCGAGGATGTCTTCCTCGCCCATGACCAGGAACTCCTCGCCCTCGACCTTGACCTCGGTCCCCGCGTAGGAGGAAAAGAGGATGCGGTCGCCGGGCGACACCTGGAAGCTGGCGCGCTCGCCGCTCTCGAGCAGCTTGCCGTCGCCGAGGGCATCGACGACGCCCTCCTTTGGCTTCTCTTTGGCCTGATCGGGAAGGTAGATGCCGCCGGCCGTCAGGTCCTCGGCCTCGACGCGGCGCACGATGACCTTGTCGTTGAGGGGTCGAAGGCTTGCCATGGTCGTTTCCTGGATCTCCTGCCGGGGAGGCCCCGGCTACAGGTCTTCTAAGCTGATCAATTCCTGAACTGCATCGAGGAGTCGATGCACGTCCAACGGCTTCTCGAGGCAGTGACGCGCTCCGAGAGCCTCGGCGCGAGCAACGATTTCCGGAGTAAACGCGCCCGACATGAAGATGACCGGCAACGCGCCGGTCTGCTTCCGGAGGCAGCGGATGATCCGGATTCCGTCGTCCGCCTGGACATGGACGTCCACGATAGAGAAGTGAACCGGCTGAAAACGAACGACCTCGAGGGCCTCCGCCCGGTTCGCAGCTGCGAACGCGCGGTGGCCCACGGTCTGCAACGCCTCCCCGACCGTGAGTCGGATCCCCTGATCGTCATCGACGACCAGGGCATTGAGGTGGCGCGACATGGCGACCATGGGTAGCTCGATTCGATGAGGCGCTGGGCGTTCCGCCCCGCGCGGTCCGGTACCTTCTCCGGGTCCGCTCAGGAGCAAACGGCGTGCCCCGGCCCTACTCGGCTTGTGCCGGTCCCCATCCTCGTGGGAGAATGCCGGAAGCCGCGGGCGGAGCGCGCTCGGGTCCGTAGAGGACCGATGACAGTTTGTCAGAAAGAGGGGAACCCCCCGGACCCCCCTGCCAATGTGGCAGGCGATCGGAGCGTGGGCGTCTGGGACCTCCCCTGGAGTCGATCATGCGTCACTTAGCGCTCGTATTCGGCATCGCCGGCCTGCTGATCGTCGGTTGGCAACTCATGGCCACGGGACCCGGCGCCAGCTCCGGCAGCCTTCGGGGCGTCGGTCGGGACGACCCGTCTACGTTCGAGGCGGCGGCCGTCGGAGTCGGCGCCACCCAGTCTCGGCCCCGGTGGCCCGGAGCGCAGACCACGATCTCCCGGAAGGCCGGACTCGTGGGACTCTGCGAAGATCGAGGGGTCGTGGGGGACGCGGTCTACGACCTCATCAAGCAAACGGTCGGGCAGGACGTCCGCACCCTCGACCGCTCGTTCTCGAGCAAGCACATCGCCCGGATTCTCGCGGAGTGGCATTACCAGCCGCAGCGCAAATCGAAGGACATCGACTTCCTCGTCGCCGTCTGGAACCTGGTCAAGGACCCCACTGCGCGCTACGCGCTGTCGTACCTCTTCCGCCGCGTGCAGGACGATCGCGTGATCGAGCCGTTGATGGAGCTGACCGAGCACCATCCATGGCAGACGATCGACGCCATTGCCGACCAGAACTCGAACCGGGCTGCGCAGGCCCTGCTCCAGTTGCAGTCGCGGATCGACAAGCCGGCGGTTCGCACCCAGGCCACGATCCGTATCGCGCGAATGGGCCGTGAGGGCGCGGTCGACCATCTCGACAGGACGTGGAACGACCGTTCGCTGTCGGACACGGAGCGCTTCGTCGCGGTCGAGTGCCTCGGGCACGTTCCCGATAACCCTGAAGCGACGCTCAAGGCGTATGAGATCGCGCTGGGGCCCGCGCATCCACTGAGGGACCTGGGGGACCGCAACCGCGATCACCCCGTGCGCGATCTGCGCTCGGCCGCGGTCATGGCCGTGATGCAGGCCGGCGACCAGACACTGGTCCGCAAGCTTCTCGCGGCCGCCGACGAGCCGCAGGCGCAGGCGGCCCTCACCTCGATGGTCGATCTGCACATCGGCACCTACGTCGGCAGCGACCTATCGCGGGTGGTCTTCGACCGCATCGGCCGGCGCCAGACGGTGTCGCTGGGGGAGGTCCGCTACCTCAACCGGGCCTGCACGCGTCGCGACCTCGATCAGCTCCGCGGGATTCTCCGTCATGCCAAGAGCGACGAGATCAAGCGAATGGTCGAGGCGGCGATCATGAACGCCAGCCGTCGCGAGTAGCTCGCGAAGCTAACCGTCGCGCCGACGGGCTTCGCGAACTTCGCGCGCCAGGACGATCTCGCGCTCGATTTCCGGCGCGAAATCGGCATGGGGCGCCGCTGCCAGAGCTCGCCGTGCGTGGTGAATGGCGCGCTCCGGACTGCCTGCGCGCCGCTCCAGCGTCGCGAGGTACAGCCGCGCCACGGGATCGGCGGGATCGAGGTCGAGCAGGCGGTCCAGGAGCCGTCGGGCGGCCGGGTAGTCGCCCTTGAGGTAGTGCGTGACGGCGTCGGTGAACCACGCCTGTCTGCGTGCCCGGACCACACCGAGCCGCGCATAGACCCCGAGACGGAACACGTCGATGATCGAAAAGAGCGTCAGCGCTCCTCCAATCGCGATTCCGGCTCGCAACGTCCACGGACCGAGGGGGGCGACGGGTGCGATGGCCGACAGCACGGCCAGGTTCCAGCACCCGCTCGTCGACGCGAACAACAGGAACCCCCGCCGCGGTCGCCCGATTACGAGATGCCCGAGCCCCGCTACCACCGAAAGCAGCAAGGCGAACCAACTGGGTCTGCGCGCGTCGTCCTGCGCCATGTCGTGAGGAGCGTAACAAGCCTCGCCGGGTCACGCCCCTTCAAGCCGATTGCTACCTCTGAAGGTCGGCTCCCGATCAGGCCAGCGCTTCGCGCAGCGCGTCGATGACCGAGCGGGGCGATTCGGCTCCACAGATCGCGGATGATACGGCGATGCGGTCGAGTCCGGCCGCCACCGCGTCGTCGACCGTCTCCAGGTCGATGCCGCCGACGCCGAAGGCGGGGAGCGTGGCCTCAGGGAGGAGCTCTTTCAACCAGGCTGCTCCGTGGCCTTCGACGCCCTTGGTCTCGGTGTCGAAGACGGGGCCGATGCCGATGTAGTCGACGGGCTCGTCTGCAGACTCCCTGATCTGGTGGTGTCCGTGAATGCTGAGGCCTACGAGGAGGTCCTTGCCGAAGAGCTCGCGGACGGCGCGCGGGGGGAGGTCGGTCTGGCCGACGTGGACGCCGTCCGCACCCGCGAGCAACGCGATGTCGGCGCGGTCGTTGACGATCACGGGGACCCGGTGCTTCGCGCAGCGTTCACGCACGTCGTGGACCCACTCCAGGAGCTCGCGATCGGGGAGCTGAAGCTCGCGGACCTGGACCAGGTCAGCGCCGGCATCGAGACATTCCTCGAGCACGAGGAGCGGATCGAGACGGCAGAGCTGCCGGGTCAGCAGAACGTAGATTCGCGCCTCCTCGAGGCGGGTCCGCGCCAGATCGGGGTCCAGGGGCATGACCCGCCAGCCTACCTCACTTGCTGTTGGGGCGCGGTTTCTCGTCGAAGTAGTCGATCTTGTCCAGCGGCATGAAGATGGACGTCGCGATGTTCATCGTGTGCGAGATGACCCGCTTGAAGTAGCGATAGGTCAGCACGAGCGTCGCAGCGCAGGTGTGATCAACTTCATTCTTGACCAGCTCGTCGACCTGCTGGTCACAATGGTCTTCGAGCGTCGAGAACTCACGGACCAGCGCGCGGGCGTCTTCCTCGCTCTGTGCATCGAACGCCTTCCGCGTGCGGGCCAGCCCGGCCGAGATCTCGTCCTTGAGGCCGACGAGATCCTCGATCGCTCCTCCCTGAGCGCGGATGCGGTCGACGTTCGGGGTGAGGTCGAAGATGTTCTTGGCGTAGTCGCCGATCCGCTCCGCATCCTTCACCACGCTCATGAGTACCAGACACGCTGGGAGGCTCGCGGCGCCGTGCACCGACACGTGGACGACGAGGTGGCGGCGAATCTGTTGCTCGGCCTTGTTGATGCGCTTGTCGGTCTCGAAGAGGTCCTTGCGGATGACCTCTGGATCGGTGCCTCCGATCAACGCGTTGGCGGCGGTGTCGAAGCAGTGCCGGCCCGCGTCCAGCATCTGGCCGAACTCTGACGTCATGTTGTCCATGCCTTCCGCGGCGGCGGGAGCGGACTTCTTGAACCAGTCGAACATGCGCGTTCTCAATTGAAGATGAGCATACCGAGGAGAGGAGTGACGACAAAGACACCGCCGACGTACCCGAGGATCCACCACTTGGACTGGGACGCTTTCGCGGCCAGCCGTTCGCCGAAGCGGATCGGAATCCGACGCACGGCGGGTATGGGGTAGAAGACCACGATGCCCCCGATGTTGAAGAGCAGGTGGACGAACGCGATCGCGAGTCCGGCGTGATTGCCCGCGACGGCCGCGAGGAGCGCCGTCACGGTCGTGCCGATGTTGGCGCCGAGGCAGATCGGGAACCCGTTCTCCAGCGTGAGCAGGCCCGCGCCGAACATCGGCACCAGGAGCGACGTCGTGATGCTGGACGACTGCACCGAAACGGTGAGCAGGATGCCGATGAAGATCCCGAGCAGCCCGCTCCGCTCGAGGACGCGGTTGATCGCGCGCTCGAGGCGCCCGGCCATCACCGCCTTCATGTTCTTGGTGATGTACACGAGGCAGGTGAAGATGACCACGACCGCGAGTAGCACCATGAGCCCGACGAAAACCGGGTCGCCCTTGCCGAGGCCGGTCAACCCTTCGACTGCGGTCTTGATCTGCTGGTAGCCGAACTTCACCGCCGTCTTGATCGGGCTCTTGAATTCGACTCCCCCACCGAGGTGGAGCGAGTGCACGAGGAACACTGCGATCTTGCTCAGGACGCCGGTCAGGATCTCGATCGGAAGCAGGACCGCGACCGACAGCAGGTTGAAGAAGTCGTGCATCGTCGCGCCGGCGAAGGCCCGTTGGAACTCGTTCGACCGGGTGACGTGGCCCATCGACACCAGCGTGTTGGTGATCGTCGTCCCGATGTTCGCGCCCATGATCATGGGTACGAACGGCGAGATGAACGCCTGCAGGTCGGCGGGGTCGGTGCCGGGGTCGGTCTGGGTCGCCATGAGACCTGAGACCGCGCTGACGATGGTCGACGTCGTTACGGACGAAGACTGCACCAGGACCGTGGCCAGAACGCCAACCGCCAGCGCGGCGAAGGGGTTCGAGATCTGTCCGATCAGCAGCTTGGCCTGGTCCGAGCCGAGGTCCTTGAACGTCCCTCCGAGCATCTGGATCGCCACGAGGAACAGGTACAGCAGGGCGAGCACGAACAGGGCGCGGATCCCGGTCGGGATCTGCGCGGGCCTGGGCACTCTGACGAGGGACACGGCAAGGCTCCGCAAGGAGTCGGTGGGGCCTGGGTCGCCTTGTCTTCCATGAAGACAACGTGAAGGCGGCATCATGCCCGGCGTCCAGGGACGCGAGGAGATTAGGTTTCGGGGGAGGTGCCGTAAAGCCACTCCGGTGCGGTTTTAGGAGATCTTTGAGAAGGCCGGAACGACGCCTTCGTGGAGCCACGCGAGGAGCTCTTCCTCGCTCAGGACCGGGACGTTCAGTTCCTGCGCCTTCTTGAGTTTGGAACCCGCGCGCTCCCCGGCGAGCAGGAAGGTCGTGTTCTTGGAGATCCCCGAGGCGACCTTGGCTCCGTGCTCCTTCAGCAGGGCCTGCGCGTCTTTGCGGGAGAGCTCCGGAAGCGTGCCCGTCATGACTACAGTCATGCCATCGAGAAGACGCCCCGCGGTCGCGCGTTCGGGCTCGGGATAGGTGACGCCGACGGCCTCGAGATCCGCGAGCAAGGCCGCGTTGTCGGGGACGTCGAGCCAGGCGCGGACGCTCTGTGCGACGATCGGGCCGACACCGTCGATCGCGGCCAGTGTCTCTTCGTCGAGCCGCAGGAGTCCGCCCAGGCTTCGAGCTTCGACGGCGATCAGCTCGGCGACGACCTCGCCGACGTGCCTGACCCCGAGCCCGTAGAGGACGCGCGGGAGCGTGGTGGTGCGGACCCGGTCCAGAGCGGCCACGAGGTTCTCCGCAGACTTGCGGCCCATGCGTTCGAGCCCCTCGAGCGTCTCCACATCGAGGCGGAAGAGGTCGGCGGACGTCTTCACCAGCCCTTCGTCGACGAGCTGTTCGACGAGCTTCTCGCCGAGCCCCTGCACGTCGAGCGCGTCCTGAGACGCGAAGTGGCGGATGCGCCCCTTGAGTTTCGCTGGGCAGATGTCGTTCGGGCAGCGCACGACGACTCCGCCCTCCGCGACCGTGACCTCGTGATCGCAGACCGGACACTGGTCGGGGAAGGGGAACTTCTCCAGTTCGCCGGATCGGGCTTCCGTGACGACCCTGATGACCTTGGGGATGACGTCGCCCGCGCGCTGGACCACGACCCGGTCCCCGATGCGGACGTCGAGGCGGTCGATCTCGTCCTGGTTGTGGAGGCTCGCGTGGGTGACGGTGACGCCGCCGACGAACACGGGCTCCAGGATCGCGACCGGCGTCAGCGCGCCTGTCCGCCCGACCGAGATTTCGATGTCCGCGAGGGTCGTCGTCTCCTCCTGCGCCTGGAACTTCCACGCCACGGCCCAGCGGGGGGTTCGCGACCGCGCGCCCAACACCTCCCACTGAGCGATCTCGTCGACCTTGAGCACCATCCCATCGACCTCGAACGGGATGTCGCCGCGACCGTTCTCCAGCTTCTCGAACCACGCGGCGGCGGCGGCGTCCGACTCGCACCGTCGGAACCACGCGCGCGGGACGGGCAGCCTCCACTCTTGCAGACGATCGAGGACCTCCGACTGCGAGGCGAGACCGAGTCCTTTGGCGTCGACGAGCTGGTAGAGCGCGATTCGCAGCGGGCGCTCTGCGGTGACGCGGGAGTCGAGCTGGCGCAACGATCCGCCCGCGAAGTTGCGGGGGTTGACGTAGCGGCCCTCCTCCTCGGTGCGCTTCGCGTTGAACGCGTCGAAGTCGGCCTTGGTGACGTAGACCTCACCGCGTACCTCGACTCGCGCCGGCCAACCCTTGCCGCTCAGCGTGAGCGGGAGCCCGCGGATCGTCTTGACGTTCAGGGTCACGTCCTCGCCGGTCTCGCCGTCGCCGCGGGTGGCGCCGACCTCGAAGCGGCCGTCCACGTAGACCACGGACATCGATATCCCGTCGAGCTTCGGTTCCGCCGACAGCACGAAGGTCTCCGGTGCGTCGTCGCCGAGGCGCTTCTTCATGCGCTCGATCCACTCGGCGAACTCGGCGCGGGTCTTCACGTTCTCCAGCGACATCATCGGCACGCGATGCTCTACCTTGCGAAACGTGTCGAGTGGAGGAGCACCGACCTTCTGCGTCGGGGAGTCCTCGGTCCGCAGCTCCTCGTGGTTCGCCTCCAGTTCGGTCAGCTCGCGGAACCGACGATCGTATTCCGCGTCCGAGATCGTCGGTGCGTCCAGGACGTAGTAGCGGTGGCTCGCCTCGGTGAGCAGTTCGCGAAGCTCGGCCGCGCGAGCGGCGACTGGCGGCGGTACGGCCATGACGGCTTTCTATCACGCGATGAACATGGCGTCGCCGTAGGACAGCATGCGATATCGACGCCGTACGGCGTGGCGGTACGCGGCCAGGATGCGCTCGCGACCCGCCATCGCCGCCACGAGCATCAGCAATGTGCTGCGGGGGGCGTGGAAGTTGGTGAGCAGGGCGTCGCAGACTCGGAGGAGGTGCGGGGGGTGGACGAACAGGGTGGTGCGGCCGGGGCCGGTGCGCAGCGAGAGAGCAGGGTCGGTGGGACGGACGGCGGATTCCAGGACGCGAACCACCGTCGTGCCGACGGCAACGATGCGGCCGCCCCGGTCGCGGGTGTCCGCGATGGCCGCCGCGGTGGCGGGCGGGACGTCGAAACCCTCCTCGTGCATCGGGTGCAGGCGCAGGTCGGCCGCGGTCACCGGGCGGAACGTCCCCGGTCCGACGTGCAGGACCACCGCGGCGCGCCGGACGCCGCGTGCATCGAGGTCGTCCAAGAGCTCGGGGGTGAGGTGGAGCCCGGCCGTGGGCGCGGCCACGGCCCCGTCCCTCCTCGCGTAGACCGTCTGGTAGCGCTCCCGATCGGCCCGGGCGCGAGGGTCGTCATCGTCCCGTCGGATGTACGGAGGTAGCGGGATCTGCCCGTGGGCCTCGAGGACGGCCGAGATCTCCTTGGGGTCGGCGTCGGTCCCGGCGCGCCACTCGCCGTGGCCGAGGGCGGTCTTCAGGGTCAGGACGAGCGCCCCCTCGGCGACGTTGATGGTCTCGCCGGGGCGCGGCTTCCCCCGTGTGCCCAGGAGGACCCGGACCCCGCCGGAGGCCTCGGTCTCCAGGAGCAGGACCTCGGCCCGCCCGCCCGTCCCGGTCCGCCGGGCCGGAAGTCGTGCCGGCACCACCCGGGTCTCGTTCACCACCAGCAGGTCTCGGGGGCGGAGCAGGTCGCGGAGATTCGGGATCGCGGCGTCACGGTGTCCGTGCGGCCCCGTCCGCGGGACCACCAGCAGTCTGGCGTCCTCCCGGCGAGCCGCAGGTTCCTGGGCCACAAGGCCTTCTGGGAGTGCGTAGTCGTAGGCGGAGGTGCGCCAGGACGGCGGGGGTCTGCGGGAGTCATCAGGAGCAGTCATCGGGCAGCAAGCCGTTGGTTGATAGGAACTTGACGCGACCTATAATCTGCCGTCCCGGTCCAGGCTTCGAGTCCGGCCGGGTGCGATTTCCGGCAACGCACATCGAATAAGCAGGTCTCGGGCCCGCGGCGCGGGGAGTCGGCGGGTTCCAAAGGGGGTCAGAGGATGTTCGGCCACAGCGTCCTGGTGTTCAACAACAGCCTCATCCGCGAGGCGGTCGACGGTCCGGATCAATCGTCACTGCTGATGGCGATCCTCGTCGGCATCTACGGTCTGATCCTCCTCACCCTCTCAGTGTACGGCGGCCACCGGTACACGCTGCTCTTCAACTACTTCCGCAGCCGCAAGCGTCAGCCCCAGCCGCTCGCTCGCTTCACCGACGAAGAGCTGCCGGGCATCACCGTCCAGCTCCCGCTCTTCAACGAGATGTACGTCGTCGACCGGCTGCTCGAAGCGGTGTCGGGGATCGACTATCCCCGCGACCGCCTCCAGATCCAGGTTCTCGACGACTCCACCGATGAGACGGTGCAGATCTCGGAACGCGCCGTCGCCCGGGTCAAGAAGGCCGGTTTCGACATCGAGTACATCCACCGCACGGACCGCACCGGCTACAAGGCGGGCGCCCTCGAGAACGGGCTCAAGGCGGCGAAGCACGACCTCATCGCCATCTTCGATGCGGACTTCCGCCCGACCGCCGGCTTCCTGAAGGAGATCGTCCACTACTTCTCCGATCCCAAGGTCGCCGTCGCGCAGGGCCGTTGGGGCCACCTCAACGAGGAGCAGACGCTGCTGACGCGGGTCCAGGGCCTGATGCTCAACGGGCACTTCCTCATTGAGCATCCGGCGCGCAACCGCAACGGTCTCTTCTTCAACTTCAACGGCACCGGCGGACTCTGGCGCAAGGAGGCCATCGTCGATGCAGGCGGCTGGCAGCACGACACGATCACCGAGGACCTGGACCTCTCGTACCGTGCGCAGATGAAGGGCTGGAAGTTCGTCTACGACCCCGACATCGTCTGTCCGGCCGAGCTGCCGGTCGAGATGAACGCCTTCAAGAGCCAGCAGCACCGCTGGGCGAAGGGCAGCATCCAGGTCATGTTCAAGGTCCTGCCGGATCTGCTGCGAGCGCGCGTCCCGTTCCTGAACAAGATCGAAGGGTTCTTCCACCTGACGTCGAACCTCTGCTACCTGCTCGTCGTGCCCATGTGCTTGCTGTCGCTGCCGATGCTGGTGCTCCGCGCCCGGATCGCGAATGGCACGCTCGGCCTGGTTCTCGACATCGGCATCCTGCTCTGCGCGACCGCATCGATGGTGGTCTTCTACACCGTCACCCAGGCCGTCGGTTACCGACACTGGTGGCAGCGCTGGCACCTCGTGCCCATGATGATGGCGCTCGGCGTCGGCATGGCCGTGAACCAGTTCAAGGCCGTGTTCGAGGCCGTGATCGGGCACAAGAGTCCCTTCGTTCGCACGCCGAAGTACAACCTCGACGCCTCGTCCCAGGGCAGCGCCGGCTGGCTCACCAAGCGCTATCGCGGCGCCCGCAACTGGGTCCCGTTCGTCGAGCTCTTCTTCGCCCTCTACTTTACGGCGTCCCTCACGTTCGCGATCTCCGAGAGGCTCTGGGGCACGATCCCGTTCGTGATGATCTTCGTGGTTGGCTTCTGGTACATCGCGGTTCTGTCGCTGTTCCAGGGCCGCCAGCGCACGAAGCAGGCTCTGCAGCCGGCGCCGGCCGCGGCCTGATCGTCAATACGCCAGGTGGAGGCGCGGCGGCCACTGCTGCCGCGGGTGGGCTAGCGGTTCGCGAAGTACGACCGCAGCACGGCGCGCTGGAGCGGGGAGAGCTGCGCAGGGTCGGAGAAGGCCTCGATGCCGACCCCGACCTCGCCGGCCCGTGGAACCAGGTCCTCGCCCGGGGTGCCGGGCTTCGCGCCGCCATTCGCGTGGGACGCGGGGGCGCCCCGGGCCGCGTTCAGCGCCACGACGGTCTTCTGCATCCGGTGCACGGCATCGGCCTTCGGGACGAGGTCGTTGAGCAGTGGACCGAGAGCCCTCTCCAGCCCCGCGCCGTCGCCGTTCTGCAGCGCGTCGCCGGCGCGGTTCAGTCGGGTGCGCCCGCGCGACGTTCCTGCTCCCTTCGCGGCGGCCACCAGCGCCGCGCCGGCCGTCTTCAAAGCGGCGGGATCGATCTCGCCGTCGCGGATCCTGCGGGCCAGATCCTGCAGTGCCCGGCGGGCGGCCGCAACGTCTCCGGCCGCGAGTGCGCGATGAACGGGAGCGAGCAGCGCGGCCTCGCGCGCGGCGGCGGCGAACGCGTCGGGGTCGCCGCCCGTCTCGCGGATGGCCGCCTCGAGTTCACGTAGCGCGCGGGCGACGGCCTCCGCGTCACCGGTGGCCGCGGCCTGATCGAGCGCCTCCTGGACGGCGGCCCGTCGGTCGCGTCCGACGCTCTCCGGCAGTCCTTCCTGACGGAGAGCGGCCGCGGCGGTCCGGGCGGCGCTCGCCATGGCGTCCGGACGAGCGTCGTCAGCCGTCCGGCGGCCGGGAGCCGCGAGTGTGAGGAGCGCGGGCAGGTAGAGCAGCAGTCCCCAGCGCGCGAGGGCGTCGATTCGTCGCGGCGGGGAAGGACGCTCCAGGCGCTCGGCGGCAGCCCGGGAGGCGGCGTTCGCGACGAGGGGATGCAGCGCCGTCTTTCGCGAGCCGCTGGAGGAGAGGAACAGGCTCGGGGTGTCGATCCAGTCTCCGGCAGTGCGGCGCACGGCCCGCTCCGGCGGCGCGCGGAGCAGGAGCACGACTCCGGCCGCGAGGGGCACCACTGCGAGGGTGACCAGCACCGGTTGCCAGCTGGGGAGCGGAACGATCCGGGCGACCAGACCTTCGACGATCACGACGGCCAGCGCGACCAGGCTGACCTTGCCGGCGACGTCGCGGGCGCGGCCCCAGCGCATGCGCGCGGCCACGCGATCGAGCAGCGTGCGGACGGCGTCCGCGGACGCGGTCACCCGATCTTGTCCCACAGCTCGTTGGGTTCCTTGCGAATGAAGACGCGCACCTTGGTGCCGGGCTTGGCGCAGGTGTCAGCGCACGGCGCCCAGATGTTCTCGTTCTGCGCCTCCTCCAAGGGACATGCCACGATCGACTCGACGGACCAGTTCCAGGTCAGCGAGATCACGTTCTTGTAGACGTCCGCTGCGAAGTGGCGCTCCCACGTCCGCGTGTCGGTGTAGAAGCGCGATGCGGTGAACATGAACGGCGCACGCTTCATCGTGTCGTTGGTCGCGCGGTTGAGGATCAGGTCCTCGACGCGACGTGGCTTCTTGAGCCCGTCCCACATCACGTAGATGTAGGCGCCCTTTGCCTCTTGCGGGTACTTGCCGGTGTGGGGGTCCGCGTCCGTCTCGACGAGCCCGATGTCCTCGAGCCCGATCTTCATCGCGCTCGGCGTGGCTCTCACGAGCAGTAGCGACTCGTGGGCGCGTCCGCCGGGGGCGACCGCGATCAGCTCGATCGCCCGCGTCGGCTCCAGGATCTCGCCCTGCACCTCGATCATCTCGCCGGGCGTCACCTTCACCCCCAGCTCCGTGAGCTTGCCGTAGAGGGCTTCCCGCGTCGCCGGGTCCGCTGTGCCGGCTGCCGGGCCGACTCCGCTGGATTCGAGCTCCTCCATCCGCAGCAGGAGCTTCTCGTAGATCCCTCTGAGGTCGCGGCGCAGTGATTTCTCCGAATCGAGGAGCATGCCTTCGATCTCTTCCAGCAGCGTCACGACTTCGGACAGCGTCGCCGTCCCGGGGGGGAGCTGCACGCCCGGATTGGGATCCAACACCCCGTCTGTCTTCCCATCCGGTTCCGGGGTCGTCTTCGGCCCCGCCAGCACCGCTTCGACCTGGGCCAGCCGCTGGCTCAGGTTCTCCACGTCCCTTGGATCCCCCCCGGCCTGGAACCGATCGATGATCACGATCAGGCTCGCTGCCACGGCCAGGGTCAGGATGAGCCCTAAGAGGAAGTTGCGCATTGATGGAACTCTCCGCGTCGTTGGAGTCGGACGCTACCTTTCCTCCAATCGTCGCCGATCCCGCCGAGGTTCACCGCCGTGCTACTTGGCGGTGACCTCGTAGAGCTTCGTCTCCGTTCCGGGAGAGCCGTTGGAGAGCACGACCAGGATCCAGTACGTGTCGCCCACTGGCGGGGCTTTCCACTGGAACTCCATCGAGTCAGTGACCGACGCGAAGGCCCCTTCCCGGAGTTCCTCCAGTGCATCGTTGAGGCGCTTGAGGTTCACTCCATCGATCGCAGTAGTCGAGAAGTCCTCTCCGTCGGTGGAGAACCCGACGCTGGATTCTTCGGTGTAGCTCTTGAACACCGACGGGTCCTCGCTCTCGTGCGTGAGGTTGAGCCGGATCAGGATCGCGTCGATCTTCTCGCCGCGTTCGATGTCGGTGGCGGACACCGAGCTGAACGGTGGGGGCACGCCGGTCGATCTCGTGGCGTAGTCGTTGATGAAGGCTCCGACGACGGCGGCGCCGAAGACGGCGAGGAGGAACAGGGCTGCGTTCTTGCTCATGGCTTGGGGTTCGTGATGGTGGTGAGAGATAGGCGAACTGACTATCGGGGGATCTCGAGTTGGAGGGTGCGTTCCTTCAAGTCATCGAGTTGCTTCTGGAATTCCTTGCGTGCGTGGGCGCGATGTTCGTCGTCGATGTGCGCGACCGCCGAAGCCAGTCGCTGCGTGAGTTCTTCGCGACGTGAGTGAAGGGCCCGTACGACCGAGTCACTCTTTGGCTTTCGTACGGAGGCCGCGGCCACGTCTCCCTGGAGATGAAAGAGGGCCGCCTGGTATTGCTCGGCGGGGCGGCCGATGCCGGCGGCCGCCTTCGCGTGACCCGCAAGGGCGGCGGCGATGTCCGCGCGCTGAGAGGACCCGGCGACGACCTCCAGGGCGGACAGGCAGTAGAGCCGTTCGATCAGAGCCGCTGGCACGAACGAGTTCTTGCTGCCATCGCGTTGCCGTGGGGATGCGTGCGCATGGGCCCAGTCGACCGCGACATCCAACACCGCTCGTCCGCGCCGCAGCTCCGTCCCCGAGCACTCAACCCACTGGCGCCCACCAAATTCGTGGTCGCGGAGGAGGACGCAGGCCTCGGCGACGTGGTCGACGGTTCGCTTGGAGCAGGCCGCCTTCCCGAGGACGTCGCTTGCAACTACCAAAGACCAATGCGCGACCATCCGTCGCGCATCGAGGCGCGCGACCATGTCGAGGGCGCGACGCTGAATCTTGGGTGCCGATCGCGCCAGACGCTCGATCGTGTCGACGCCCGAATTCCACCGGTCCTCATCGGCAGGCTCTGATTGCACGGCCTCCAAGAGAGATGACACCGCCAGGAGGAACACCGCGGCCGCATTGTCCGCGAACAAGGCGTTAGGCCTCGATTCGGCCAGGATCGCATACTCCTTGCGGGCATCGGTGAACTTGCGCTGCTCCAGGAGGATGCGGGCCTTGAGCGTCGTGGCCACGCGATAGTGCCCGCCACGGTCGCGTTCGGTGATTCGTTCAACGAGGAGCTCTGCCTGGCGGAACAGCTTTGGCTGGTCTGACGTAGCCGTGACCAATACCTCGTTTACGAGGCGCCACGCTTCGAGACACCAGCGGGCGGGCCCCTCGGACTCGCGGCGTTTCGCGAGATCGGCGACCGTGGACCGGTACGCGTCAATGGCCGCGCGGCGTTGTCTCGTCGGGCGGTTCCGGTCGCCGGCCTGCGCGAGCAGGATGAGGGCGCGCAACTGCTCTTCTAGTACGGAGCCGGACCCTGGTTTCGCCAACCGGTGCAGCGCTCCGGCATTATCCAACCGGAGGCGATGTCCGAGAGCAGCTTCGAAACGCAGCGAGGCACTGTCGGGTCGCCAAGGGAGGTGGGCCGCAGACCGGTAGCATAGGCGGGTGACGGTGCAATCAAGGTCGGGTCCCGAGAGGACGTTACCGAAGTGGCCGAGGATGCGTTCGATACGTCCCGGCGCACCTTCGTTGTCCGCGCGGGCGTAGAGGTCACGGTGAATAGGGTCGTCGTGGTGCTCCGCGGCCGTGGACCGACAGAGCTCGAGCGCCGCATCGTGACGTCCTTCCCGCAGGAATGCGCGGATCTCCGCGTACTCGCTGGGCGGACCCGACATCAACCAGAGGATGACGCCGCCGATTGTGATCGCCATCGCAGCGCCCGCGAGGATCCAGAATCGCCGGCGGTGGATCCGCTGGGCGAGGGTCTCGGGCGCGTGGATCGGACGTCGTCCGCTGAGCCAGCGGTCGAGATCCTCGGTGAGCTCGTGGCCGTTCGCGTAGCGATAGGCCGGGTCGCGGCGCAGGACGTGGGCGAAGATCGGGTCGAGCGTCTTCGGGATGTCCGACCTCGTGTGAGACGGCGGTGGGATCGTGCCGTGGAGGATGTCCTGGATGATCGCCTTTTCCGTGTGGCTTCGTACCGCGCGGCGGCCGGTCACGGCTTCATAGAACGTGACGCCGAGGGAGTAGAGATCACTCCGGCGATCGATTCCGGGCAGCCCGGCCGCGGCCTGCTCCGGGCTCATGTAGGGGAGCGTGCCGACGACGATCGCTCCGCCATGGTTGTGGTCGCTCGCCCCGACGCCGAAGTCGATCAGATACGGCGCCCCGGACTCCTGGATCATGATGTTCGAGGGTTTGATGTCGCGGTGGAGCACGCGGTGATCGTGGACGTGCCCGAGCGCTCGGGCGAGATCGCGGAACCACCGGATGACGCGGCGAAGCTGATCCGGGCGAGCGCGCCCTTCGGACGGCGTCGCGGCCTCGACTTCAGGGGTGTCCTCGTCGAAATCGATGGCGAACTCGCCGGCTTGCCAGTGGGCGAGCACGGTGGCGAGGTCGCTGCCATCGATGCGCTTCCGTCGCGAGCCACGCGTGCCCGCCTTCGACGCCGAACCCGTAGACCCGCGGGATGTGCGGTTGGTTCAGCTGCGCGAGCCACCCCCCCTCCTTGGCCAGTGCGGTGTTGCGGACCTCGTCCTCGACCGCAACCAGTTTGACTGCCGCGCGTACGCCGGTGTGGAGGTCGGTCGCCGCGTAGACGGCGCCGTACGTGCCGCGACCTAACGGCGCCTCGATCAGGAACCGATCGACCCGCTCCGGAACGGTCGTTCCGATGGGCTCGATCGGAGTGTGGTCCGTGCGGCCGTACAAATGCCGGGTGGACTCATCCTCAACGGGGCGGTCGTCATCGAACTGCGAGGGGCTGCCGTTCGTGTCGCGACCGGGTTCCATGGAGTCGTCTCTCTATAAGAGTGACGATACTACCCGACTCCGGTCGGCTGCGGCTCCGGGCCGGGTCAGCTCTTGGACGGCTCCGGCTCTTCCTCGGAGTCGGCCCGCGTCTCCTCCTCCTCCTCCTCCTTCTCTTTCTTGGGAGGCAGCGGGTGCGCGACGAATCCGAGACCGTCGGGGCCGACGCCGACCTCGATCTGGGAGTTCTCCTTGAGGTTGCCGCGGAGGATCTCCTCCGAGAGCGGGTCCTCGAGATAGCGCTCGATGGCGCGTCGGAGCGGCCGGGCGCCGAACTCCGCTGAATAGCCGCGGTCGAGCAGGAACTCCTTGGCCTCCGGCTGCATGTCGAGCTCCATGTTCTTGGACTCGAGGCGCTGGTAGAGGTCCTTGAGCTGGATGTCGACGATCTCCTTGATGTCCTCCTTGCGGAGGGTCTTGAAGTAGATCAGGTCGTCGACGCGGTTGAGGAACTCCGGGCGGAAGAAGCGTTCGACCTCGCCCTTGAGCATCGATTCCATCTTCGATTCGGCGTGCCCCTCGTCGGCCGACTGGAAGCCGAGGCCGGATTGGTTCTTCAGGATCGAAGCGCCGATGTTGGACGTCATGATGAGGATGACGTTGCGGAAGTCGATCTGGCGGCCGAACGAGTCGGTGAGGCGACCCTCCTCCATGATCTGGAGGAGCATGTTGAAGATGTCCGGGTGCGCCTTCTCGATCTCGTCGAGGAGCACGACGGAGTACGGACGACGGCGAACTTTCTCGGTGAGCTGGCCACCCTCCTCGTAGCCGACGTAGCCCGGAGGGGCGCCGACGAGCTTCGAGGCGTTGAAGTTCTCCATGTACTCCGACATGTCGATCTGGATCAGCGCTTCTTCGGTGCCGAACATGAACCGCGCGAGTTGCTTCGCGAGGTGCGTCTTTCCGACGCCCGTCGGGCCGAGGAAGATGAACGAACCCATGGGCCGGCGCGGGTCCTTGAGACCCGAGCGGCTGCGGCGCACTGCCTTCGCGATCGCGTGGATCGCGTCGTGCTGGCTGATGACGGTCTCGTGGAGCTTGTCCTCCATCCTGAGCAGGCGCTCGGCCTCGCCCTGGTCGAGACGCTGCAGCGGGACGCCCGTCATCTTGGAGACCGTCTCCGCGATGATCTCGCCGTCGACGACGAGGTCCTGGTTGCGGGACGACTCCTTCCAGTCCTCCTGGAGCTGCTCCTTCTGCTTCCGCAGGCGATAGGCCTGATCGCGCAGCTGGGCGGCCCGCTCGAAGTCCTGGTTCGCGACGGACTCTTCCTTCTCCTTGTCGAGACGCGAGATCTCCACCTCGATCTCCTTGAGATCGGGGGGCTGGGTCATCGCGGTCAGCCGGACGCGTGCGCCGGCCTCGTCCATGACGTCGATCGCCTTGTCCGGGAGGAACCGGCCGGTGATGTAGCGGGTCGAGAATTCGACTGCAGCCTCCAGCGCGCCATCGGTGTAGCGGACGCGGTGATGGGCTTCGTACCGGTCGCGCAGCCCCTTCAAGATCTCGAGCGCTTCGTCCTTGGACGGCGGCTCGACCATGATGGTCTGGAAGCGGCGTTCGAGGGCGCCGTCCTTCTCGATGTACTTGCGGTACTCGTCGAGCGTCGTCGCGCCGATGCACTGAACCTCGCCGCGCGAGAGTGCGGGCTTCAGCACGTTGGAGGCGTCGATCGCGCCCTCGGCGCCGCCTGCCCCGACGAGCGTGTGAAGCTCGTCGATGAAGAGGATCACGTTGCGCGCGCGGCGGACCTCGGTCATCACCGCCTTGATGCGTTCCTCGAACTGACCGCGGTACTTCGTGCCCGCGACCATCATCGCGAGATCGAGCACGACGATGCGCTTCTCGAGCAGCAGCTCGGGCACGTCACCCTTCACGACGGACTGGGCCAGCCCCTCGACGATCGCAGTCTTGCCGACGCCCGCTTCGCCGAGCAGCACCGGGTTGTTCTTGGTGCGGCGCGACAGGATCTGGATGACGCGTTCGATCTCCTTGGCGCGGCCGATGACCGGGTCGAGCTTGTCCTCCCGTGCGAGTTCGGTGAGGTCGCGCCCGAACGAGTCGAGTGCCGGTGTCTTCGACTTGCCGGTGGTCGTCCCGCCAGCGGGCGCTCCGGCCTCCGCCTTCTCCGCCTCGGAAGATGGCAGCTCGGCGCCCAGGAAGTCGAGGACCTCCTCGCGCACCGTGTCGAGCTTCACGCCGAGGTTCTGCAGGACCTTCGCCGCCTTGCCATCGTGCTCCTTGATGAGCCCGAGGAGGATGTGCTCCGTGCCGATGTAGTTGTGGCCGAGGTTGCTCGCTTCTTCGAGCGCCAGCTCCAGGACCTTCTTCGCGCGCGGCGTGAAGGGAAGCTGTCCCATCGTGACCATGCTCGGACCGGTCTTGACGATCTTCTCCACCTCCTGGCGGATCTTCTTCAGATCGATGTCCAGGTTCTTGAGGACGTTGGCGGCGACGCCGCTGCCCTCCTGGACGAGACCGAGGAGGACGTGCTCGGTCCCGATGTACTCGTGGTTCAGGCGCTGGGCCTCCTGGCGGGCCAAGCCCATTACCTTGCGCGCACGGTCGGTAAACCTGTCGAACATCGTCTTCTCCTGAGCTTCCCGGGGTCCGGTGCGGACCCAGCTCATTCCCTCTTCTTCGTCCAACGGGCCTTGAGACTGTCGGTTTGCCCGTCCAAGGACCGCCCTCGACTCTAACAACGTTTCCTAATTCGATTCTGGCTTGAACCTTTCCCGAAGGAGGTTCGCGCGGGCGACGTCGCGATCGTCAGGGCCGAGTTCACGTCCCTTGAGCGCCTGCAGATGCGCGGGCTGCGTAATGACGAAGAGCTCGTTGACCTCGCTCATGTTCAACCCCGCGAGCAGCTGCAGGTTCACGCCGAGGCGGATTGCGGACAGGTGGTTCAACGTCTCCTCGGAGGCCATCTTGCGCGCGTAGCGCAGCGCACCCATCGCTCGCCATACCCGGTCTTCGAGCGACACCCGCTGTTCGTTCACCAGGTGGGTACGGACGCCGCGCTCGTACTCGACGATCTTCGGGATGATGTTGGCGAGCGTCTCGAGGATCTCGGTTTCGGTACGGCCCAGGGTCTGCTGGTTCGAGATCTGGATCACGTCGCCCACGGCCTTGGTGCCTTCGCCGTAGAAGCCACGCACGGTGAGTCCCACCTTGGACGCGGCCTGGAACACCTTGTCCATCTGGTCCATGAACACGAGGGCAGGCAAGTGCACCATCACCGAGATGCGTAACCCGGTGCCGACGTTGGTCGGGCACGCGGTGAGGTACCCGTAGGTGTCGCTGTATGCGTACGGGATCTGCGCCTCGAGCCGTCGGTCGAGATCGATGGCCTGCCCCAGCGCGGCCTGGAGCGTCTGACCGGCCTGGATGACCTGGATGCGAACGTGGTCTTCCTCGTTGGTCATGATGCTGATCAGCTCGGTGCTCGCGAACGTCACGCCCCGGTCGCCTTCGCCCTGGAGCAGTTCGCGGCTGATGAGGTGCCGCTCCATCAGCATCTGCTGCATCAACGGGTCGACTTCGCTGAGGTTGCAGTAGTGCGCTTCGCCCATGCCTGCCGCCTCGATCCACTGGCGCAGCCGCTCCTCGAGGGCGGATCGGGCGCCGGCCTCGATACGGTTCGGGAACGCGTACCCTTCGACGTTGCGGGCGAGTCGGATACGCGTCGACAGGACGACGTCGGAGTCGGGGCCCGGGCCGCGAAGCCACTGACCGGCACGGACAGCGAAGTCAGCGGGCTCCATGGGAGGCGTCCTCGTCCTGGTTCGTATCGAGGGTCTGCAAGCTGTCTCGTAGGCGTGCGGCCCGCTCGTAGTCCTCAGAACGAATGGCGTCATCGAGCTCAGCGCGGATCTCGGACAGCTTTCGCCTGCGATCGTTCTGGGCCCGGGCGCGCTCGGGGACGCGGCCTTCGTGCTGCGTCGCGCCGTGAAGCCGGTCGAGCACGCTCGACACCTCCGACGCGAAGAACTCGTAGCACTGGGCGCAGCCGAGCCGGCTGTTCTGCTTGAACCCGAGCCAGGTGAGCCCGCACTCGACACAGGTCCCCGTCTCGTTGCGCGAGGTCGGGTCCAGGTGCGCGGACCCGAGCGATGGGATCGCCTCGAAGAGGTGGCTCGCCGTCTTCTTGATCAGGCCCGGATCGATGACCACCCCCTTCTCGGCGAGGCAGGACTCGCAGACCATGCGGATCTTCTTCGCGCCGGCAACCACCTCGATGCACTGGATGGTGGCGGGGGCCTCGCCGCAGGTTTCGCAGATCTCGGATGCCATTGGGAGTATTCCGGACTCACCATACCAAGGGGTCCTCGAACTCCCCCTGGTCTGGTGTCTCCAGGTCGTTTATCGGGCCGGAACCCGCGTGCGCAGGAGGGTTTCTGGCGCGGACGGAGTCAACTCGTGACCAATGGTCACTTGCGGTCGGGCGCGACCGGGTGCGGCGCGTCGACCGGGGGAGCTTCGATGAAGAGCTCCCGGATCCGCGTCCGGAGCTGGTCGGCCCGTTCGCGCAGGCCGGCGAGCAGGCCTGCGCGGGTTCGCTCGTCGGTGTAGAGACCCGGTACGTCGTTGGGCTCCAGGGTGACCCTCACGATCTGGTGGTCCTCCGTCCCGAAGAGATCCGCGAACCCATCGACGATGGGTGCATCGAGTGCGAATGTCCACGTGTCGTGCAGGACGATCGCCGGCTTGTACGGGACCCCCTCGAGACCGGCGGGCTTCGGAATGAGCAGGATCTCCCGGATGCCGCCGTAGCGGTACGACACGGTCACGGGCGTCGTGCCGACGAGCTTGCGGTCGAGAATCACCTTCGCGCCCGGGGGAGTGCTCTCGATGGTCAGCGACCGGGAGGAGCAGCCCGCGAGGGCCAGGAGACCGCAAACGAGGACGGCGGACGTCCCCGACCGGGGGCGTCCGCCGCACTGCGCAACGGAGAGGGAGGGATTTGAACCCTCGGAACCCGAAAGCAGGTTCACTGGATTAGCAATCCAGCGCATTCGACCACTCTGCCACCTCTCCCGTTTCATCTTGGTGCGTGCAGGGCCGCCCGGAGGGGCGTCTCCCGAACGCGGGGTATCTTGCCGTGCTGGGACCTGGATTTCCAGCTCGCCGGGTGACGTAGGGCCGGACGAAGCGAAGCCATGGACCCGAGCCTGAGTACGGAGGGTGAGGGATTCGAACCCCCGGACCTGACGGTCGCCGGTTTTCAAAACCGGTGCATTCGACCAACTCTGCCAACCCTCCAAGGGAGGCGAATTCTAAGGGGCCGGACGGCGCGCTCAAGCTGGCGATAGACTCCGCTCCATGTCCGGGCTGCCCTTCATCGACCCACCGGATCTGCCACGCCGTGAGCAGGACGCGCACAAGGGCCGTTCCGGCCACGTTCTCGTGGTGGGTGGATCCCGGGGCCTCTCGGGTGCACCGCGGCTGGCCGGCGCGGCTGCCCTGACGACGGGCGCGGGCCTGGTCAGCCTCCTCGTCCCGGGGTCGTTGCGGGCCGAAGTTGCGGGAAACGACCCGGCGCTGATGGTCCAGGGTGCGCCGGAGACCGCATCCGGTGGCCTCTCGGCGGCCGGAGCCCGGGCGCTGGGTCTTGCGGCCGTGACCCGGTCGTCGGTGGTCGTCGGACCCGGGTTGGGCCGCCACCCGGGCTCCCTGGCTGCGGTGGCGAGACTGGTCGGTGAGGTGCCCCGGCCGCTCGTCGTCGACGCCGATGCGCTGCTGGTCGGCGACGTCGCGGCGGGCCGGGCCGGGGTCGGGCCGCGTATCTACACGCCGCATCCGGGGGAGGCGGGCACGCTTCTCGGCTCGACGGCTGGTGCGGTGCAGTCCGACCGCATGGCGGCGATCGCGGCCCTCCACGGACGCCTCGGGGGAGTCGTGGTTCTCAAGGGGGCGGGCACCCTGGTCACCGATGGGGCGCGGTGCCTGGAGAATCCGACCGGGAACCCGGGGCTCGCCATGGGGGGGTCGGGCGACGTCCTCGCCGGGATCATCGGCGCGTTCCTTGCGCAGGGGATGGACCCGTTCGATGCGGCCTGCGCGGGCGTGTGGATTCACGGCCGAGCGGCGGACGACCTGCTGGCGACCACCGGTGCCCGCGGAATGACACCGGGAGCGTTGATCGCGGCGTTGCCCGCCGTCGTCGCGTCGCGCGAGGTCTGACGCGAGAGGCTATCCGAGCAGGTTGACCGCGAGCTCGGGTTGGGCGTTGGCCTGCGCCAGGGTCGAGACCGCGGCCTGCTTGAGGATCTCGTTTCGCGTGAGCTGCGCCGTTTCGCGAGCGATGTCTACGTCCACGATGCGCGACCGTAGGCCGGAGTGGGTCTCGTGATGGTTCGAGTTGTTGGCGATGACGGAGGAGATCCGGTTCATCGCCGCTCCCAGATCGGTCAGCTGTGATCCGACGGTGTCGATCGCGCCGTCGATCGCGCCGATGGCCGCGCTCGCGTCGCCGCTGGCGCCGATGTCGGTGGTCCCGACCCCCAGGCTGGTCGAGTCGACCGCGGTCAGGGACAGGCGCAGCGTGTCGAGACCGGCTCGGGGGTCACTGCCGATCTGCAGGGTGACGCTCGCACCGCTGGAGAGCAAGTCGATGGTGTTGAACGTCGTGCCGGAAGACACCTGGTCGATGAGTCCGACGAGCTGGGTGACCTCGTTCTGGAGCGCGTCACGGTCCTCAGGAGTCTGGGTTCCGTTCGCCGACCGGACCGCCAGCTCGCGCATACGGACGAGCGCAGTGTGGATCTCCCGCAGGCCGCCCTCTGTGGTCTGGGTCAGCGACAACCCGTCCTGCGCGTTGCTGGTCGCGCGCTTCATCGCCCGGATCCGTGCCGCCATGCGCCCGGAGATCGCGGTGCCCGACGCATCGTCGGCCGCCTTGGCGATCCGCTTCCCGGTCGCGAGGTGCATGTAGTTGTCGCTTACGGCCGTCGCGTTTCGCTCGAGACGCCTTCGCGCCCCGATGCCAGCCACATTGGTGTTGATTCGCAGACCCATGGCGTTGTCCTCTACTGTCCCGGGTCCTTCTCGGACGACCGGCGCGCGACTTGAGGCCCCACGGGGCCGGTTTCTTTCCTCTGCGGCAAAGCCGGGTGGTTTCGGGAGCGCGGACCTGGTCCGCTTTGTTGTCCTCGGGAGCGCGGACCTCCAGGTCCGCTCTGGTGGCGAAGCCCGATCCCAGACCCGTCCCAGACCCGTCCCAGACCCGGAGCGGACCTGGACTTCCCACCGGTTCACAAGGCCAGAGTGAGAATCTCAAGGTGGGTACTCGATCGCGGGATGTTCAGCGAATC
>NZBC01000004.1 GCA_002687715.1 Planctomycetota bacterium | reverse complement strand
CGCCTTCGTGACCCTGCTCTACAACAACGTCCTGGGCCGCGACCCGGATGCCGGCGGTCTGGCCAACTGGAACACGCAGCTGGCCGAAGGCATGAGCCGCGAGGAGGTGGTGCGTGGCTTTGCCCAGAGCGGCGAGTTCATCGCCAACACCGCGCAGCCGTTCCACGATTTCATGGCGGCGCAGGAGGGCGACACGATCCGCGGCGGGGCCGGCAACGACCTGATCCATGGCGGACTCCTGGCCGACACGTTCCAGTTCGACGCCGCCGACAAGGGCTCTGACCGGGTGCTGCAGTTCGACGCCTGGGACAGCCTCGAGTTCACCGGCTTCGGCTATGGCAGCGCCGCGGCGGTGGCGAGCCACCTGACCGAGACCGCCAATGACGTGATCTTCGCCGACCAGGGCGTGCGGGTGATCTTCATGAACACCGATCTCGCCACCATGGAGGACGTCTCGATCATGGTCTGATCGGCCGCTCACGCTCAAGGACGCGGAGCCGTCATGCGGCTCCGCGACAACCGACCCGCCCCTTCAGCGGCCGCCGACGCCGCGCAGTCGAACGGGTACGTCGTCTGCAGCGCCGCTCCGGGGAGAACAGGCGCTGCGGGCTTGTCTCCAAGGCGATTATGACCTCACATCATGCACCAGGCCGGTTCCGCGGAGCCGATGCACCTGTGGCCGGACAGACGCCCGGAAGGGCGTGATGAGGCCGGGGGGTTGTGTCGACCGGGGGGGATGATAGCCGGGGGAGAGCAGACTTTCCCAGAAGGGGCGTGAGGCAGTGAAGATGAAAACCAAGATCTTGGTCGTTTCAAGTTGTGCGACCCCGGCCCTGATAAACGGGTTGCAGCTGCTGTGCCCCGGCCTCGATGTGCGGGGCTATTATATCCGGCAGGCGAACAAGGAGCCGGACAAGTTCCGCGCCGACATGGCCGAGAGCGACCGGCTGGTCTTTCTGCCCGATGTGAAAGGCCAGCTCGGGCCGGACGCGGCCGCTGATCCGAGGATCGTCACGGTCCCGACCTTCCACTTCTGCGGCTACCACCCGGATACCTGCTACATCGAGAACCCCGCGGGGCAGCAGTTGCACAGCAGCTATAGCCCGTACCAGTCGGCGATCTGCTTCGGGGCCCATCAGGCGGGGCTGTCGGTCGAGGACACGTTGGCCCTGTACCGCGGAGACGTCTACGAGGCCATGGACTACCACGGCGAATGGGACCGGCAGAAGGCCCTGTTCCTGAAGAGCTTCCGCAACCACGGCATGGACCTTTCCGACGCCTTCCTGTCCTGGGTGCGTGGCGGGTGCTTCATGTATACCTTCAACCATCCAAAGGCCCATTGCCTGCTCGATCTCGCGGCGGAGGTCGCGCGGCGGCTCGGCGAGACGCCGCTGCCGTTCTCGACCCCGCCACAGGACGCCCTGGCCGACGGTCCGGTGTTTCCCTGCTATCCCGAGATCGCCGAAGCCTGTGGCACACACGGCGATTATCTGTTCAAGTGCGGGGGCCGGAACGAGGTTCTGACCCTGCCGCAATTCGTCCGCCTGTCCTTCGAGTATTACGACAAGCAGCCGGCTGGCAGCATGCGCATGACCAAGGCCTTCGAGGCCAAGCACGCACGGTTCAAGAACGCGGTTCTTGGCCGGCTCGGAGCCTGAGGGAGCTATCCATGACAAACCCGTATCGCAATGTGCCCGATCACCAGATGTGGCGCCGCGCGGTGTCGCGGGTGGAGCCGCACAGGCTCGATCCCGCGGTCGCACCGAAATTCCAGGTCACGCCGGACATGAAGGTCGCAACCGCAGGCAGCTGTTTCGCGCAGCACATCTCGCGGCGGATCTCGGCGCTCGGGTTCAACTACTTCGTTCCCGAGAACGGCGCGGGCCTGGATGAGGCCGAGCGTCAGGGTCGGCAGTTCGGGGTATTTTCCGCCCGTTTCGGAAACCTCTACACGGTGCATCAGCTCGATCAGCTCTTCGCCGAGGCCTTCGAAGGGCGGGAGCGGGCGGAAACCGCCTGGCAGCGGCCCGACGGGCGCTTCGTCGACCCGTACAGGCCGCAGGTCGAGCCCGCCGGCTACGACAGTCCCGAGGCGGTGGCCGAGGCTCGCGCCGGGCATCTCGAGGCGGTGCGCGAGATGTTTCTCGGTGCCGATCTCTTTGTCTTCACCCTGGGGCTGACCGAAGCCTGGCGGTCGCGCAGCGACGGCAGCGTCTTCCCCCTTGCCCCGGGGGTGGTGGCCGGAAGCTTCGATCCCGAGCGTCATGAGTTTCACAACTTCACCGTCGCCGAGACCAGCGCCGCGCTGCAGGGGTTCCTGACCCGGCTGCGGGGGGTGAACCCGACCGTGCGCGTGCTGCTGACCGTCTCGCCGGTGCCGCTGATCGCGACCTCCGAGCCGCGCCACGTGGTTGCCTCGACCACCTACAGCAAGTCGGTTCTGAGGGTGGCCGCCCAGGAGGCCTGCGACCGCTTCGACTTCGTCGACTACTTCCCTTCCTTCGAGATCATGACCGCCAGTGCCACCGGCGGGCTCTATTACGAGCCCGACCAGCGCGAGGTGAACCGGCTGGGCGTGGCCCATGCCATGCGCTGCTTCGTCAACGCCTATACCGACCGGGGAACGCGGCCCAGCCAGGTGTCGCAGGAGGTCCTCGACCGCGAGGCGCGCAGCTATGCCAGCGCTGCCTCCGTCATCTGCGACGAGGAGGCGCTCGATGCGTCGGTCGCACGGGGGCCGGGCAGCGCGTCCGGCTAGGGCGTGAGCGCGATCTACGTGAACAGCGATCTCGCCACCATGGAGGGTGTCGTCCTCATGGTCTGATACCGGTCCGGCGCCTTGCCCGGACCGGGCAAGGCGCCGGACTTCAGGCCGCGGTGCCGATGTCGATATACATCGTCGCAAGATCGGGCAGAGCCTCGCCGGGCAGGCTCTGCACCAGCAGCTCGACGCCGCGGTCGGAGAACAGCAGCCCGTCCTCGGTGGCGGTGAAATGCGACCGTGCCTCGGCGGCATCGGCATAGCCGAAGCTCGAGAGGTTCAGCACGTCCCAAGGTTCGAAATCGCGGATCGTGGTGTCGCCCGGCAGCTCCGGCGAGAACAGGAACACGTCCGAGAGCCGGCCGCCGAACATCTGGTCGCTGCCGCCGATCCCGGCAAGCTCGTCATGCGGACCCTGCGCGTGCAGCCACGCGGCGAGATCGGGCGCGGTGGCGGCGGCGAATTCGGAGCTCTGCGAAAAGCCCATGACCACTGCGGCCCGGTCCATGCCGTCGGCGAGCTGCCCGGTCCAGTTGGCCAGCCCGCCGGCATCGGCCTCGCGGCCGAGCACGTTCTGATACAGCAGGTTCACGAAGTCCTCGTTATCGAGCGCGCCGTAGCGGGCCTGGAATTCGGCGCTGCCCACGAAGCCTCGGATCACCTCGACCAGCGGCCGGCCCTCGCTCAGCCGCTCGGACCAGAGCTCGAAACCGGTGAGGTCGGGCGTGCGGTCGAGCGTGGCCTGGTAGAGCCGGAACACCTCGTCGCTCCAGCTTGCCGGGTCCGATTGCACCGCGAAGGCGGTGGCCTCGGCGGCGGTACTGCTGCGGAATTCCGGCGACTCTGCGAAGCCCAGCACCACTTCGGCCCGGCTGGTGCNGTCGGCGAGTTGTCCGGTCCAGTTGGCGAGNCCGCCGGCATCGGCGGCGCGGCCCAGCACGTTCTGGTAGAGCAGCTCGACNAAGCCGTCGTCATCGAGNGCGCCGTAGGTNGCCTGGAACTCGGCGCTGTTGACGAAGCCGGTGGCGATGTCCTCGAGCGCCGCCTCGTTCATCGCGATCCGGGTCGTCCAGGTCACGTGGCCGGTGAGGTCGGGGGCGCGGTCGAGCGTTGCCTGGTAGAGCCGGTAGACCGCGTTGGCGGTGTCGATGAAGTAGCGCGCCTGCAGCCCGTCGCCGTAGAGGAAATCGCCGATCGAGCTGCCGACGATGCGCCCGCCGCCATCGCCGCCATAGACCCGCACGGTCTCGGTCGGGGTGGGCTCGGGGGTGACATCCTCGCCGTAGAGCTCGGCGAAGCTGTATTCCGTCACGCTTTCCCAGCTGCCGCTGTCGAAGGCGAGGGTCTCGACATCGGGCCCGACGAGGTCGGCCCCCTCGGAGGAGGTGATCAGCAGCGCCTCGCCGGAGCGCTCGACCGTGACCGCGCTCAGCGGGTCGAGGAAATAGGCGATGTCCTGTCCCGGCCCGCCGCGCAGCGTGTCGTCGCCCTCGCCCCCGATCAGCGTGTCGCGTCCGAAGGAGCCGTCGAGGCTGTCGTCGCCGAGATCGCCGTGCAGGAAGTCGTTGCCGTCTCCGGCGAGCAGCGTGTCGTTGCCCCAGCCGCCGTTGAGGTAATCCTTGCCCTGGCCGCCGCGGTAGGTCTCGTCGAGCATGGACTCGGTGAAATCGTCATCGCCGGGCTCTGGATGGCTGTAGCTGATGTCGCCATAGGGGTTGTCGCCGCCATAGCCGACCAGGATCGTCTCGTAGGAGGTGATGTCGATGGAGCCACTCGCCCACTTGCCGTCCTGGTCGATGACGTAAAACTGCACGTAGTCGAAATTGATCTGCTCAAACTCCGGACCGGGACGGTAGTAGAGCATGCCGTTTGCGACGGTCACCTCGCCATAGGCCGAGGCGGGCAGGTCGGGGGCGCCGTAATAGCCGGCGTAGAGCTCGAGCTGGCCCTCGCTGTCGGGGTCGATGACAGTGGCCAGCGCGTCGATCGGAACGGCATAGCCCGGCGAGCGGGCGAAGACCTCGTATTCGGGCACCACCACGCGGCCGGGAGTGTCGGAGACCTCGGGGGTCACCGCCTCGGAGTAGCGCGAGCTGTAATACACCCCGTCGGGCAGATCGATGTAGTTGAAGGCGGCGTTGGCGATGGTCGAGATCGTGCCATCGAACTCGCCGGTGCCGATGACGATCTCGTCCCAGCCGGTGGTGGCCGGGGTCGGGCCTGCAGGATCGAGGCCGCTGTTTTCGCCGGTCACCAGTGCGGGGTAGGTGACCTCGCCGACGAAGTTGAAGAACGGGTTGGACCAGGTGGGCGTGATGTAGACCGTCTCGATGGTCCGCTCGCCCTCCTCGGGCTCGGCCTGCCCCGGGCCGGCATAGGAGGAGGTCAGCGAGAGATGGCCAAAATCGTAATCCCAGATCTCCCAGTCGTAGAGCGAATGCCGGGTCTGGGTCAGCAGGTAGCTGTCATAGCCGTCGACGCCCACGAAGCGCTCGCTCTCTTGGAGGAAGAAATCGGAGTAGAACAGGCGCCATGAGGCGGTGTCCTTGGCCTCACCCTGGTCGATGCCGTCGAGCTCGATCTCGACCTCGTGGTCGACATACCAGGATTTGCCCAGGGTGCGGGTCCAGGAATAGACCGGTTCGTCGGTCTCGCGGTTGATCAGCCCGATATAGAACGAGACGTTGTCGCCCTCGTAGACCGCGAGGTTGGTCTGGCGCAGCGGATCGGAGATGTCGATCCAGCCCGAGGCGGTCTCGTCTATGGTGTCGACGGCGCCGAAATTATATTCGCTGACCGGCGAGCGCCAGACCCGGGCGAGGACGCCGAAGGCGAGATCGTCATAGTCCACCGCGTCGTCGCGATCGGCGACGGCGCGCCGGATATCCTCGAAATAGTCACTCATGTTGCCCGGTCCTCGTTACGCGGTCTTGTTTTTTCGGGACTATGCGGGATCGCGCTCCAGCTTGGCAATGATCTCATGCATCGCCGCGCGCCAGTCGGGGCGGGCGATCCCGAAGCGGGCCTCGGTGGTGCTGGTATCGAGCCGCGAGTTGAGCGGGCGCCGGGCCGGGGTGGGATAGTCCGATGACGGGATATCGGTGACCGCACAGTCGAGTTTGGCAGCCTCGAAGATCGCGCGGGCGAACCCGGCCCAGCTCACCTCCGGGGCCCCGGCGAAGTGGTAGACCCCGCGTTTCGCGGGATCCTTTGCCAACTGTGCCGTGATCGCGAGGCAGGCCTCGGCGATGGCGCCTGCCGGGGTCGGGCCGCCGATTTGATCGGCGATGATGCGCAGCTCGTCGCGCTCGGCGCCGAGCCGCAGCATGGTCTTGAGGAAATTCGTGCCATGGGCGGAGAACACCCAGGAGGTGCGCAGGATAGCATGGGTCCCGCCGGCCGCCGTCACGGCGCGTTCTCCGGCGAGTTTGCTGCGGCCATAGGCGCCAAGCGGCGCCACCGGGGCGTCCGGCGAGAAGGGCGCCTCTCCGGCACCGTCGAAGACGTAATCGGTGGAGATATGGACAAAGGGGATGGCCTGCGCC
>NZBC01000003.1 GCA_002687715.1 Planctomycetota bacterium | reverse complement strand
GGGCGCGTGCTGCGCGACCCGCTCCCGAATCGCCTGGTGCGGGAACCACATGACCGTGGGCCAGTCCGTGCGCTCCGCGCCGATGCGGTGCGAGCAGTTGTGGTTGCCGGTGAACCCCGCGACGACGATCTCGGCCTTGGCCGTCGGGTCCTTGCGCACGGTGCCGGTCCACGAGAACACGCGGTGCCCTCCCGAGCGCTGCGCAAGGTCGTACTCGACCCGGTAGGGAACGTCCCGCGCCGCGGACCAGCTCCCGACCTCGAACGTCGCCGTCCAACCCGGGCTGACGATCTTCGCACGCGCCGTCTCGCGCCAATCACCCGTGGGGTCGAGGACGAGGAGCCGCACGTGGTCGATGTCGGTGGAGCCGAGCGGATGGAGCTGCGCCGTCATGCGCAAGCTTCCGCGACTGAGGATGTGTTGGGTGCAGATGATGGGCCCGAGGCGCCGGGACGCATCGCGCCGTACGCCGTCGCCCGCGACCTGCCACTGGCCGAACCACCACCGTCCCGACCCCAGCCGCCCGCCCCCTGGATCCGACGCGAGCGCGACGTTGCCCACGCAACGCCTCTCGCGCACCTGCAGCGCCAGCGCCGAAACGACCGAGCCGTCCGCGGTCGTCGCTGCGAGTTGCAACCGCACCCGCCCGCCACCGGCCCGGGTTCCAGTGAGCGCGAGGCGGATCTCCTTCCCTGCGACGTTGGCCACGGCCCCACCCGCGCGCTGCACGACCGCCTGCGGCTGCTCCCGGTCCGCGAAGAACACGCGCCCGTCCCGGTCCACCCCGCAGAACAGTCCGGCGCCCGGCCCCCGCCACTGGTGGATGATCGCGGCCGCACTTGGATCCATGCCGGCGCCGGCACCGATCAGGAACCCGCCGCCGCAATCCGGAGAAGTACCGACAGGAGCGTCCTGCAATCCCAACCGGACCGACATCGTGAACCCGCCACTGGTTGCGAGCTGATGCGTCACGAGATGGACGGTGCGCATCCCGAGCCGCGCTTGCTTCGTCACGCATTCCAGCCGACCCTTGGCCACGCGCCAATCCTGGAGGCGGTTGGCCCAGAGGTCGGGTCCGACCCATGTCCGATCCAGGGAATCGGCCCACGTGCTGGCGTAGGGCTGGGCCGGGAGCGCCGCGAGCAGGAGCAGACAGGCGAGGAGTGTACGCATGGTGGAATCGTCACGCCTGTGCGAATGGCCGTCAACCGCAGTGGTACAACGGCGTCGATTGATTCGAACGCACAGGGTGAATCGACGGCAATAATAGGCGGCGCGGACGAATGCGTCCCCTCAACGAAGGGAGAGTCATGAATCACGGCCGCCGGATCGTGGTCGCCGCTGCGATCGTCGCCATCGTCGCCGGATGCTCCAACATTCGAGGTCGCCTCGAGACGCCGCAGCCGAAGGACGGCACGGAGAAGGCCTGGGCCGGGATAGCGCGCAAGGACATCACGCCGTTCCCCGGGTACTCGATGGCCGGCTATTCGGTCGCGGCGAAGACGGCGCGCGGGGTGTGGAGCCGGCTGTCGGCGACCGCCGTCTACGTCGAAGGTCCGGACGGCAGCGCCGTGGCGTGGGTCGCGTGCGACCTGTGGGCGATCGCCGGTGGCCTGTCCGATCGGGTGGCCGAGCTCATCCGCGAACGGGTCCCCAACCTCGGACGGGACCGGATCATCGTCGCGGCGACCCACACCCACCACGGGCCGGGCAATCATCAGTCCTGCAAGTTCTGGAACCTGGCGGCGACCGCGCATGGCGGGTTCGATCGCGAGCTGTTCGACTTCCTCGCCCAGCGCATTGCCGACGCCGTCGTCGAGGCGGCGGAGACGGCGCGGCCGGCCCGGCTGTCGTTCCAGCAGATGCCGGTGTGGAACGTCGCGCGCAACCGCAGCCCCGGTTCGTTCAAGCTCGACCCCGAGGCCCCGCGGTGGAACGACATCCACTGGCCCGGCATTCCGGGACAAACCGGGGATCTGTTTCCAGGGCCGCCGGCGGGCGATGACCCCGCCAGGATCATCAACCCGACGCTCAGCACCCTCGTCCTCGAGGATGGCAACGGCCCGTTCGGAGTGGTTGCGTTCTTCGCCGTCCACCCGACCGCAACGGGGATGACGACGGAGGTCTACTCGGCGGACCTCGTCGGCGTCGCCCGTCAGTTCGCGGAAACGGAGCTCGCCAAGACCGCCGGCCAGCGGCCCCTGGTCGCGCTGTTCAACGGCGCAGAAGGTGACGTCGCCGCCGGTACGACCAACGACGTCCCGCGCGACCGCCGGCTCGCCGTGTCACTCGGCCGTCGGCTCGGTCGCTGTATCGCCCACTCGGCGATGCACGGGGAGTACATCGACGAGTCGGTCCGCGTGGCGGGCGGACGTCGGTCCATCGCCGACCGGACGTTCATCGACCGGGGCGGTCAAGAGCACACGACCGCACGGGGCGCCCTGGTCGGGGCCCCGGCGCTCGGAGGTGCAGCCGACGGTCGCACGGTCCTGCACGAGACCGGGTGGCTACCGGGCGCGAAGGGGCGCCGTCGTCTCTCCCACGGGCCCAAGCTCTTCGCTCTCGACCCGCTCGGGATCGACCCGCAACTGCTCGAGTTCGTCGCCGGACTCGAGCTGCCGGAATCGGCCTACCCACGGACGTGGTCCGCTGCGGTTCACCGCATCGGCAAGGTGCAGTTCTTCACGCTGCCGGGCGAATTCACGACCGTCATGGGACGACGCATCGGGCGACAGCTGGAGCGGACCCTCGACGGAACGGTCGCGGTCGCAATGGGGCTCGCGAACGACTATCTCTACTACGTCACGACGCCGGAGGAGTACGAGGCGCAGGAGTACGAAGGCGCGGCGACGCTCTACGGACCGTGGTCGGGCCCGTGCATCGCGCACGACCTCGTGGAGCTGTCCGCGTCACTCGCCAAGGAAGCGACACCCCTCGCATCCGGACCGGCACGCTACGGCTACACCGCGGGCACCGGTCTCTCCCCCGAGCCACGCGACATCGGCGCGACGCCACCTTTCGCCGACGACGGACTCGCCAACCTCGTTCAGGGGTCTCCGTCGGGCGCGCCCGTCCGCACCCGACCGACCTACGAGTGGTGCGATCGCGTCCCGACCTACCCCGTGACCACCGAGCCCGGCACGATCCCGCACATCCGGCTGGAACGCCAACGCCCCGACGGCGTGTTCGAGCCGATGGTCTCGCACGGCCTGCCCGTCGACGACGCGCATGGCTCAGTGATCGTCGTGCTCCGCGAGGCCGACACGCCACGCGTGCGGTGGATGACCGCCTCGGCACACGGCGCACGAGTGCGCTGGGCCGCGATCTGGCTCGACCCGCCCGACGTCCAGCCCGGTCAGGAGACGACGAAATACCGCTTCGTCGCCACGACGTTGGACGGCGAGTCTGCGCCGTCGCTACCGTTCGCGCTGCGGCCTCACGAACGCGTCATCGTCGGCCCGGCGAATGACCGGCACCACTGCGATGCGCCGTCGCCCGATCTGAGCAAGGAGAAGAAGAAGGAGCCGCACCCCGACATCCTCCTCGTCGTGCCGGACGTCGAGATCGGGATCCAGCGCCGCTGGCGGTGATCAGCGCTCGCGCTTCTTCCGCGACTCGCTGCGGAAGAGCACCTTGAACACGAACCCCTCGTCATCCGTCGTCTCCTGGATGACGATCTCGCCACTACCCCGCGTGCGACGGAGGAGCTTCTCGAGGCGGTCCTGAAGGTTGCCGATCGAGCCGAGCTCGATCCGGAGCGGGTCCTTACCGGTGAAGAACGTCGACGTGAGCACCCGGAACACGTCCGGCGATCCCTCGCGCAAGGGTCGCAGCCACGGCACCGCCAGCTCGTCGAGTCCGGCCTCGCCCAACGTGGCCGCGAGCGCGACCTCGATGGATGGCCGCAGCTCGCCGGAGACGTCCGCCTCGCCGTGCTGCATCGTGATGAACGGCCAGGGATTCCCGTCGGCCAGGTGCTCCTTGAGTTCCAGCACGCGTCCCAGTGCGATGTGGATCCCCTCGGGCATGTCGGGCGCCGCCGACCGCACCGACCGGTGCCGGCGCTTCCGCGCGTTCGAGCTCACGTCGATGTCGACGCTCACCATCATCCCGGGGATCGGCGACCACAGGTTCGGCTGCAGCGCCCGCTGTCGCAGGAGCAGGATGTTCCCGCCGCTTCGCGGGTCCTCCAATGTCTGCGACAGCTCACGAATGAGCGCCGCGAGCTCCACGACCGTGGGCTGCGCACGTTCGTGGCGACGCACCTCCTCGGCCCACCGATCCAATTCGAAGTGGTCGATTTGCGCGCGCAGCAGCGGGCGGCGCAGGCGTTCAGGAATGCGATCGATGATCCCGAGGTCCGACGCGACTGAACGCGCGGCTCTCAGGTGCGTCGGGCTGTCGAACGAAACGACGTTGACCGGAACGTCCGGCTGGACCCCCGGGCCGGACGTCGTCGCGCTCCCGTGCTCCCGCCCGAGGTGGTACGCCCATCCGAGCCCGATCACGACCAGCAGCGCGGCCGCTGCCCGTCGCATCGCCAGGTGCCGCCACCAGCGCCCCTGCGGTCGCGCGGGGCCGGCCTGCACCGCGGTCTCTCGCACGCGCGCCGCAAACCCGTCCGGCAACCCATCGGGTGCCTGAGCGCGAACCAGGCGTGACAACTCACGGATCGCTGCGAACTCGATCCGGCACCCGTCGCAGCGAGCGAGGTGCGTCTTGATGGCGTCCGACGTCGCGGCACCGAGATTGCCATCCGCCCACCTGGATGCGTGGTGAAGAACTTGCTGGCAAACGTCTTGCTTGCTCATGGAGCCTCCCTCCCCCCCCCGTAGGCGGGAAGAAACGGAGCCAGAAGACCCCGCAGTCGACGTCGCGCGCGGTGAATGCGCGTGGAGATCGTCTTGGCCGACGTGTCGAGCACCTCGGCGATCTGGTCATAGCTCAGCCGCTCCTGCTCGCGCAGCAGGAACGGAGTGCGGAACTCCTCGGGGAGCGAGGCGAGCGCCCGCTGGAAGCTCTCCTCGAACTCGCGGCTCTGCACCCGATCGAGTGGGGTCGAGCTGCGCCCGGGCGCGGTCTGCAGCTCCTCCTCGACGCGCGCTCGCACCCGGCGGTCGGCCTGAGCCCGACGGATGTGATCCACCGCGATGCTGCGCGCGACTCGGTAGAGCCACACCGGGAACGTCCCCTTCCGTCGCCGCAGATGCGCGCCGCGGAAGATCCGCACGAACACCTCCTGGGTCAGGTCATCGAGCGACGCGTCGGTACCGACGATCTGCCGGAGGTAACGGCGAGTGCGTCCGCCATAGCGTGCGACGATGAGGTCGAACGCCAGATGTCGCCCGCCCGCGACGAGATCGAGGATCTCGTCGTCGCTCGGACCGGAGTCCGTCCCGTGCGGGGACGTTACCGGGTTCTTTCCATGGGGAACCGACATGTCAGATTCGAACTCAACGCGTCTCGGAAGCGAGGCGAGGAGGTCTAACGACCGCCGAGGACCTTGCGCAGGCGCACGGGCAGGGAGGAACGCTCCTCTTCCCCCTCCTCGTCGCCGCCGCTCTTCTCGAGCTGACGCTGGAGCTCGTCGATGCGCCGCTTGAGGCGCTTGATCTCACTCTCGAGATCCTCGCCGACCGAACGCTCGGTCCGCCGACGGGTGGCGTCGAGCTTCGGGACCTCGACGTTGAGCTTCTCGAGCATCTTGCGCACCGAGTCGGGCAGCTCACCGTTCTCGATCTCGATCTCCGGGATCTCGACTTCGATGTCCGGGATCTCGATGTTCATGCCCTTCAGCATCTTCCGCACGTTGTCCGGAAGGTCGGGGATCTCGATGTCGACGTCGAACTTGCGACCGCCGGGGCCGAAGAGCTCGCGCTTGCCGCGACGCATGCGGACGCCGGCCTTGCCGCCCTTCTTGCCACCGAAGTCGAACTCGAACTCCCCGTCCTTGCCCTTCCCGCCGAAGTCGAGCTTGAACTTCCCGTCCTTGCCCTTCCCACCGAAGTCGAATTCGAACCTGCCGGCCTTGAGCCGCTTCAGGACGTCCTCGATCTCGCCCGGCAGGCCCATCTCGTCCCAATCGAGATCGCCCGACTCCTCGTCGATGACCTTCTTGCCATTCTTCAGGACGATGCGGCGGCTCTTGGTCTTCGACGAGCCCTTCCCGCGCAACGCCTTGCCGAGGAGATCCTCGATGTCGATGTCGACGTCGACCTTGGCTCCGCCAGCGATGCTCTTGTCGCCCGACTCCTCGATGACCTTGCCGTTCTCGATGACCTTCTTGTAGGTCTTCCCGTCCTTCGAGATGACGATGACCGTCTTCGAGGACGATTTGGAGTCCGATTTCACGTTCTGCGCCGTGACCATGCCGCCGAGCAGCCCGAGGGCCAGGATCGCAACCGTAAGTCTCATCATGTGTTGTGATTCCGTTCGCTGTGTTGTTCCGTGCGAGGGAAAGGACGTACGACGGGGCCGATTCCTCCCCGTTTTTCTGGGCGCACGGTTCATTGGGGCGGTTTCACCGTTCCGTCGATGAAGCGGAGGCGCTCGATGTCGTGAAGGCGATCTGCACCGTCGCGTTCCTGCTTCGTGTCCTCGACGACCACGGTCGCACCATCGCGACGGATGCGGTAGTCGGACTTCGCACCGCGATAGACCGCCACGTCGGCGCCAGCGCCGCCCCGGAGGTCGTCGTCACCGCCGAGCCCCGACAAGACGTTGTCGGAGCGGTTACCGGTGAGGCGGTTCGCGCGGTCATTGCCGGTGAGCCCGCTCGGCTCGTCCCCCGTCAACGTCGCATGGGTGAGGTGACGTGACTTCTGGGTCCACGCCCGCCCGGGATCGTGCGACAGCGTGAACTCCCCGTCGAACGACGCATCGATGCGCACCTCGAAGTCGAGGGACTCGGGCAGGTACATCTTCATCGCCGCGAGACCCTTCGGGTCGCCGGCCCGGAGCCGGATCGGCGTGTTGAACCGGTATTCGCCGTGGAACGCCCAGCCGTCCTCGCGACGATCGTGCGCCCACATGCCGTAGCGGACGTCGATGACGCTGATGATGTACTCGTGCGTCGTGCAGCCTTCGCGGATCCACTCCTTCTTCGCGATCCAGAGGCTCTTCTCCATCGCGTTCTTCGTCGCGGCAAGGAGCTGTTCCTGATAGCCCGGCAGCGCGGGGATGATCCCCTGGTCATGGACGAGGTGGAACACCTCCTCGAGCGTTGCGTCGCGGCCGCGGTTCTGCAGATAGTCGCGCGATCCCTCCACGACGCACTCCGTGGCGTAGAGGTCCTGCATCGGCAGGTCGAGCTTGCCCATCGGCCCGAGGAACACGGCGGCTGCCTCGCGCTCGCTCTTGAAGAACAGGAGCGTCGCCTCGCGGTCGGCCATCGCGTTCGCGACCTTGGTCTTGTCGGCGCCGAACCGGGTGCCCGGTGCGTTGGTGAGATAGAAGCGCATGACCTCCCGCGCGCGCACGGCCTGCTCGTCCGAGACGCCGTCCTGCACCAGGATGTGGATGGACTTGCGGTTCGGGGCGACGAGCTTCGTGTAGCGCTGGAAGTTCCGTCGCACCGTTCGGGGAACTCCGCGCTCCGGCATCGGGACGACACCATTGGGCGACTTCGAGACGTCGATGACGGGCAGGACGCGCTTCCGAGCCACCCGCCGTTCGCGACCACGCCGCTGCTCGAACATCCAGGGCAGCGCGCCGTCCATCGCGTAGGCCTGCGGCCATGAGAAGTGGCCGACCCCCTTCAGCTCGGTGTACTTCGGTGCTCCGCCCGCTCGCTTGATCACCTCGATCATCCGGCGGCTGCGCTCCACCGGGACGACGCGGTCGGCGCCGCCGTGCCACGCCCACAGTGGAACGCCCGCGAGACGAGCCGCGTCCGCCTCGGGTCCGCCGCCGCAGATGGGAACGACCGCCGCCCACCGCTTCGGCTGCCGAGTGGCCAGGTACCACGACCCGTACCCGCCCATCGACAGCCCGGTGAGGTACAGACGATCCTCGTCGACGGGGTGTTTCGCGATCACCTCGTCGAGGGCGAGCAGCGCGGCTCGCATCTGGTGGGACGGATTCTTCGTGAGCTTCGACGACTGCTGCGTATCCCACGGGACATCGGCCCAGCGCTTCTTCACCCGGCATTGCGGCGCCACGATGATCGCTTCGAACTTCTCGCGGTAGGCCCGCCGCTTGAACAGCTCCGGGAAGTGCCTCATCTGCTTCTGGTTGTCATCGCCGCGCTCGCCCGCTCCGTGCAGAAAGAAGATGAGCGGGTAGCGACGGCCCGGATCGAGCGGCTTCGGAACGTACAGGCGGTATCCGAACGCCTCGTCGTCATAGGGGCCGCCGGTGTAGCGGACGGTTTGTGCTGCGAAGCCGTCGATGACGTCCTGGGCGGGGGCCGAGGCGACGACAACGACGATGGCGACGACGACGGGAATCAAGCGGTGGGGCACGGCAACCTCCTCGAGTCCGTGTAGATTACCCGGCGTCAGCAGGAGGGCACCTCATGGATCAGTGGTGGATCGACATCGGAGAGGTCGGGCAGACGTTCATCGTCATCGCCGGGGGCATCCTCCTCGGGATCATCGTCCGCATGGCTCTGCTGCGGCCGCTCGACCGCTTCGCAGCCGGAACGGACAACGACGTCGACGACCGGCTGATCCACTTCGCGAAGCGGTTCTGGGCGATCATCCTCTTCTTCGCGATCGTCATCGGTGTCCTTGAGGTCTGGAACATCGACTACTCGCCGCTGCTCGCTGGGGCGGGCATCGCCGGCATCGCGATCGGACTCGCTGCGAAAGAGACCCTCTCGGACATCCTCGCGGGCGTGTTCCTGATCATCGATCGCCCCATCCGCATCGGCGACCGCGTCAAGATCGACCACATCGGGCAGGACTGGGGCGGGTGGGGTGACGTCGTCGACATCGGACTCCGCCGCACCGAGATCAAGAACACCGACGGCGTGTTCGTGAACTATCCGAACAGCGCGCTCGCCGCATCGATCATCACCAACTTCTCGCACGAGGACGGCCCGATCCGGGTCCGCGCCCGCTTCGCTGTCGGCTACGACGCCAACATCGCCGGCGCCAAGAAGATCGCCATCGATGCAGCGAACGCGGTCGACGGCGTCATTGACGACTCCGCCGAAGTGGTCGTCCGCGGGCTGTGGGACAGCGGCAAGGGCCACCAGGTCGCCGGCGTCCTGCTCGAGCTTCGGTACCGCATCGAAGAGGTCCGCCGTCGCACCAAGATCCGGTCCGCGGTCCTGGAAGCGATGCTGGCGGGGTTCCAAGAGCACCAGGTGTCGATGGCGATGGCGACGGTGAAGATGGCGTCGTAGGTCGGAGAGGACCGCCGGGCTACTTCGCGTCGGTCTTCACGCCCAGCTTCTCGAGCCCGACCTTCCACGATTCGGGGTCGACGACGAGGTCGACGATCTGGACCGAGTCGGTGTCGAGGACGTCGAGGATCGAGGGCTCGACCTTCACGATGCGCTTGGCCAGCGCGCCGCGCGTGATGCTGACCGTGACCGTCCAACGCCCGGGGCCAGGGACGCGACCGCGCACGATGCCTTTCTTCTTGCGCACGACCGCCGAGACGCCGTTCCGCACCAGCCGGGGCCACCACACGACGCTGGGCGGCACGGTCGTCCCGGCGAGACGGAACTCGAGTTCGGGACGCCGGAGCAGACGCACTCGGTGCTCACCCTCCACCTCGGTGAGTACCACGTCGCGGTACTCACCGTGGACGATGCGCAGCTCGGGGATCGGAGCGACGTGGGCCAGGACGACCACGCCCTGCCGATCTGACACCCCGAAGATGGACTTGCCCGAGTTCACGCGTGCACCCCAGACGGGACGATCGTCGACATCGAGCGCGGTGATCCGCAACGTCCGCACCTTCGGCCGGAGGTCGATGCGCTGGAGCACCTTCGGTGCATTCTCTCCCGGCGGAACGTCGATCGTGGTCGACCACAGCAGCGCCGCGTCCAGCCTGGTCCGGATCTCGACCTGATGCGCACCCGGTTTCAAGCGCCCGATACGGAAGGTCCGCTCCTCACCCTTGCGCGCTCGGCCGGACATGTCCTGGACGTCGAACTCCGTCGCGCCGGCCGGCCGCCAGCGTAGGTACAAGGCCTGGTCAGACACGTCGCGCGACACGAGCACCGATCCCGTCACGAAACCTGCGTGCCACATCGTGAGGCGAACGTCGCGGGTTCCCGCAACGACGATCGGACACTCGGTCAGGACATGGTCGTCGTGCCAGGCCTCAACCTGGTATGGCCCTTCTCCGCGCAGCCGGATCTCGAAGCACCCCTTCGCATCCGTCTCGACAGGGGAATCGACCGCCCTCCAGTAGACCTCATCCGGCTCATCGCCCCATCGATGCTGCCGGGCCAGCATGACGGTGGTGCGCGCGAGCGGACGCCCCTGATCGTCGAGGACCAACCCCGCCACGGCAACGGGACACCGTCGCAAGACGACGTCGCCGAGCTTGGCCCGCGGCTTCGCGAGCTCGCGAGCGAGATCGAGCCGCGCGTGGACGCGGTCACCGTTGATGTCGCGGTGCAGATCGATCGTTCGCGTCCAGCCCTGCTCCCACTCCTCGTGGAAGGGAATGACGAGGACGCCTTCGGCATCCGTGCGCCCCTCCCACAAGGCGGGGTCGCTCCCCGCCTTCGGGCGGCTAACCGTGAGTTCCGCAGTGATCCTCTGGTCGCGCATCAACGACCCGTCTTCGGCCAGCAGCCGCAGCTCGACCGACGGCCAGGGTTCCTTCAGCTCCAATCGGACCAGCCGTACCTCCCCCGCGACGACCGGACCATCAACGACCGCCTCGCCTCCCGGCCACGGGTCGTCGGGGTCGAGCCCGAACCAGACTTTGGTGTCGAGAGCGACGTGCTCGATCAGGATGCGTCCGCTTTTGGTCACCGGCATTGGAAACCGGTTCGCACGCCACAGCCGCACTTCGTCGCCGTCCTGGTATCGCAACCCCGTATAGAGCCGGCACATCCCGCCGAACAGTCTGCCCGACGCTTCACGGATCTCGACGTCCAAAGCCCCGGTCTCAGGCATCTGCAAGCGAATGGAATCGCCGCCGAGATCCGCCGTGGTCACGACCTTCGGCGGCGGCACGCGGGCGAGGATGTCGAGTCGGGCCTCGATGACCGAGCCCTGGTCTGACCAGTCGATCGACGCGTCCAGGGTGCGGAAGCGGGCGATGCCATCGTCGTCGCTCTTCTCGTTGAACAGCACGGTGTCGACGGTCACCCACCGCTTGCTTATGAGGACCGTGACCCCGGGCGCAGGCTGGCCGTCCGCTCCAAGGACGAGGACCCTCAGGACCCGTTCGATCGCCGCGGCATTGGGGTCCGCCGACGGGCCTTGGGTCTCGGGTTCCCGATACGGCGCGCTGTCGACAGGATTCATGCGGCCCGGCGTATCCTCGGGTGAGGCGTCTTCGGCACCCTGCGCGCTCCGGCCGCTCCCCGGCCCGGCGTCGTCGTCTCGCAGGAACCACCACCCCGCGCCGACCAGGACAGCGACTACGAGGACCACGATCGCGACGTTCCATCGCGCGCGCCTCATCGGGTGTCTACTCGCAGTGTGTTCACGTGATTGGGTCCCGGTCGCGAGACGGGAGAACCACCAGTAACATGACTCGGGTCTTCGTGCAGCGTTTCGCGCGACCGGCACGAGACGCCCACGAAATGTCGGTCATCCGCCCCGCAACCCCTGACGACCACGCCCACTTCGTCCGCCTCTTCCCCGAGCTCGGCACGGACGACTCCGTCCCGGCCATGGATCACTGGTGCGCGACCATGATGCCGGACACGTTCCTGGTGGAAGACGCGGCCGCAGTCGTCGCCTACGGGTACGGGCAGGTCCTCGGCGAGAGCGGCTACATCCGCCACGTCGTCGTCGCGCCCGACGCGCGCGGCCACGGATTCGGGCGCGTGGCCATGGATGAGTTCGCGAGGCGCTTCCGCGATGGGGGGTGTCGCGAGTGGCGGCTCAACGTGCTGGACGACAACGAGCCGGCTCTCGGGCTGTATGCGTCCTGCGGGATGGCGATCGAACACCGAACGAGCGTGGTGCGCCTGGGCTGGCCGGTCGTGGAGTCACTACCGGAACCGGCGTGCCGCACCGAGGTTCGGGAACCCGGCGCCGACGATGAGCCCGCGTTCGAGCGCGCGCTCGGCATCCAGCCCAGATTCCTGGCCCGGCTGCGGGAGCAGGGCGTCGGAGTGGCCATCGGCGTCTGGGTCGACGGCGAGCCTGCGGCCGTCGCCCGCTTCGCTCCCGATTTCCCCGGGGCGCTCCCGTTCGCCGCGAGGAGCCCCGATCTCGCTCGCCCGCTCCTCGACGCGATCCGGCCGCACTCCCGCGCCGACCGGCCCGTGTTCCAGCTCGTCATCGAGAACGACGCCGCCCTCACGAACACACTCTTGAGCGCTGGCGCCACCCTGAAGCACCGCCTGGCGCATCTGTCAGGCCCACTGCCCGCGGGCTGAGAGGTCGGCACGTACAATCCGGCACCTGGAGTTCGTAGCCATGCGGCCGTCGCGCGAGGGAGGGGTGTTCGGAGATGCCACGATCAGGCGCATCCTGCGTCTGCGGTGGGTGATCGTCGCCGTCTTCGTGGGACTCGTGGCGGGGTCCGCGCTCATCCTGCCGACGCTACCCGTCGAGCTCGGCATCACGAAGCTGCTCGAGCCGAATCCCGAGGAGCTGGACCGGGTCAGCGAGATCTACCGGCGCGTCCCGCCGAATGTCATCGACGCGATCGTGGTCCTGACCTTCGACCGTGAACTCGATGAGGCAGCCCTGACCGAGGTGGGCCGGATCGGAGCGGAGCTGAGGACCCTCTCCGTGGTCGATGACGTGCTGTCGCTCGCGACGGTGCACGTCATGCCTGCCGGCGGCCATGCATTGCCGCGGCCGTTCCCTGACACGGTGGAGGGAAGCTCCGTCCAGGAGGCGGCGTGGTCGCACCCGCTGATGCGCCGGACCTTGATCTCTCAAGATCGTCGCTCGACGTTGATCCGCATCCGAGCCGCGCGTGAGCTGCCGGCACTTACCTACGACCAGGAGCGGTTCCTCGACGAGCTCGAGACCGCGGTGCCCCGCATCGTCGGCTCGGCCGTGCATCATCGGATCCTCGGCGGCCCGATCGTCCAGCGCGCGATCAAGCGTCACCTGCTCAAGGACATCATCTGGACCGTGGGGCTCGAGATCCTGATCTTCGCGGCGCTGCTGCCCCTGCTGTTCCGGACCGTTCGCGGGTCGCTCCTGCCCTTGCTGGTCGTCGTCGGCGCCGTCGTGATCAACTTCGGCTGGATGGCCGTGTTCCGGCTTCCGCTCGCCATCATCGACGTCGCCATCCCCGGGCTGATCGTGATCATCGGCCTGTGCGACGCCATCCACATGGTCCACCGATTCGAGGAGGCCTACGCGGAGACGCGGGACAAGCGCGCGGCGATCCACACGATGTTCAAGAACATCGGCCGGGCATGCCTCTACACGTCGTTGACGACGGGCATCGGGTTCGCCTCGCTCATCGTCACGAACCACGACACCGTCGTCGCGTTCGGCATGAAGTCGGCCGCCGCAGTCGTGGTGACGTTCGTCATCATCGTGACCGTGATCCCGGCGGCGCTGATGGTGTGGCCGGTTCGAGCCCCCGTACGGAGGCGCGCCATCCGGGTGAGCTGGCTGGACTACGGGCGGCCCAAGCTCACCTTCACGGCGTTGGCCGCTGCAATCGGGTTCGCCGCCGTCGGGATCGCCAAGGTACGGGTCGACTCCCACTGGTTGGAAGAGCTGCCCCGCGACGACCCCGTCCTCCTGAACATCCAGTGGTTCGAGGAGCAGTTCACCGGACTCATCTCGGTCGAAGCGTTGGTCGAGGGGGAGCTGTCGCAGCCGGACGTGTTCCGCGCCGTCGAACAGATCGAGGCGACGCTGGCGGCCGAGGCCGGCGTCCTGCGGATCGAGTCGTGGACGATGTGGATCCGGGAGGCGCTCGGAAACCCCGAAGGCGAGCTCGACGACGCGCAGCTGACCGCGGGCGCGGAGCGACTCCGACTCGCCGGGAGGGCGTTCCCCCACCACCTCGTCGATTCGGATCTCCAGAACGCGCGGGTGGTGCTCTACGTCCGCGACGTCGGTGCGAACCGGCTGCTGAAGCTCCGCGACGAGATCATCGAGCTGGCGCGCGAGGTCCCGCCGAACCTCATGATCGAGCCGGCGGGCTACACCCTGATGGCGAGCCGCAGTACCCAGACCGTGATCGGTTCGATGAGCGAGAGCCTCTTCGTGTCCATCCTGGCGATCACGCTGCTGATCGCCTGGATCTACCGGTCGTTCCGGATCGCGCTGTGGTCCCTCGTCCCGAACATCATGCCGCTCGCCGTGGCGCTCGGCCTCTCCGGCTGGCTCGGCATCGAGTTGAGGATCGGCGGTGCGCTGATCTACTGCCTCGGCCTCGGCCTCGCCGTCGACGATACGATCCACCTGATCACGCGGTACTCCCAGGAGGAAAAAGAGCGCCCCACGGCGTCGCGCCGGGAGCTCCTGCAACGCACGTTGCAGAGTACGGGCAAGGCGCTGATCACGACGTCCACGATCCTCGGCGTCGGTACGCTCTGTCATCTCACGTCGTCGTTCCGNTCGATGAACAACGTGGGCATCCTCCTGTTCACCGTCGTNGTCGCGGCGCTCGCAGCGGACCTGTGGGTGCTCCCCCATCTGCTCCAGCGCACGGGACCCGGCANGGTGTCGCCATGACNGNCCGTGAATCCACCTTCCAGGCGACCGAACGGTACGCGGTCAGCGCGCTCACGCTACGTCCGCNGGGTGCGACGGCGCTCTACGTACTCGGACACGGCGCCGGCGCGGGNATGCGACACGGGTTCATGGAGTCCCTCGCCGNGGCGCTCGCCGCGCGCNAGGTCGCGACGTTCCGCTACCAGTTTCCCTACGCCGAGAACGGACGGCGCGCTCCGGACCGCAGGCCCGTCCTGCTCGAGACCATCCTGTCCGCATTGGGCGCCGCGCGAGAGACTGCGCGGGGACTGCCGCTCTTCGCCGGCGGCAAGTCGATGGGCGGTCGCATGACGTCCCTCGCCGCAGCCGAGCACGCGGACGCTTTCGCGGACGTACGAGGGCTGATCTACGTCGGGTTCCCCCTCCATGCCCCCGGCAAGGGCGGCTCCGAACGCGCCGCACATCTCGCGTCGGTCGCAGTCCCGCAGCTCTTCCTGCAGGGGACGCGCGACAAGCTCGCCAACCTCGACCTCATCACGGACGTCGCGGAGGGGCTGAAGCGCCGGGGAACCCTGCACGTCGTCGAGCATGCGGACCACGGGTTCCACGTCCCCAAGAAGTCGGGGCGGACGGACACCGAGGTGCTCCAAGAGCTGGTGGATACGGCCGTGGGCTGGATCGCGGCGAGGGCCTGACGGTCAACGCCCCTCTACGACCTCGCGCCACCGCGCGATCGCCGCGCGGTTGTCCTTCGGACGCCGGGCCGGGTCGAACGCGCACCGCTCGCCGGTGATCCGTCGCAGTGCCCGCACCGCGGCCTCGCGCACGGGCCGCGTTTCGGACAGGAGGTACGGCACCACCGCGGGTGCGATACCCTTACCCATTCCCGCCAGCGCCGCGACGACCTCGTCGACCATCGCGGCCGGCGCCTGGGCCGAGAGGCGGCCGAACAACGCGGAGAGGTTGGCGGGAGACTCGTTAGCCGGGGCCCGCGACGCGCGGGTCAGGAACAGGAGTGCGAAGCACGTCGACACAGCGTCACGACGGTTGAAGAACCCCTCGGGGGTCTGGTTCTTGACGAGCCACTTCGCCCCTTCGACGTACCAGTCGCGCTTGCCGAGCAGACGCTGGCGCGTGTACGCCATGCCGCGCTCGAGTCCGTACGCGGTGTAGAACCCGCGCGGAGCGATCTTGTCCCGCTTGCCGATCCACCAGTTCCGCTCGAGCCACTTCGTTGCGCGCCGAATGCCGACACGAGCCCGCTTCAGCCTTGGCGACGTCTCGCCGTAGCCGCAGCGTGGCCCGACGATCGCCAGCGACGACAACGCCGCGGTGGTCATCGACTGCGAGGAGGCGCCGTTGGTGTAGCCCATGCTCCCGTCGCCGTTCTGGTCGCGAAGGAGATGGCTGAGCGCCCGGCGCCAACTCGCCTGCGGTGTCGGGTAGCCCAGGTTCTGCGCGGCGCGCAATCCCAGAAGCGCGTACTGCGTACACGAATTGTCGTAGCCCAGCGCCGCGTTGCCGGTCTGGTAGTGCCACGCACCGTGCCGGCCCTGGCCGCGCAGCAACGCACGGGCGTCCTTGCTCGCGAGCGGACGCAGCGCCGGGTCGCCGAGCTTCTCGATGACCATCAGACGCACCGCCGTGTCGTAGACGCGCTGCGTCGGATCCAGGAGTGGCCGCTTCGCTCGCAGGATCATCGGATCGGTGGCCTTCACTCCAGAGTGGAGCAACGCGAGCATCACCAGCGCGTGGTGCCCGACCCCCCTGGCGAATCGCCCGTCCGGCTTCTGTTTCAGGACCAGGGCGCGGCAACCACGGTCGATCGCGGCGTTGATGCTGCCCTGAAAGCGGGGCGTCTGCGCCGCCAGCGGCAGCGCGAGAATCGTCAGCAGAAGGAGAACACGCATGGAGATCGTCCGCTCAGATCCAATACTCGACTCCATGACGGCCGGGGCGGCCAGGTGTTTCATCGGAGATTCGCCCACCGGTCACAGCTCGTAGACCCAGGGTTCCTCCAAACGTCGCAGCTTGACCTTGCGCTTGACCTTGCGCTTCGCATCGGGCTTCAGGATCTCGAGGGTGAGCTCATCTCCCGGCTTGCCGGCCCGGACCCGTGAGAGCAGGTCGCCGACCCGGCGGACCGGCTTCCCGTCGATGGAGAGGATCACGTCCCATTCCTTGATCCCCGCCCGCGCGCCGCCGCCCTTGGCCCGGATCTTCCGGACCACGAGCCCCTCCATCCCCTCCGCGAGCTTCTTGACGAAGTCCTCCTTCTGCTCCCAGACGCTCTCGACGCCGAGCCCCACCGTGGCAGTCGTCGCGCTGGTCTGGTCTCCGACGATGCGCTTGATCGGCACCAGCGGCGCAACGAATGCGAGGCCCACCGGGACCCCTTTCTCCGTCATCGTCCCTGACTGCACCCCGAAGATCCGGCCGTGGGCGTCGACCCACGCCACACCCGACGTCCCACTCTGGACCGTCGCGCTCACGTGGATCATGGAGATGTAGAGCTGGTCGCTGCCGTAGTACTCGTAGGACGGAAGCGGCCGGCCGAACGCACCACGGATGAGCACGGCGTGCCGGTACAGCGGCGCTCCGAGCAGGAACACGTCGCGGCATGGCTCCGGTTCCGTCTCGGCCAGCTCCAGCCCCGGCCAGCCACCGTCACGCTGCTCGACCTCGATGAGCGCGACGTCGTGTCCGCGGTCGATCGCCAGGAGCTCCGCGCGCACCCGGCCACCAACGTTCGTGCTCAGCTCGATGAGCCCCGGCTTGGTCTTGAACAGATGCGCCGCCGTCAGCACCAGCCCCTTGCTCCCGACGAAACACGCCGATCCGTTCTGCCGCCCGTCGACCAGGACCTCCGCCGTCGCGCGATAGATCTTGTCGTACAACGCGCGCCCGCTGGGTTTCTCCTGCGCCTCGGCGCGGGACCCGGCCAGCAAGACGACGAACATCAGAATGAGGACACGGCGGTCGACGACGCCCATGGACGGGATCTCCTGAAATCGCAGGACGGCTATCTTAGGGAACCACGCGGATCATCGTCGTCGCGTTCCTCCACGCCAACGAGGAGCGGATGTCTGATCACTCGCCCCGGATCGCCTTGACCAGCTTGAGGACGACGGCCGGCAAGTACGGCAGTCCCGTGTAGTGGTCCGCAGATATCCACACGTGTCGCTTCGGGGTCAGCTTCGCCGCTTTCGCCAGCGCGGTCGCACAGGCGGGCGGCACCACCGTGTCGCGCCGGGCCGAGTACAGCCAGGTCCGGCCGACCGGCAACCGGTGGGCGAGGTGAATCGGGTCCACCTGGGTGACCAGCTTCTTCGTCTCGTCCATCGAGAGACCGGAGGCGAGGAAGCGTCGTCGGATGTGCGCCGTGTCCCGCTTGCCGCTCTGGATGAGTTGGGCGAGGTCCGCTCCCGAGAGCAGGAGGAAGACCGGATCGAACACACCGTCGATGGCACCCGCGACCGAGGCTCCGAATCCGCCCAGACTCGTTCCCTGAATGCCGACCCGCTTGCCGTCGACCCCCGGGAACCGAGCGATCACGTCGTGCGCGCGCCGCGCATCCGCGACGCCCTGGAGCGATCGGTCGACGAAGCGGCGCACGTCGTGACGGGCCCGGCGGTCGCCGCGGTCACCGTAGTCGGGCATGTACATGACGAATCCGTGAATCCCCCGCCTCGCCAGCGACTTCGCGACGATCCGCGCGACCCGCATCCGGCCGTCGAGGATGTGCATGACGAGCACGGCGGGCGCCCCGCCGTCCGCCAGCGGGCCTTTCGGGGCGTACCACTCCATCGTCACGCGGTCGTTGCGTGCGTCGCCGCGTGGCTTCGGTGACGGGTAGCGCACCCGCACGAGTTTCGGGCCGCGGTGGACCTCCGCCGTGAACGACCCCGGCTTCCACGCGATGCGGTCGAGCATCGCCTGCGCAGCGGGATTCGGGTCCTGCATCGGCCCGAGTGTGTCCTTGACGATGTAGCGCTCGGGCGCGGACGAGTCCTGCCCGCAAACCACACCGGTCAGGACCGCGAGTGAGACGACGAGACGCGAGATCGACATCGGGGCCATTGTAGCCAAGGAGCACCCGGTGATCTCCACCGGGTTGTCACGGCGCGGTACGGCCGTAGTCTCTGCGGTCCCAATCACCCATATCCGGGCACCAGGAACCCGTATCATGCTCCGACTGACATCGCTGCTCCTCGTCGTGTGCGCCACTCTCTGCCCCGCTCAGGCCCGTCTGGAGCTTCAGGACGAGTCGCTGGCGACGGGCACCGTGCAGGCGCTCCATGCCGAGGGCGTGCTCTTCGCCACCGGCGAGGACCTCCGCCTCGTGCCCTGGTCCACCCTCCGCACGCTCCGCACGACGAGCCAGGTCCCCGTCGCACTGGCGAACGGTGACCGGATCACGGGGCGGATCACCGGGTTCGACGGCGAGCGCCTCACCGTCGTCACGACGCTGTTCGCCGCCCTCTCGGTCCCAGTGAGCGAGCTATCGTCGGCGCCCCCGAGTCCCGCGGAATCCGTCGCCAGAAGCGATGCCGTCGTGGAGAAAGCAGAAGATCAGGAGAAGAAGGGCATCCTCGAGGAGAAGGACTGGAACGGCCGCATCGCCCTGCTGGGGACGTTGCGGACTGGCAACGTCGACTCGTCTCTCTTCCAGCTCACCGTGGGCATCAACCGCCAGTGGCGGGCGGATCGACTCGCCACCCACGCCGCGTTCGCGTATGGGCAGACGGAAGGCGAAACCACCGCGACGAACGCCGAGGCCGGCGTGAAGTGGGACCACTTCTACGACGCTGACTTCTATTCCTATGCCCGGACGGATCTCGAGTTTGACGACATCAAGCAGCTCGATCTGCGCGCCATCCTCGGCATCGGCGTCGGCCTGAATCTCTGGCGAGGTGAGAAAGACCACCAGTCGTTCGACGTCGAGGGCGGCATCGACGGCATCTACGAGGACTTCCAGACGTCGGAAGACACCGAGTTCGACCCCGCGGGTCGGATAGCGTTCACCTACAAGAACCGCTTCTTCGAGGACCTCCTCTTCACGGAGGAGTTCCAGGTCCTCTTCCCGATCCCGGACGCCAGCGACTTCATCATGAACTCGAAGACGACGCTGTCGGTCGCCATCTCCGACAACTGGCAACTCAAGAACATCCTCGAGATCGAATACCAGGGCGACCCGCCCAACGCCGTCAAGAACCTCGACCTCAAGCTGCTGCTGGGCCTCGAGTACAAGTTCTAGTCGAAGCGAGAGTCCCCGGGACTAGAAGTCGACGAGGGCCTTCATCGTCCGCTCCCCCGGATCGAGGAACGCCTCGAACCGATCCGGGACGTCGCCGAGGCCCGTGCGATGGGTGATCAGGCATGACGGTTGGGCGATGCCGTCGCGGATCGCGGACATGACGCGCGCGAAGTCTTCGCGGGTGGCGTTGCGAGAGGCGAGGAGCGTGGTCTCGCGCTTGTGGAATTCGGGGTGGGCCCAACCGAAGGGCTGTTTGGTGAGCCCGACGTAGACCAGCCGCCCGCCGTGGGCGACGTACTGCAGCGCTCCGATCATGGAGCTGGCGCTGCCCGTGGCATCGACGACGACGGTCGGGAAGTCGCCGCCGCAGAGGTCGAAGATCCTGGTCTGCGCGTCGTCGCCCGCGAGGACGACGTCGTCGCCTCCGTCGAAGCGGTCGGACCAGAACCGGAGTCGCTCCTCGTTGAGATCGACCGCGATGACGCGGGCCCCTTCAGCCCGGGCGAACTGCAGGACGCCGAGCCCGATGGGGCCAACACCGATGACCACGACGTTCTCGTTGACCTCGGGCACCGCGCGGCGGACCGCGTGGGCGCCGATCGCGAGGCACTCGACGAGCGCACGCTGATCCCATTCGAGACCGGGGGCCGCGATCAGGTGATCCGTGGGGACCGTGATGAACTCGCGGAGTCCGCCGTCGACGTGGACGCCCATGACCTGGATGTCCGTGCAGCAGTTCGGTCTTCCTCGACGGCACGCGATGCACGTCCGGCAGCCAAGGTAGGGCAGCACGACGACGGGGTCGCCAGCCTTCAAACCGTGATCGCCATCGCCGACGTCGACGATCTCACCCGCGAGCTCGTGGCCAATCACGCGCGGGTACGAGAAGAACGGCTGCTCGCCTCGGTACGCGTGGAGATCCGTGCCGCAGATGCCCATGCGCACCATGCGCACGAGCGCCTCCCCCTCATCGGGCACGGGCACCGAAGCCTCCCCGAGACGGAAATCACCGGGCTTCTCGAGGACGATACTCTTCACGAAAGAACCTCCTTCATCGCGGTGCGCGCATCGACCGCCTGGAGTGTTCTTACCGCATCCGACACAGCAGCGTCGAGCCCGGGGATTCCTCGACAGGCGTCCTCGACTGGCTTCCTGTCACTCCCGTGCCCACGGGGCCGGTGCACCATGAACGCGGCCACGGAAAGCACGAGGCCGCGAGGTAGCTCGCCCGTCATTTCGAGATGGTCCGAGATCGTCGGCAGGATCCTTGTCTGTAGCTTCGCGGCGGAATTCAGCGCGATGTCGGCCAGGGCGTGATCGAGACATGGATTACGGAATCGTCCGAGGATGTCAGCCGCGTACGAGCCGATGTGATCACCGTTCAGTGCCGGCACGATTTCGTCGTTCACGATCCGATTCAGGAACGCACCGACGACTTCGTCCTCGCAGCACTCGCGAACGAGTCGCAGCCCCGCCTGCATGGCCAGGAACACGATCCCCGTGTGGGCACCGTTGAGCACGCGCACCTTGCGGCGGCACCACGGGACCAGATCGTCGGTCCACGTCACGTCGTTGCCGGACGAGCGCAGGGGCAGCTCCGCCTCCATCGCCTCGGGACCCTGGATGATGAAGCTGGAGTAGGGCTCGGCGACGCAGAGGAGCCCCGGGTGGCCGTCGCCGCGGGCTGAGGCCAACGCACGATCATCGACCCCTGGCTTCGCGACGATGCCGTCCACGAGGGTCGCCAGGAACTGGCAATGGTCCTCCAGCCACGCCTCGAAGGCGCCGCCGAGTTGCCACCGTCGTGCGACGTCGATCACCAGCGCGCGCAGCCGCATCGCGTTGCCTTCGAGGAGCTCGAAGGGCAACACGACGACGCCGGAGGCCGACGCGCCGCCGAGTGAGTCGAAGCGCGCGTGCAACCAGGCGCAGAGCTTGCCGGAGAACGTCGCGGGACAGCCGTCCGGTCGCGGTGCGCCGTCGTCCGCATACCCCGCTTCTGTCGCATTCGACACGACGTAGCCCATCGATGGCAGACGCGCCGTGGACAGGAACGCGTCCCAGTCGGTGTACGGATTCACGAACCGGTCGAGCGCATCGACCGTTGTCCACTCCTCGGTCGAACCGCCCCGATCGTCGAGACCCCGGCGGACGACCGCATACGGCGGAGCACCGTCGGTGTACGCGTCGGCAACGGGTCCGGGCGTGAGCTTGACCACGATGCCCGACCCGCCGAAGTCGGCGTGGTCGTTCATACGCTGCAGCATCGGACCGAAGAAGCCGCGAATGAACACACCGGTGCCGAAGACCAGCACCTTGGGTTGCGAGTCCCGCGGCATCAGCGTTGGACCCGGGCGGAGCCGCCGCGCATCACGCGTTCGACCTCTGCGAGGGTCGCCATCGTCGTGTCCCCGGGAGTCGTCATGGCCAGTGCCCCGTGTGCCGCGCCACACTCGACGGCCCACTGTGGGCCGCGTGCCGCGAGGAAGCCGTAGATCAAGCCCGAGGCGAACGAATCGCCACCGCCGACACGATCGAAGATCTCGAGGCGGTCGCGCATCGGCGCCTCGAAGAGCGTGCCGTCTGACCAACACACCGCGCCCCAGTCGTTGCAGGACGCCGTCTTCGCACTCCGCAGCGTCGTCGCGACGACCTGGAAGTTCGGGTGCTCCGCGACCGCGAGCTCGATCATCTGGCCGAAGCTCTTCGGGTCGAGTCGAGACAGGCTTTCGTCGACACCCGCGACCTCGAACCCGAGGCACGCGGTGAAGTCCTCTTCGTTCCCGAGCATCACGTCCACGAGAGGTGCGATGCGCTGGTTCACTTCCTGAGCGCGCGCTTGTCCGCCGATGGCCTGCCACAGCGACGGGCGATAGTTCAGGTCGTAGGAGACGATCGTCCCGTGCCGTCGCGCCGCGGTCATCGCCTCCTCGACGACATCCGCCGTCGACTCCGACAGCGCCGCGAAGATCCCACCCGTGTGAAACCAGCGGACGCCTTCACCGAACACCGCGTCCCAGTCGACGTCGCCGGGCTGCAGCGCCGCCACCGCGGTGTGCCCACGATCGGAACAGCCGAGCGCGGCGCGCACCCCAAACCCGCGTTCGGTGAAGTTGAGTCCGTTCCGCGCCGCCTGCCCGACGCCGTCGAACGGACGCCACTGCAGCCAGCACCCGTCGACCCCGCCCTGCAACATGAGGTCCTCGACGAGGCGGCCAACCGGATTGTCGACGAGCGCGGTCACGTGGGCCGCTCGCAGCCCGAAGCACCGCCGCAATCCGCGTGCAACGTTGTATTCGCCGCCGCCCTCCCAAGCCTGGAACGTGCGGGCCCGGCTGATGCGCCCGTCGCCGGGATCGAGGCGCAGCATCACTTCTCCGAGCGACACGACGTCAAAACGGCAATCCGCTACCGGGCGAAGGTCCAAGAGCAGGTCCTCGGGTGGGGCCGTCGGTCCTGGATTGACGGCGAGGTTCTCTGGGTTGAGGTGTGGCACAATGCTCGCCACCCAGGTCATTCAAACGCATGTTGCGCATCAATCAAGAACTCCGTTCCAGCGACCTCGCGGCGCGTCTCGAACGGCTGTGGGACCTCTCGGGCAGAAAGATCGTCTCGATCGAGAAGACGACGGCCACGACGCACGGCTCCCCGGTGTTCACCGCCGACGGTCACTACACCGCCCATGGCTGGACCGAGTGGACCCAGGGCTTTCAATACGGATCGGCCCTGCTCCACTTCGACGCCACCGACGACGCAGAGGCGCTCGAGATCGGCCGCAACGGCACGCGGAGCCACATGGCGTCGCACGTGACGCACATGGGGGTCCATGACCACGGGTTCAACAACGTCAGCACCTACGGCAACCTGTGGCGGTTGATGAACGAAGGCCGAATCCCCGAGTCAGCGTGGGAGCGCGAATTCTATGAGCTCGCGCTGAAGTGCAGCGGCGCGGTGCAGGCCCGACGTTGGAGCAAGACGGCGTACGACCGGGGCTTCATCCACTCCTTCAACGGTCCTCATTCACTCTTCGCCGACACGGTGCGCACGTTACGTTCGCTCGCGGTGGCGTGGCGGCTCGGCCAGGTCCTCATGGAAGAGAACGACGAGCGGGTCGACCTGCTCGGGCGCCTCATCGACCACCTGCACGTGACCGCGCGTTATTCGGTCTACTACGGTGAAGGCCGAGACGCGTACGACGTCCGCGGACGGGTCGCCCACGAGAGCGTGTTCAACCCCATCGACGGTCAGTATCGGTGCCCCAACTCGCAACAGGGCTACGCACCGTTCACCACGTGGACCCGCGGGCTCGCCTGGATCATGCTCGGGTATCCCGAGCAGCTCGAGTTCCTCGACACCGTGGACGATGGAGTGCTCGACGCCTTCGGCGGGCGCGACGAGATCACGGCGATGATGGTGCGCGCCGCGCGTGCCGCCTGCGACTTCTACATCCAGAGCACGCCGAGCGACGGCATCCCGTACTGGGACACTGGCGCACCCGGTCTCGCGCAGATGCCCGATTGGGCCGATCGCCCCGCCGACCCGTTCAACGATCACGAGCCGGTCGACAGCTCGGCCGCTGCCATCGGCGCGCAGGGACTCCTGCGTCTCGGAAGGTGGCTCGACGATCACGGCCAGCCCGACGACGCCGCGGGCTATCGGCAGGCGGGGCTGACGGTGCTGCACACGTTGTTCGACGAGCCGTACCTGTCGACCGACCCGTATCACCAGGGCCTGTTGCTCCACTCCGTCTACCACCGGCCCAACGGGTGGGATCACGTCGCCCGGGACGCCCGGGTGCCGTGCGGTGAGTCGTCGATGTGGGGCGACTACCATGCGCGCGAAGCGGCGCTGTACGTTCAGCGGCTCATCGTCGACCGGTACCACACCTTCTTCGGGAGCGCGTCGTGACCCGCCCGGTCGCCCTGGTGACGGGCGGTACTCGCGGCATCGGGCTGGGCATCGCCCACGCTCTCGGGACGGGTGGCCACGACCTGTGCGTGTGCGGCATCCGCGACGCCGCTGCAACCGAAGACGCGCTCGCGAAGCTCCGCACCACCGGCGCGGCCGTACATTACGCCCAGGCCGACATCGGTTCGAGCGACGCGCGCGCGACGTTGATCGAGTCGGTGAAGTCGGCATTCGGGCGGCTGGACGTCCTCGTCAACAACGCAGGCGTCGCCCCGAAGGAGCGGCGTGACATCCTCGATGCCGACGAAGAAGCCTACGACTGGTTGATGAACATCAACCTGAAGGGACCGTGGTTCCTCACCCGGGACGTCGCCCGCTGGATGATCGCACAACGCGACGCCGATCCAGGGCGGCGCTGCTCCGTCGTGAACATCGGATCGGTGTCGGCTGACGTCGCGTCTGCCAACCGCGGTGAGTACTGCCTGTCCAAGGCTGCCCTCGGCATGGCGACGCAGCTCTGGGCTGCGCGCCTCGGCGAGTACGGCATCCCGGTGTGGGAGATCCGCCCCGGGATCATCGCGACGGACATGACTTCAAAGGTGGCTGAGCGCTACGACGCGTTCATCGCCGACGGCGGACTCGTCGAGCCGCGATGGGGAACGCCCGAGGACATCGGACGCGCCGTCGCCATGCTCGTCCGTGGTGACCTCCCGTACGCGCCGGGCCAGGTCCTTACGCTCGACGGCGGGCTCACGATGCGGAGATTGTGATGCCGAGCGTCGAGGATCTCATCGCCGGCCTGCGGATCATTCCGGTAGTCACGCTGCACGACGCCGCGCACGCCGCCCCGCTCGCCGACGCCCTCATCGAGGGCGGTCTGCCGATCGCCGAGATCACGTTCCGGACCGCTGCGGCTGCCGACGGCATCCGGGTGCTCGCGGGTCGCGACGACTTCTGCGTCGGCGCCGGCACGGTCGTCTCCACCGACAACGCGAACGCGGCGCTCGCAGCCGGGGCCCGGTTCCTCGTCTCCCCCGGCGTCAACCCGGACGTCGTGTCCATCGCCCAGGAGCGCTGCTGCCCGGTCTATCCCGGCATCGCCACGCCCACCGAGCTGACGTCCGTCGTGACGCGTTTCGGTCTCGAGGTGGTGAAGTTCTTCCCCGCAACCGCGATCGGCGGGCTGCCGATGCTGAAGGCCCTCGCCGCGCCGTTCCCCAACATCCGGTTCATCCCCACCGGCGGCATCAACGCCGGCAACGTCACCGACTGGCTCGATCACCCGAAGGTCCTCGCCGTGGGCGGAAGCTGGATGGTCCCGGCCCGCGCGATCGCAGAGGGGCGATTCGCCGAGATCACCGACCTCGCACGCGAGGCCGTCGCGGTCTCTGGCGTCGCCTGAGCAGATCCCCTAACCTCCGGGCATGGGCGATGCGCTCTCGGCATTCCGTGACGAATACTGGAAGGACCACAAGGCGGGGTCCATCCGGACGCTCGAGGAGTACCTCCGGCTCTTCCCCGGCGACGCCCGGCGCATCGCGCGCGAGTACCTGGTCAACGAGGAGGGCAGCCTGACGATCGGAGCTGGTGACGGTCCCGCCGGCGACATCGACGGCGAAGAGGGCCATCGCATCGGTCCCTACGTCACGATCAAGGAGCTCGGCCGCGGCGGGCAAGGGGTGGTGTATCTCGCGCAGGACACCCGCCTCGATCGCAAGGTGGCGCTCAAGGTGCTGTCGCGGCTCGGCCCGGGGTCCGAAGGCGTCCTGCTGCGATTCAAGCGCGAAGCCGAGGTCGCGTCGCGACTCGAACATCCGGGGATCTGCGGCATCATCGACGCCGCGATGGACGGCAACGTCCCGTGGATCGCGATGCGCTTCATCGCCGGACGCTCGTTCGCTCAGATGATCGCGGATTCGCGCGAGGGTGGGGAGACGATCGGCGAGCAGTCGATCATCTCGTTCGACGACGACGAGCCCGAGCCCGCGGATTCTCCCGCCCAGGGCGCCCCGAGCGGGGCCAACGCCCCGACCCGCGCTGAAGTCCTCCGCGTCATCAAGATCTTCGAAGCGGCCGCGCGCGCCCTACATGCCGCGCACGAGGCAGGCATCGTCCATCGCGACGTCAAGCCGGGGAACATCATCGTCGACGAGGACGATCAGCCCGTCATCCTCGACTTCGGGATGGCGCACGACGACGTCAACGAAGGCCCGTCACTCACGCAGAGCGGCGATCTCTTCGGCACGCCCGCGTACATGTCTCCGGAGCAGTTGATGGCGCAACGCATCGCGCTCGACCGCCGCACCGACGTGTGGTCGCTCGGCGTCACGCTCTACGAGTGCCTCACGCTGACCCGCCCGTTCGAAGCACCGACCCGCCAGGCGCTCTACCAGACGATCATGACCAAGGAGGCGACGGATCCGCGCGATCACAACCCGTGGATCCCGACCGATCTGCGCGTCGTGCTGGACACCGCGCTGGAGAAGGACCGCGACCGTCGCTACCAGACGGCTCTGGAACTCGCCGAGGAGCTGCGACGTATCCGGTGCTACGAACCGATCGTCGCACGTTCTGCGGGTCCGCTGCTGCGGCTGCGGCGGTGGAGCCAGCGCAACCCCGCGGTCGCGACGCTGGTCGTCGGAGTCACGCTGCTGCTGCCCGTGCTGTCGTGGATCGTCAGCTACAGCATCGGTGAGGCAGAGCGCGCCGAGCTCGCGTCGGGGAAGGCCGTGGCCGAGTCGGCGCTGCGGGAGAAGGTCCAAGCGGAGGCGGAGACACTGCGAATCCAGGCGGAGGACAAAGCGTTTCGCGCGAGCCTGGACGACCTCGGCGCGCAAATGGGGCTCCTGCTCTTCCTGTTCACGGGGCGGGCGGCCCACGAACGCCAGCTCTCGGAGTACCTCGGGACCTTCGCCACCTACGGCCTGGCACTCGACGGCTCCGTCACGGCAGACGAACTCAGTCAACGCGTGCGGGCCATACACGACCGCGACGAGCGCATGGGCCGCATCGTGCTCAACCAGCTCTACAACTTCGAGTGGATCATCGTCGAAGCGAAGCTGACCGAGTCCAAGAAACCGGCGCACGTGCGGTTCCGCGAGTCCGCGAAACGCGCAGCCGAAGTCGCTGCGAAGGCCGAGTGGGACCCGTGGTATCAGCGCATCGGTGAAGCATCGAGCGCGTGTTTCGACGGAGACGCCAAGGCCCTCCGGCCGTTCTACCGAGGCCCGGCGGGGAACGCGCTCGACGCGAGCAAGCTTGCGTGGGTTGGCTTGTTGCTCGTCGTTCTGGACCAGGACCGGGAACGCGCCGACCAGCTTCTCGCCCGGTCGCTCGCCCTCGAGCCGGACAACTTCGAGCTGCGGTTCGCGAGCGGCGGTTTCGCGATGGAGGAGTACGGCCGGACCCGCGATCCAGCCTTCGCGAAAGAGGCGCTGCATCACTACGAAGTCGCGAACGCCCTCCACCCGGAGTCCGCCATCACCTGGGCGACGATCGCCATGGTCCGCGGCGCGGTCGGTCAGTATCGAGAGTCATTCGAGTCCATCCAGAAGTCGATCGAGCTCGCCCCCGACAGCGCCCTGTGCTGGGGCCTCAAGGGCCTGCTGCTGGGCATGGGACAACGGTTCGCAGACGCGGAGAAGGCGCTCGAGAAGGCGCTACAACTCGACCCGTCGCTCTTGGCGGCCCAGCGCGCGCTGGACCGGGTGAAACAAAACAAGCGTCCCGAGATCGCTCCACCAACCCGTGGGGGATAGTCCGTCGAACGCCCGAATACCCTCCCCATGAGCAACTGGGACACTTCTCAGGATTATCCGCCCTCGCCCCGTCCGTGGCTGCTGCCACTGCTCGGGTGCGCGATCGTCGTGCTCGGCGGGCTCCTCGTGTATCGCATCGCCACCTCGGGCGGAGATGACGTGCCTGGTCCGGGAACCAAGCCGCGCCCGGTGACGCCTCGTGGCGAGCTGACCGCGGCCGAACAAACGACGATAGACATCTTCAAGACTGCGTCACCGGCCGTCGTCCACATCACGAACATCGGGTTGCGCCGGCGGGTGTTCAGAATGAACCCCATGGAGATCCAGAAGGGGACCGGGACCGGGTTCATCTGGAACGAGGACGGTTACATCGTCACCAACTTCCACGTAGTGGAGGGCGGCCAGAAGTGGAGGGTCACGCTCGTGGACAACTCCATATACGACGCGCGGCCGATCGGCAGCGCGCGGGATCGGGACCTCGCGGTCCTCAAGATCGACGCTCCGCGGGAGAAGCTGCGTCCGATCCTGATCGGGACGTCGCACGACCTCGTCGTCGGCCAGCATGTCTTCGCCATCGGTAACCCGTTCGGGCTCGACCAGACTCTCACCACCGGCGTCATCAGCGGGCTCGACCGCGAGATCGACTCACGCTCGGGCGGCCGGATCCGCGGCGTGATCCAGACCGACGCAGCCATCAACCCCGGCAACTCGGGCGGACCGCTGCTCGACAGCGCCGGTCGGCTGATCGGCGTGAACACGGCGATTGCGAGCCCCTCCGGGGTGTACGCGGGGATCGGATTCGCAGTGCCGGTGGACATCGTCAATGTGTACGTCCCCCACATCATCCGCAAGGGATCGGTGCGCGCGGGGTTGGCGGTCGACACCTGGTCCGACGGGCACAACCGCCACTGGCGTGTCGCGGGCGCGATCCTGAAGGCGGTCGATGACGACAGCTCGGCAGCACGCGCGGGGTTGAAGCCGAGCGTCGAGCACGGCGACGGTCAGGTCTCTGTCGAGGACGTCATCATCGAGATAGACGGCGATCGCATCCGCCTCGGCTCGAACCTCGACGTGAAGCTCGCCGACCGCGACGTCGGGGACAAGGTCACGCTCACCGTCGTGAACGAGGGCCGAAAGCGCGACGTCGAAGTCGTGCTCGAGGCGGTGAACCGGTGACCCTCCCCGCGATCCGTCGTGAGACCTGGATCGTGCGCGAGGGAGCCGAGACCCCCCGGCTGCGTTTGTTGTGTCTCCCCCCCGCCGGCGGTGTCGCCGCGTTCTTTCGCGGGTGGGCGACGGCAAAGCCGGATCCGGCCCCAGAGCGGACCGGGAGGCCAGCGATCCCGGGGACGTGTCCCTGACTGTCCCCCGGGTTTGGTATTTGTACGGGCATGATCAAGACCCCATCGCTCATCGATCCTGGAGCCAGCGCAGGCGACCTGACGCGGGACCTCACCGCGGCGGCCCGCTCGACGGACGCCGGGCAGCGCGACCTCGCCCTCCATCTCGCGGACCTGCGTGAACGTGGCCTCTGTGAGCTGCTCGGGTGGGCCAGCACCACGCAGTACGCGGCCGTGCAGTTCGAACTGGGTGCGCGCCGGGCGCAACGGCTGCTCGTGGTCGGTGAGGCGTTGCATCGGCTGCCCGCGCTCGACGCCGCGTTGAGAGCCGGTGTGCTCACCTGGACCCGGGTCGAGTTGTTGGCGTCTGTGGTCACCCCGGCCGTGGAGTCGGCGTGGCTGGAGGTGGCGACCACCGTCACGTTGTCGGAGTTGCGTCACCGGGTTGCCGTCGCGCGGCGCGGACGTCCGCCATCGCGGCGCCGGCCGCGGGGTCCCGTCCCCGGGCGCACTGTGCGGGGCGAGCTTCCGCCGGCCGCATGGGAGACGTGGGAACGCGCACGAACGCAGCTCGAGGTCGAGAGCGGCGCGCCCGTGTCCGATGCCGAGATGATGACGCGACTCGCCGCGCGGGCGCTTACTTCTTCTTGCGCGGGTCCGGGTAGTACTTCATGAGGCGGAAGATCGCCATGAAGTTGCCCGGTTCGTCGAAGATGCGCGGCCAATACATGTCCGGGGTCTTGGTGACGTAGGGCACGACGTGGCCGAGCTTGAAACCGCCCTTGCCGAGCTTGTCGACCCCGGTCCCCCAGACCATGAGCGCAACGCGCGGATTCCCGATGTCGCGGTGCTGCTGCAGCCCGGCGCGCATGACCTTGGAATAGCGGTGGAAGGCGAGTCCGTGCTTCTTCGCCAGCGCGGCGAAGTCGGTCTTGGGGCCGACCTTGTCCATCAGACGCTGGAGCAGCTTGCCGACCTGGACCTCGCGCTTGACGTGCGCCTTGACCTTGCCCGGACCGGTCGTGATCCACTTGTACGCGGGGGAGTTCGCCCGCCAACGCTGGTACCACTCCTTCTCCTCCACCTCGATGTCGCGAATCGCGTCCTTCAGCGCCGGGGAGAACCGCGCCTCCAGCGTCTTCGGGTCGAGGGTGTAGTACTTGACGTAGGCAGCCTCGACGTCCACCCGATCCATGAGCGGACCGCTGAGCCGAACCTGGGCCGCGGCGGGCGTGGCGAGGAGCAACAGGGCGAGGGCGGATGTCAGAGAGGCGAGTGGCCTCATGGATAGTCTCCGGAAGCGGGGCGCGCGATCCTCGAGTCCATACGAGCTTAGCTGCGACGCGCTCTCACTAAAAGCTCCCCCCCGTGCCTTGGGCACCCGCGCCGCGACCTGGATCCCGATCAGGATCACGACGATCCCCGCGCTCTTCTCCCAGCCGGGCCAGACCTGGAAGACGGGAATCGCGAGCAGAATCGCGCCCACCGGCTCTCCCAGCATCAACACGGACACCGTCGCCGCCGGCAGGTACCGCAGCCCCCAGTTGAAGATCGAGTGGCCGATGAGCTGGGGGACGAGCGCGATGAGGATGCACCATGCCCAGCCTTCGACCGGGACGTCCCCGGGCCGCGCGCCCATGAACGGGAGCGCGGCGATCGCGAAGATCGCGCCCGCCCCGTAGGTCAGCGCCACGTACGTGAGCAACGACACCCGGATCCGCACGCGACGGCCCGCGATGAAGTACCCAGCCAGACCGAGAGCGCCAACCAGGGCCAGGGCGTTACCGAGCGCTGGATCGCTGGCCGCACCTCCGTCCTCCTGAAAACCGACCACGATTCCCCCCGCGACCGAGAGCAACGCGCCGATGCACACGCTCCGCGTGAGCGGCTCCTTCAGCACCAGCGGCGCGAGCAGCGCAACCCAGATCGGCGCCGTCGACATGATCACGACGGAGCTGGACAGGCTGGTCAGCTCCAGGGACGCGATCCAGGTCAGGAAATGCAAGGCGAGGAACCCGCCCGCGAGGACGGCGAATCCGACATCGCGGCGACGCAATGCACCGATCTCGTCGCGTCGCAGGAGCAGTGCCAGCGGGACGAGCACGCACGATGCGAACGCGAGCCGCGCGGCCGCGATGATGGGAGACGGAGCCCCGGCCTCCTGCGCGAAGCGGATGAAGATCGACGCGCTGGCGATGGCCAGAACCGCGGCGCAGCAGGCGAACAAAGGATCGACGCGACGCACGATGGCGGATCCTACCGGGATGAGTCATCATGCGGCCGATGCCCGACGTTTTCATATCCTGGATGGAACGCGCGATCGATCTCGCCGCGACCCCCTCGCCCCCGGTACGCTGCGATGAGTACCGGGCCATCGTCAACGGCATCGCAGCCGACTGGAGCGACGACGCCGCCCTATGGAAAGGTGTCCCTCGGGTGATCGAGTCGGTGCTGGCGCCCCGCGGCTGGGCCTGGAACGGAATCTACGCGCGGCAGACCGGAGACGTGCTCCAGCTCGTCGCCGCGGCGGGCCCGCTGGTGTGTGGAACCCTCGAGCGGACGGGCGGTCCCGGCACGTCCGGGATGTGCTGGGATGCGCTGCTCCTGAACCACACTCTGGTCACGCGGGACGTCAAGCGTTGGCCCGGGTACGTCTCGTGCGACGGCGAGAGCGGACTCGCGACGCAGGCCGGGCTCGTGTGCCCGCTCCGCGACGCGTCCGGACAGCCGATCGCCGTGTGGGACCTCGACTGCACCCAGGACCTCGCCCCAGAGGACCCCGCGTTCTGCGACCGGCTCTTCGCGACCCTCTGTGCGCTCCGCCCTCCCAGCCTCGCGACCTTTTCCTGACCTCGATCCGCCGCGGGCGGGCATGGTCTAGTGTCCCTGGTCCAATCGTGGAAGACATGAGCGAACCTGCACCCGACGTCCCGACCGGCCTGATCTCGCACCGAGATGCGATGCGGCGGCTGGTTCGGAGTCTGGTGCGCGAAGACCAGGCGGACGACGTCGTCCAGGACGCGTACCTGGCGTCGATCGAATCACCGCCCCGACCCGGGTGGGACCCACGTCGCTGGGTTTCCGGGGTGGCGTGCCACCTCGCCCGCCGCACGGTTCGCGCCGAGGGACGCCGCCGGATGCGCGAGGCCGCCACCGCGCGTCCCGAGGCGACCGCCGATCCGGCTGCGATCCGCTCGCAGGTCGAGCAGCTCCGGCAGGTCGTCGATGCGGTCCTCGAACTGGACCCGGCATCGCAGCAGATCGTGACGCTGCGCTATTTCCGCGACCTGCCACCACGCAAGATCGCGACCAAGCTCGCTCTTCCCGTGGAGACGGTCAAGACCCGGCTGAAGCGGGCGCTCGCACGACTACGGGCGCGGCTCGATGCACAACACGATGGTGACCGGCGAGCCTGGATGGTCGTCGTCGCCCCGTTTGCGCTCCCCGCTCCGGGGATCGCTGCCGCCGCCATGACGGCCGCCACCGCTGCAGGAGGGTTCGTCGTGAAGCACCAGATCGCCGCCGCCATCCTCGTCGTCTCGGGCGCCGTCGGAGCGTGGTACATCACTTCGGATGGTTCGTCGAACTCGTCGCGGCCGTCCGTTCAAGAGGAGAAGGTCGTCGCCGACGCACAGCGCGACGGCAAGCGAACACCGGACCCAGACCCCGCCCCCGTACATTCAACGCGCTTCACGCCACTGGAGAACGAGCCGGCGGCGGGAGGAGACCTCACGCCGTGGACGGTCACGGGTATCGTCCGGTACGAGAGCGGACGCGTGGTCCCGGGCGCCGAGGTGGTCCTCGCCTTCAGCGACCGCGTCGAGAGGACGCGGTCCGACTCCGAAGGGCACTACACGGTGAGCGCCGGCCGGGATGCCGCTCCCGCTCGGCTCGACGTCGTCATCTCCGGGCACCGCATCTCGTACCACGACCGGCTCCCCATCCACCCGGCGCCGACCTCCGCCATCCGGACCTGGGACATCGTGCTGCCCGATCCGTGCATCGTTCACGGCCGGGTCCTCGACCCCCAGGGCGCGGTGATGTCCGCGGTGGGACTGACGCTCCGGGGCTCCTCGGCCGGGATCACCACGCAGTCCGCACTCGTCCTCAGTAACCCGTACGGCAAGTTCGTGCTCGAGGTGCCGTTCGTTGGAGCGCACGCCCTGCTCACGATGCCCCGGCTCAACCCCGATGCTTCCGCACTCGGTCTCGCGCGCACCCGGCGGGCGACGTTGACCCGGGAAGGCGCGCCCGAAGACCGTCCGCTGTGGTTTCGCGTCCGGCCGCGCGAACGCACGCGGGCCGCCGAGCGGTGGCCGTTCACCCCCCAGCGGCCCGTGAACCTCGTGCGCAAGGAACGCATCGACGTCGGGACGCTGATCGTCGGGGCGCAAGGACGGGTCGAATTCGAGGTCATCGACGTCGATCGCGGCCTCCCCGTCGCGGATGCCGAGATCGCGATGCCGTGCCCCGTGCGGGGCGCGTACGTGGTCAGCACGCCGACCGATCGCGCCGGTCATACCCGACTGCCCTGGGTACCAGGCTCCCACCGACTCGAGCCGGAGGTCATCGGCTGGGCGCTCACGCCGGAATCGCGGACGGTCCCCGTCATGCTCGAGCCCGGCCGATCGTCAGCCGTCACGCTGCGGGTGACGCGACGGCGGACCCAAGGCGTGATTCGGCACGCACGCCGTGTGGTCGTCAGCGTCCGTGACGCACACAACGAGACCATCGCGGGCGCGCGGGTGACCTGGGGCGGCCAGGAGCGCATCACCGACCAGCAGGGCGAGGCCGCCTTCGCCACGGTCCGCGACGAACGACACGACCTCGGCATCCGTCGCACCGGATTCCGGCCGCTGACCCGCGCCGATTACCTGCTGACCGAGCAGACGCGGTACTTCACTCTGGTCAGCGTCGCCCGGGCGACCCTCCGCATCACGGATCCCGACGGGTTCCCGGTCGACGACGTCACCGTCGGCATGCTGGGCCCGGAGCACGTCACCTACGCCGTGCCCAGGCATTCGCGTCAACCCCACGGCGACCACGCGGTCGAACCCGTCCAGCCCAATGCGCGGTTCTCGGCGATGGTCGTCCGCGGACGGTCGGGCGGCTTCAAGCGCATCGACTTCCCGGACGGGCTGCTTTCCGGTCAGGTGGTCGAGGTCAGGCTCGACCCGACCGCGTGGACCGAGGGCCGCCTCGAGACGCCCGCCGGCGAGCCCGTCGCCAACGCGACCGTGTTCACGGGCACCGTAGGGTTGCCCATCGATCTGCGTCACCGCCGCGAGCCCACCGCCAGCGGTGCATCCCGGTACTGGGTAGGCGCCGTGCGGACCGACGCGCGCGGTCGATTCCGCGTGCTCGCCCCGGCGCGCGCCGGAGTCCTGTGCGTGCTCGCCGGCGATCGCGGGGGCGCCCTTCTCGCATACGAGTCGTCCTCCGGGCTCCAGCGCGTCGTCGTTCAGCCCGCGCCGAAGATCCTGGCACGCCGCACCACCCCAGGCGAGGTCGACCAGAACGTCCGCCTCTTCCTTCGCGAACCCGCCGTCCGCTATTGGGGACGCGCGATCTGGAAAGCCGATTCCGCGTCCACCCTCGCAAAGGTCGAGCTTCGCGGTGCCTACACCGCTGTGGTCAGCCCGACCGTCGATGGCCAGGGGCGGTGGCGCGGCCGCCGCCTCGAAGGCCGGTTCGAGGTGAGAGGCGGAGCGATCACTGTCGACCTTTAGATACGGGCGGAATCTACCGGGAAAGCGTGCAAAGCAATCTGCTCTTCGGGAGCGCGGACCTCCAGGTCCGCTCCGGTCTGGCGGGAGCGCGGACCTCCAGGTCCGCCCTGGCAGCGAAGCCGGATTCTCCAGACCGTCCCGACGGCGAAGCCGGAGCCAGCCCCAGAGCGGACCTGGACGTCCTCGCTCCCGGGGGATCAGAGTTTCGGCTCCCGCGGCGCCATGCGTAGAATCCCCGCCCATGGCTCTGGTCCAGCTCTCTGACGTCGCCCACCGGTTCGAAGGCGGGCCCCTGATCCTGTCCGGCGTGACGCTGGAGATCGAGAAGGGGCAGAAGATCGGCGTCATCGGTCGCAACGGAACCGGCAAGAGCACGCTGCTCAAGATCATCAGCGGCGATCTGGATGCGTCAGACGGGCGGGTCACCCGGCGGCGCGGACTGAAGCTCGCCTACCAGGAGCAGGAGCTCGTTCGCGACCCCGGCACCACGGTCCGCGACGAGATGCTCATGATCTTCGCCGCCGACCGTGCACGCGAGGCGCGGCTGCGGGAGCTGGAGGACCGCCTGGCGAGCGCGCCGTCCGAAGCGGACCAGGCCCGTCTGCTCACCGACTACGACCGGCTGTTGGAAGAGCATCGCACGTCACGAGGCTACGACGTCGATCAGCGGATCGCATCGGTGCTGACTGGCCTCGGCCTCCCCGAACGCTCTTGGGATCAACCCATCACGAGCTTCTCTGGCGGCGAGAAGAACATCATCGGACTCGCGCGCATCCTCCTCGCGGACCCGGAGCTGATCCTGCTCGACGAGCCGTCCAATCACCTCGACCTCGACGGCCTGGAGTGGTTCATCCGGTGGCTGCGTCAGTCCGAGGCCACGGTCGTGATGGTCAGCCACAACCGTCACCTCCTCGATCTCACCGTCGAGAGGATCTGGGATGTCGGCGACGAGAGCGTCACGTCGTGGACCGGCAACTTCACCGACTGGCAGACCCAAAAGGCCGACGCGCTGGCGCTCCAGGAGCGTCAGTGGAAGAACCAGCAGCGGATCATCAAGCGACTCGAATTCCAGGCCCGCCGACTGCGCGACATGGCCCGCGCGTACGACGACCCCGGTCAGGCGAAGCGCGCCAAGGCGATGCTCAAGCGCATCGAACAGATGGACGTAGTCGAGCGTCCGAACGATGCGGAGAACGTGTTCAACGCCCGTCTCCGGTCCCGGTCGCGCCACGGCGACATCGCGCTTCAGGTCAACGGGTTCTCGTTCGCTCACGGGGAACGCGTGCTCTTCGACGACGCGCGCCTGGAGATCACCTTCGGCCAGCGGGTCTGCCTGATGGGTCCCAACGGCAGCGGAAAGACCACGCTCTTCAACCACCTGCTGCGAGAGGGATCGTGGGAGAACCCGATCCTGCGCCTCGGACACTCCGTCCGCATCGGCGACTACAACCAGATCCACCACGAGGTCATGGACCCGAACGTCGCGCTCGTCGACTGGCTACAGGACAAGACGGGGCTCCTCCATCAGCCCGCGTCCGAGCTCCTGCACCGCTTCCTCTTCGCGCGCGACGACCTCGACCGTCCGGTGTCCACGCTGTCGGGCGGCGAGAAGAGCCGGTTGCAGCTGGCGCGCCTCGTCCACGAGGAGGCCAACCTCCTCATGCTCGACGAACCTACGAACCACCTCGACATCCAGTCGTGCGAACAGCTCGAATCGATGCTCGAGGAATACGACGGCACCCTCTTCGTGATCAGCCACGACCGCTACTTCCTCGATCGTCTCGTCGACACGGTCGTCGAGGTGCAGGACCGAACGCTCACGCGCTTCCAGGGCTCCTTCGTCGAATGGTGGACCCGGCGGCAGGCGCTCGCCGCCGAACGTCGCGCCGGAGCGCTCTCTCTCCACGCCCAGAAAGACGCCGCGCCCAGGGTCAAGTCCCGAGCCGACAACATCCGGCTGCGAGAGGAGAAGAAGGCGAAAGAGCGCGATCACCGCCGCCTGCGCAACCGGGTCAAGCAACTCGAAGACCGGGTCGCGGAGCTCGAGACCGAGAAAACCGAACTCGAACAGGCGCTCGAAGCCGCTTACGCCACGGGTGGCAATCCCGATGACGGCCCGAGGCTCGCAGCGCAGCTTCAAACCGTCCGCACGGACCTCGAGACCACCTACTCCGCGTGGGAAGACGCCGCCGCGGCGATTGATGAACATTGACGATCTGGATTAGGATGCGGGTCCTTTCGAGGAAGGCGCGCGTTCTCAGGCTGTCCGCAATGCCGCGGGCGGTCATCCTCTACGAATCCGGATCTAGTCATGCGATCCAACAAATCACTACGCGCCGCCAACCGGCCGCGCGGAACGTCGTCGCGTCGATTGGTCGCAGTCGGGGTCATGGCTCTCTTGCTCGCCGCGTGCAGTGGCGGTGGAGGCGGAGGCGGCGGTGACGCGATCGTCGTCTCCATCGAGGTCACGGGCGCCGGATCGCTCTGGTCGGGGGTGAACGCCACTCCGCCCGGGTGTCCGATCGTCGTCGATCTCAATGCGCTGATCACGTTCGTGTTCGGCGGGCCGGTGGACGCAGCCAGCCTACCCGGACTCGGCGCCGCGACCGGCAGCATCAACATCACGCGTGAGGTGGCCGGGATGACCGTCCCGGCGACCGGCGCGTTCCTCGTCGAGGACGACCCCGCGCTTCCGCCCGGCAACCGCCGTCGCGTGGTGTTCGTACCGGCGGGGCCGACGAGCACGATGCCCCTGCAAGGAGGCGGACTCGACGCTGGTCAGGTCTACACCGTGTTCGTTCCCGCGGTGGGGGTCGGCGGCGCTTCGGTGACGATCGGCGGTGTGCCCATGCAGACGAGCGCGATCGCGTGCTTCACGACCTGCGACCCGACGGCACCGGGAGCGACGTGCCTCGCCGAGTCGTTCCCCGGGCCGCCGTTCATGACGGCCACGGTGCCGGCCTCGAGCGACCCTCCGCTCGCCCCGATCGATCCCGCCACGATCGCTGCGAACACGGTCACCTCCTTCTTCTCCGAGCCGCTGGTGCCGGAGTCGATCAGCCTCACGACGGTGCGCCTCGTCAACGTGACGTCCGCCGCCCAGGTTCCCGGCGCACTCGCCGTGTTCCAGGCCGGGTCGCCGGAAGCCGGACCGACCGGCACCCGCATCGACTACGTCGCGACATCGGAGCTCGACGCGGGGCAGACGTTCGAGCTCGTCATCGATCCCACGGTCGTCGATCTCAACGGCGAAGGTGCCGTGGCCTACGACCCCGCGAGCGGCGGCCCCGCCAGCGGACGTCGGTTCTTCTCCACGACAGCGACCGCGTTCTGTCCGCAGACCCCGTTCACCGAAGATTTCTCGACCACGATGAACCGCGATTCGGTGACCGGGTTCGTACGCTGGGACGGCAGCGGCAGCCTCGCGATGGACATCCCCTTGGAGCTGATCGGCGACGGGTCGTTCGGCTCGCTCGTCTTCGCCCCGGGGCCGGCGACCGTGGATACGGGCATGCCGCCGGTGACCGGATTCGCCGAAGGGAGCTGGCAAGCGATCGACGTCGACGTGCAGGCGGGCGCGACCGTGCGCATCGTCGGACCGTTCCGCGCCCACTTCCGCGCGCAGGGCACGATCAACGTCGAGGGAACGCTCGATGGCGGGGCGGGTGACAACCCCACGGCCTCGCCGGGAACGCCCGAAGCCGGGCCGGGTTCCGGCGCGTTCAACAACGGCGGCAGCCCGGGGCTCTCCGTCGTCCAGGGCGGAACGGGCGGTGTCGGCGCCGGCGCCGGCGGGCGCGCCTCCTGGGCCGGGTTCACCGTCCGCACGGAACAAGGCGAGGCCGGCGAGGGCCCGCCCATCGCCGGGCTGCCCAACCTCGGCGGCAACGACTTCTTCGGTGGGGGATCGGGCGGCGACGGCGGCTTCCGGTTCCCGTCCGGCGGCGTCATTGGCGAGCTCGGCGGCCTCGGTGGCGCGGGAGGCTCTGCGTTCGACGTCGGCGAGAACGGTGAACCTCACTCCACGCTGCTGGCGGGCTGCACGCCATTGACTCCCCTCGTACAGTCGATCTCGCTGGCCGCGCCGATGCCGCCCGTATTCGTCGCGCCCATCACGGTCGCGTCGGCCGGCTCCGGCGGCGGCGGCGGCGGCGATCGCCACGAGGTCTCCGGCCCCACCTCTGATGATCAGGGTGGAGGAGGAGGAGGCGGCGGCGGCGGCATCCGCATGAGCTGCCGGGGCGAGCTCACGCTTGGCGGCGGAGCGCTCATCGACCTCGACGGCGCGAACGGCGGCCAGGGCAACACGTTCTTCGGCGGCGGCGGCGGTGGCGGCTCCGGCGGCCAGCTCTGGTTGCAGTCGTTCGGCGACATCACCATCAGCTCACTCGCGACGCTGGGCGTCGTGGCCGGCTCGGGCACCAACCTGTGCGGGGACCACGCCGGAGGCGCCGGCGGCGACGGGCTCATCCAGCTCGAAGACCAGGACGGCATCATCAACACGTCATTCCTGGGCACTCCCGCGGGCAGTATCGTGACGGAGACGTTCGCGTACTCGACCCAGGTGACCGGAGTGGCCACGAGTACGTTCTTCGACACCGGATACGGCACCCCCGACTTCGCGGTCACCCCCGGCGGAGAGGTGTTCGACCTCGGCTCCGAGCCCGGGGGCACGGTGACCATCCGCTATCAGGGCGCGCATGAGGCCGTCTCGGGCGGGGGCCCCGACCTCGCGACGCTGACTGCCGAGTTCGACGCGGCGAGCATCGATCAACTCGACGGCTTCCGCTACGTGAGGTTCATCGCGACGCTCGGCTACGACGTGCCCGCGATGGGATTGCCGATGGGCACCCTGCCCTCGGTGCAGAGCATCCAGATCTCGTACTCCACGCCGACCGGATGCGGAGGGAGCTGATCATGAACCGTCGATTCACCACCAAGACGCTCCTCCTCGTCGCCATTGGGCTGCCGCTCATCGTCTCCGCCGGCGGATGTTCCGGAGGGGGCAGCGGGCTTCCAGCGGGACAACCGAACGCCTTGCGCGTGACCGCCACCGGCCAGGTCAATCCGTTGTGGACCGGCACCGCCGTCGCCACCCCGTTGTGCGAGGGCGCGCTCGGCCAGAACGCGCAGCTCTTCTTCGACTTCGCGGGTGCGGTCAGCACCGCATCGCTCCCGGCCGCCGGCCCCGCCACCGGCACCATCAACATCATGACCGTCGGCGGGGTCCCGGCGACCGGGTCGTTCATGGTCGTCGACGACCCCGCGCAGTCGGCGGGCAACCAGCGCCGCGTCGTGTTCTCCCCCGCTCTGCCGGCCTCTGTCGCCGAGGTCGGGATGGTGGGCTACGACGGCCCGGCGACCTACATCGTCACCGTCCCCGCGGCCGCGACGGAAGGCGTCGTGCTCGAAGTCGTGGGACAGCCCCTCGCGAACGAGATCATTACGTGCTTCACGACGTGCGACCCTGGGGCCACGGGCTGCTACACCGACCCGCAAGCGGGATCGGCCTTCGTCATGAACACGGTGCCGGAATCAGGCGACCCGGTCCCCGCGCCGATCGATCCGGCCGCGCTCCCGTTCGGGCGGTTCGTCGTCAATCTCAGCGAACCCGTCAACCCGACCAACATCGACACCGACAGCGTGCGGCTCGTCGCCGTCGCCACGGGCGCGCAGGTGCCGGGCACGGTGGAGTTCTTCCAGGCCGGGTCGTCGCAGGCGTCGGCGACCACGTCCCGGATCGACTACGTCCCCTTCGACACGCTGCTGAACGGCGTCACGTACGAGCTGCTCATCGACCCGGACGTGACCGACTTCGGCGGTAACCCGGTCCTGCTCGCTCCCGGACCGGCCCTGCTCGGCACGGCGCGCCGCCTGTTCCGGACGATCGACGTGCCGACGTGCTTGCAGACTCCCTTCGTCGAGGACTTCACGACGACCACCAACCAAGCGGCCACGTCCGCCGTCCTGCTCTGGCCGGGGAACGGCGAGCTCGGTATCCGCAGCGCCTCCGACGTCTTCGGCGACGGCAGCTTCGGCCCGCTCACGCTCCCCAGCGGTCCCACGACGATCGACACCGGAATGGCGCCGACGGCAGGGTTCGAGAATGGAACCTGGAACCTCACCGACCTCAACGTGCCCGCCGCGGCCGTGGTCACGACGACCGGGCCGTTTCGGATTCACTTCAAGTGCACCGGCACCGCCGTCGTGGAGGGCCAGCTCATCGGATCGGCCGGCATGAGTCCACTCGCCCCCCCCGGCAGCCCCACTCAAGGTCCCCACGGCGGCCTGTTCAACAACGGCGGCAATCCGGCCAGCTCGACCGTTCTGGGCGGCGTGGCCGGACCCGGCGCCGGCGCGGGCGGACGCGCGTCGCAATCCGGTTTCAGCACCCGTACGTTGCAGGGCGAGACCGGTTTGGGCGCGAACGGAATCGACGATCCCTCGCTTCCTGCGAGCGACTTCTTCGGCGGCGGAACGGGCGGAGCAGGTGGGTTCCGCTTCCCCGCGGGTGGCGTCGTCGGCGAGCTCGGGGGCATCGGTGCTGCCGGCGGATCCGCATGGGAGGCAGGCCAGGACGGTCGCCCGTTCAGCAACTCGTTTCAGGGCTGTCAGCCATTGATCCCGGCGGTGCAGCCCATCTCGGCCGCCTCGCCGGTTCCGCCGGTACACGTCGCGCCGATCTTCGTCGCGTCAGGTGGATCCGGCGGAGGCGGCGGCGGTGATCGCTTCGAAGTTGCAGGACCGACGTCCGATGACCAGGGCGGCGGCGGCGGCGGTGGGGGCGGCGGCATCCGCATCTCGTCCATGGGCGACGTCGAGGTCCGCGCTGGGGGCACGATCAGGTGCGACGGCGCGAACGGCGGCGCCGGCAACACGTTCTTCGGGGGGGGCGGCGCCGGCGGGTCCGGTGGTCAGATCTGGCTACAGTCGAACGCCGAGCTGATGATCTCCGGCAGCGCGGGGATGACCGTATCGAGTGGCTCAGGCAGCAACCTCTGCACCGACGCCGCGAGCGGCAGTGGCGGCGTCGGGCTCTATCAGCTCGAAGATGGAGACGGGATCCTCAACACGTCGTTCCTCGGCGGGACCACCGGCGGCATGAACGTCATCACGCTGCCGTTCCCGTTCGGCGCCACCGTGTCCGGCACCGCAACGTCAACGCTCTTCGACACCGGCTACGGGAACCCCGACTACGACCCGACGCTGATCGTGGAGACGACCGACCCCGGCTCGATCGCGAACGCCGCCGTGGTGGTGACATGGCAAGGTGCACACGAAGCGGTGTCGGGCGGAGGCGTCCCGGACCTCGCAACGTTGTCCGCGCCCGTCGCGTCCGCGGCCATCGACCAGCTCGACGGATACCGGTTCCTCCGGTTCTCGGTGACCCTCTCCTACCCGGGGTCGCCGCTCCCCGGTCCGGGCGCAATCCTGCCCGTGGCTACCCGTTTGGAGGCCGGTTTCCGGGCCCCGGTCGGCTGTCTCTGACCCGGATCTAGGGATCGGGCATAGTCTGGTGAGGGGCCGATCCGGCCCCTGATGTCTTGCATCAAAGCCGCTTCGGTCCGTAGGATCGAAAAGCGCGAGGACTCCCCCCGGGCCTCGTGGCCAACTATCCCCAGACACTTCCTTCCTTGTCGTTCACGATGGCTGCTGGCGCTCCGGCATCAGCTGAGGGTCCCCGATGAAGCTCCTCGCCGTGTGTGCGCTGGCGATACTCGCCGCGCTCCTCCCTGCCCAGGGTCCCGCGACCTCGAATTCTCTTGGTGAGTACGTGTGGTGGCCCTATGCCCACGCTTCGGGGCAACACTCGAACCCGACCACCCAGGTCCGCATGATGCACACCCACCAGGTCGTCATCGCGGGGACATCCTCGATCCGGCTCCAGTTCGCCAACGTCGTCCTGGGCGAAGAGGACTACATCGAAGTCGTCTCGGACTTCGACTCACACAGCCAGAAGCTCTATCCGCACGAGCTCGCCAAGTGGGAGAACACGTCCGCCTACTTCAACGGCGAGAGTGTGCGAGTGAACCTCGTCCTCGCGCCGGGCTCGACCGGACGTTCATTCGAGATCGACGACTGCATCGCCGGCACGTCGGGCGTCCTGTCCTCCCGCGAGACGATTTGCGGCCCGACCGACGATCGTTGCCTGTCGACCGACTGGCGTGCACTGCGCGCAGTGTCGAATCCGAACGGTGGAGGCGGCGGCTGCACGATCTGGACCGCCGGCAACCCGAGCGGCAACTGTGTCTTGTCCGCAGGCCACTGCACCGGAACGTTCGGAGTCGCCGAGGCGGAGGTCCCGCTGTCCACGGGCAGCGGCACGGCCCAGCACCCCGCCCCGAACCGTCAGTGGCCGATCACCCCGGTGGACTCGATCAACGGCGGCGTTGGCAACGACTGGGCCGTCTCGACCCTCGCTCCCAATGCGCAGGGCCAGCTGCCGCACCAGCTCTACGGCACGTTCACGCTCGGCTTCTTCATCCCGGTCTCGAACGACACGACCCGCATCACCGGCTACGGTTCCGTGGCCAGCAGCGCGAACCTCTCGTGCGCGCCGGCAGGGACGAACCCGAGCACGTACAACGTCGTCAACAAGACCCACACCGGCCCATTCGCCGGCAACAACGGCACGCAGCTCCAGTACGCCACCGATACCACGGGCGGCAACTCCGGTTCGCCAGTCATCCACGAGTCGACCGGCAACGCAGTCGGCATTCACACCCACGGCGGATGCAGCTCGACCGGCGGCGCGAACAGCGGCACCAGCCTGACGATCCCCTCGTTCGTGACCGCGTGGAACAACGCCTGTGGCGCCCCCTCGGCTCCGACCGCGAGCTTCACGTCGACCAACCCGGCGATCCTCGAGGGCGGCTCGGTTTCGTTCACGGACACGAGCTCGGGCATTCCGTCGTCCTGGTCGTGGGATCTCGACGGGGATGGCACCCCTGACAGCACCCAGCAGAACCCGACGTTCTCCTACTCGACGTCCGGCACTTACGACGTCTCGCTGACGGTGACCAACGCCATCGGCTCGGACACGACCACGATCACGGGGTACGTCACCGTCTCCACCTTGACCGTCCAGACCCTGCCCTACTCGCAGAACTTCAACGGCGGCCTGCCGCCTGCGGGTTCCGGCGGCTGGGCCTATGCGTCGGACAACGCGTTCGGCCGTATCCAGACTGGCCAGAGCGGCGTCGTCTCGCCGGGCAGCGGCGGCGACGCTCTCACGATGGACTCCAACACCGATGGCAACTTCGTCACCAACAGCGCCACCCTCGTCGTCGACCTCGCGTCGTCGAACGGCGGCACCCTGACCTACTGGATCAAGGAGACCGCCGACGAAGACCACCCCGAGGACGGACTCTGGTTCTCGGACGGCGGCCCCGACGTCCTCATTCAAGCCCACACCGGCGTCTTCACGACGTGGACCCAGTACACGATCGACCTCAATCAGGCCGCGGCGGCCAACGGCCTTTCGCTCACGTCCAACTTCCGCATCACCTGGCGCCAGCGGGACAACTTCGAAATCCCGACCGACGGGCACCTCGTCGACGACATCGATCTGCAGCCGAACTCCCCCACGTTCTCGCTGGCGGTGTCGAGCACGAACGGCAACCTCAATTGCCAGCTCAGCAACATCCCGGGCGGCACGACTCACGGCTTCACGATGTTCAGCCTCGACCCCTCCAGCCCGGTGGGTCAGGGCAACGTCTTCGGCCTCGAGGTCGACTTCCTCCTCCTGTCGATCCTCGCGACCCCGCCTTCGCAGGGCAACCTGCTGCACTGGGTGCTGCCGACGTTGCCGACCCTCTACCCCGCCGCCCCGTTCACCCTGCCGCCAGGCGCCCTCGCTGCCCTTGCGGGTCAGGACGTCGACGGTCAGGCGGTCGCCATTGGCGCGGGCTTCGTCATCACTGGGTTGTCCAACGTCGTCCGCGAAGGTCTGTAGGTCGCCCAACCACGGCCGCGCTCCTCCGATCGAAGCCTCCCGTGAGCGCGGACCTCCAGGTCCGCTCTGCTCTGCCGGGAGCGCGGACCTCCAGGTCCGCTCTGCTCTGCCGGGAGCGCGGACCTCCAGGTCCGCTCTGCTCTGCCGGGAGCGCGGACCTCCAG
>NZBC01000002.1 GCA_002687715.1 Planctomycetota bacterium | reverse complement strand
CTTCGAGAAGGGGGCGGACAACGAAGACCGCATCGGACCCCCGCGTGCGAGTCAGCTCGGACTGCTCACACCGGCCGCGATGAAGGGCGGGATGGTCGTTGTGTTTGCGCTCGCGCTGCTGGTGGGCGTCTATCTCGCATGGATCGCGGGCCCCGTGATCGTGCTGGTCGGCCTGGTCTCGATCGCAGCGGCGATCGCGTATACGGGTGGACCCTGGCCGCTCGGTTATCACGGACTCGGTGACGTCGCCGTCTTCGTCTTCTTCGGCCTGGTCGCCGTCGCCGGAACGACCTTCGTGCAGCTGGGCTTCGTACCGGGGCTGGCCTGGGTCGCAGCGATCCCGGTCGGCTCGCTGGCCACTGCGATCCTCGTCGTGAACAACCTGCGCGACATCGACACGGACCGTCGGGCCGGCAAACGAACGCTGGCCGTTCGGATGGGGCAGAAAGGGGCCCGTGCGGAGTGGGCGATGCTGGTAGGCGCCGCCTACCTGATGACGCTCGTACCCTGGCTGGCGTACGGTGAAGCGGCCTGGGTGCTGATTCCCTGGCTGAGTCTGCCGCGGGCGATCGTGCTGTGGCGCGTCGTTCAGTCCCGTGAGTCGGGTCCTGCGCTGAACGAAGCGCTCGCGGGTACGGCCAAGCTGGGGTTTCTCTTCTCGCTGCTCTTTGCCGTCGGGTTGGGCGCGTGAGAATCCGGCGCGGCGGGATGCGCGCCTTTGCGTTGCCCCTCAGGACGCCGCTCGCGACGGGCCACGGACCGATCGCATCCCGCAGCGGCTTTCTCGTCTGTCTCGAGGACGAGATGGGTCGGGTCGGCTTCGGCGAGGCGACGCCTCTGGCCGAATTTGGAACCGAGGATCTCTCGCATTGTCAGGCGGCCGTCGCCAGGGCCCTTGGCGTTCTGGCGGATGGCGTCGCGCGCGATTTCGATCAGGCCCTCGCGGCCTCGGGGATCGCGGCGGGCGCCCAGGCACCCTGTGCACGTGCTGCGCTCGACACGGCACTGCACGATCTCGAGGCGAAGCAGGCCGGACGAGCACTTGCCGATCGGATTCGAGCGCGTGCCGGGCTGTCGGGTGAGCCGGCGAAGCGAGTGCGCGTCCAGGCGCTCATATCCGGGCAGAGCCCGAAAGCGGTGGCGTCGAACGCGCGCGCATCGGTCGCCGCGGGATTCGACGCCGTGAAGCTCAAGCTCGCGGTCTCGGCCGTACACCGCGATCTCGGGATCGACCTCGAGCGGGTCACCGCGCTGCGCGAGGCGGTCGGACCGGAGCGGCGCATTCGGCTCGACGCCAACGAGGCCTGGGATGGGGACGAGGCGCAGGTCGCGCTCGAGGCGCTGGAGCCTTTCGGAATCGACTTCATCGAGCAGCCCGTGGTGCGCACCGATCTCGCGTCACTCGCGAGGCTCGACGCGGCGGGGAGCATCGCCGTGGCAGCGGACGAGGCGCTTCTCGGCGAGGGGCTCGAGGCGTGTCTCACCGCGCGCGCCGCGTCGGTGTTCGTGCTGAAGCCGTCGGCGATCGGCGGCATCTCTGCCTCGCTTGCGGCAGCGCGACGGGCCCGGGAGGCCTCGGTCCGCATCGTCTGGTCGAATCTGATCGAAGGCCTTCCGGGCCGCGCCGCCGCGTTGTCGCTGGCCGCCGGGCTCGACGAAGGAGAGGAGGTGCACGGTCTGGGAACGGCTTCGCTGCTGCTTGCTGATCTCGCCATTTCGAAGCCGGGCGAAACCGGTTCGGGGGAGGCGGGGGTCGTCGAGATCGGCTCGCGGTCGGGTCTCGGCTGTGAGCTCGTGGCCACCTGGCGGGCGACGGGGGGTGTCTTCGGCGAGGGCGCAGTCTTCGAGGGGCGCACATGAGCGGGTCGGCGGGGGGCGAGGAGGGGTCGGGCTGGCTCGAGCGATTCGCGTCCCGTGCCGAGGAGCGCGAGGCGCTCGTCTGGGGCGACCAGTCGACGTGTTATGCGGAGCTTGCAGAGACAGCGAACGAGACGGCAAGAGCGCTCTCGTCGTTGGGTCTCGTGTCCGGGGACCTGGTTGCGGTCCTCGCGACTCCGTCGGCCGAGGGGGTGGCAACCCTTCACGCGCTCTTCGAGAAGCGCATCGTGATGCTGCCCCTCAATGCTCGATTGAGCGAGCGCGAGCAGCGCGACGCGCTAGCGGCCACCCGGCCGGTCTGTCTGATCGTATCGCCGGATGTCGATGGGGGACTGGCTTCGCGGCTCGCCTCGTCGGTGGGCTGCGGCTTGTTGCTGCTTCGAGCGCACGACGATGCGTCTCGCCTCGCGCCGCAGCTGCGACTCGGTCGGCCCCTCGCTTCGTCCGATGTCTCACTCTCCACTCGCCGCGGGCAGCTCGCCCGCGCCGGGGCTGCGCTGGTTCTGCACACGTCGGGAACGAGCGGGGCGCCGAAGGGCGTCGTGCTCTCGCTCGGGAATCTGATCGCGAGCGCGAAGGCATCGACGCGCCTGCTCGGCCACGATTCCGGCGATCGCTGGCTCCTGTGCATGCCGCTCTTCCACATAGGCGGCCTGTCGATCCTGATTCGCAGCGCACTCTCCGGNACGAGCGTGNTGCTCCACGANCGATTCGAAGCGGNGCGCGTGGCGGAGGCGNTCGACGCGGGGCGTNTCTCGCGNGTGAGCCTGGTNGCGACGATGCTNGCGCGGGTGCTCGAGGCNCGCGGNAATCGCCCGGCGCCCGAGCAGCTNTCNCTCGTGCTGTTGGGCGGTGGTCCGGCCTCGCAGTCGCTGCTCGAGCGCGCGGTCTCGCTCGGCTACCCGATNGCACCGACCTATGGGTTGACNGAGGCGGCCTCGCAGGTNGCGACACGACCGCCCAGGGCGTCGCNNCCAGATCGGACGGATCTCTCGGCGGGACTGCGCCCGTTGCCGGGTGTCGAGATTCGCATCGTCGACTCCGAGGGGAAGATCTGCGCGGCGGACGCTGCGGGCGAGATCGAGGTCCGAGGTCCGATCGTGATGCAGGGGTATCTCGAGGATCCCACGGCGACCGCGGCCACGCTCCGCGACGGCTGGCTGGCGACCGGGGACATCGGGCGGATCGATCGCGACGGCGGCCTGCGGGTGCTCGACCGGCGGGCGGACCTGATCGTGTCGGGGGGCGAGAACGTCTATCCGGCAGAGGTCGAGGCCGTGCTCGTTTCGCACGAGGCGGTCCAGGACGCTGGCGTGATCGGCCGCAGCGACAGCGAGTTCGGCGCTCGACCGACCGCGTTCATCGTCGCGGCGCCCGGTGCACCGATCGTTCGTAGCGTGCTCGATACCTATTGTCGCGGGCGCCTCGCCGCCTACAAGGTGCCGGTGGAGTTCACGGAGGTGGAAAGCCTTCCGCGTACGGCCTCGGGGAAGCTTCAGCGAAGGGCACTGGTCGCAATCGCGGCCGAGGATCCGATCGATTCCGTGGGCCCGACCTAGTCCGTCGGCGCACTAGGGGTGCTGGGCTCCCTGCTCGAGCGAGTCGAGGAGGATCCCGCGTACGCGATCCGTCATGGCTTCCACGTCGTACTGCTCGATTTCGTCCGCGAGGATGGGTTCGAGTACCTCGATCGAGATCGGATGCCGGCCCTGGAGGATGAAGCCGCGTTTGGGTAGCGCCTCCGCCGTGCCGCGAAGGACGATCGGTTGGATCGGGACGTGGTTGCGCTTCGCGATCTCGAACGCACCGAGTTTGAACGAGCGCAGCCGCCCACTCGCGGAACGCGTGCCCTCCGGAAACATCATGATCGAGCTGCCGCCCGCGATCGCCTGGTCGCAGAGGCGCATCATCGCGTGGATGCTCCGGGCATCTCCGCGGCGCAGTGGAATGTAATCGCAGAGCCTCATGTTCCATCCGATCAGCGGAATACGGAAGTTCTCGACCTTCGAGACCCACCTGAAGTGAGTCTGCAATCGAAAGAGCACGAGGATGTCCAGCAGCGAAAGGTGGTTGGCGACGATCACAGCGGGACCCTCCGTATACAGCTGCTCACGGCCGATGACACGCACCGGCCACGCAGGGTTCAGCCAGGTATAGAGGGAGGCCCAGAGAGATGTGAATGCGTGCAGGATCCGGCGACGGGAATCGAAGCCGATGGTGAACAGCCAGAGCAATGCTGCGATCGGGAAGAGTACGAGCGAGGACGTCAGCAGGAAGGCCCAGAAGAGCAGCGATCCGATGAGCCGAATCAAGACACGATACCCGATGGGCGGCAGGCCTCGATGAACGCGCCGAAGAGCCGGCTGCTCGAGTCCTCGCCCATCTTTTCGGGATGCCACTGGACGCCGAGCTCCCAGGCCCCGCTCCCGACGGGGCCTCCCGTCGGCTCCGNGCGTTCGATCGCNTCGATGACTCCGTCGGCCGNGAAGGCAACGGCGCGATGTCCTGGNCCCAGNCTTCCGACGGCCTGATGATGGAGGCTGTTGACGGACNGCGGCGATNTGCCGAGCACGCTCGCGAGCAGGCTNTTCGATTCGATCTCGATCGGGTGGTGCCGATCCNCCGGCAGACGATGGTCCCCGGCCTCGGGGCNCTGGCTCGGCAGATGGGTGTCGAGGGNNCCCCCNCNCGCGCGNGCNATCAGCTNCATGCCGTAGCAGATGCCGAGCACGGGGATGCCGCGTTCGCAGGCGGCCGACAAGAGCGCCTCGTCGAAGGCGAGCTGGTCGCTGGGTACGAGGTCGAGCTCGACGCCGGCGGGAAGGGTGCTCTGGGAGGGAAAATCCCCCCCGCCCGGGATGAGGAGTCCATCGAGTCCGGCCACCACGTCGGCGGGATTCCGCTGGATCGGCAGGTGAAGCGGGCTGCCCCCGGCGCGATCGGTCGCGTCGGCATAGCTGCGGTCGATGTAGTGGTACGCCCGGTCGGCGCGCCAACGTCCCCGGTCGTCGAGGCTGAGCGGGATTCCGATTCGCGGCCGACGCATGGCACGAGCATAGCCATCTGCGGCATGCTGCCCGCATGGCGCAGGTGGTGATTGCGGGATGTGGCTACGTCGGCAATGCGCTGGCGGGGAAGCTGGTCGACGATGGCCACGAGGTCTTCGGGGTCCGACGTGACGCGTCGAACCTGACAGCCGGTATCGAGTCGATCTCGGGCGATGTCGCTGAGCCCGCCTCGCTGGGTCCTGCGCCGCAGCGCGTCGAGTACGCGGTCTTTGCGGTCGGCGCCGACGACGGAACGGAGCAGGCCTATCGCAAGGCCTACCTGGATGGACTCGCGGGCTTCCTCGAATGGCTCGGCAACGAGGGTCAGCGGCCGCGTCGGATCGTAATGACGTCGAGTACCTCGGTCTACGGACAGCGCCGAGGCGAACCGATCGACGAGGACTCCCCGACCCACCCGACGCAGTTCCGCGGCGAGACGATGCTGGCTTCGGAGGGTCTGCTCGCGGCGAGCGGAATCCAGAGCGTCGTCGTGCGCCTCGGTGGCATCTACGGCCCGGGACGCACGAGCCTTCTCGAGCGCGCACGCGCAGGGAAGCTGCGCCTGCGTGCCGCGCAACACTTCACCAATCGGATCCATCGCGACGATGCCGCGGGTCTGATTCGCCATCTGCTCTTCCATCCTTCGCCCCAAGCCCTCTACCTCGGCGTCGACGACGAGCCGGCGGAGGATGGCCCGCTCTACTCGTGGCTCGCCAAAGAGCTGGGCGTCCCCGAGCCGTGCGGGGAAGACGAGGAAACGTCTGCCGGCGTCCGCGGAGTGGTTGGCAGCAAGCGATGCAGCAACCGCCGCGCCCGAGAGAGCGGATACGTCTTCCGCTATCCGACCTTCCGTGAGGGCTACGGCGAGCTGATCCGGTCGGGCCTCTGATGGGGGAGGAGGACAGGCCTTTCCCGGGGCAACGCTGATGGGGGACGCGCCCCGGCTGGCTGCCGAGACCGTGGCGATGCCCGGCGCGATCTATTCTCCCTTCGCAGACCGGATGGCTGAGCATCCCGGTCCGATCTATCCGCTTCACGTCGGCGACACCTGGCGAGATCCCTTCGAGGGCGCCCGATCGGAAGACATCCACAGCCTCGATCATCCGCGCTTGCATGCCTACGGGGACACCCGTGGTCTGCCGGAGCTGATCGAACGCGTCAGCCAGAAGCTGCGCGAGCGCAACGATCTCGCGCATCCACCCGAGGAGGTGCTGATCACGGCCGGTGCGACCGGGGGGCTCGCGACCGTTGCCGGTGCAGCGCTCTCTCCCGGCGACGAAATGCTGATCCTCGCTCCCTTCTGGCCGCTGATTCGCGGCATCGCGCAGAGCTTCCGCGCGAAATCGATCGAGGTGCCCTTCTACGATCGGGTTGCATCGCTCGCCGAGGCCGTTTCAGCCGTCGAAGCGAAGGTCACGTCGCGCAGTCGAGTGCTCTACGTGTCGACGCCGTCGAACCCGACGGGGCGGGTGCTTCCGGGCGACTGGCTCGAAGCGCTCGCTGCCCTCGCCAGGCGTCACGACCTCTGGGTCTTCTCGGACGAGGTCTACGAGGACTACGTCTATACGGGTGAGCACGTTTCGATGGGCCGGTTCGCGCCTGAGCGGACGGTTTCGGTCTTCTCCGCTTCGAAGAGCTATGCGATGGCCGGTCAACGTGTCGGCTATCTGGCGGGTCCCGAGCGCATCCTGGTCGAGGCGCGCAAGGTCGGTACTCACGTCTACTACCACCCGCCGGTCGTCGGGCAACACACGGTTCTGGCGGCGATCGAGAGCGGGGCCGCCTGGGTCGAGGCGGCGTGCGCGCAGGATCGGCAGGTCGGCCGACGGGTCGCGTCCCGGCTCGGACAGCCCGCCCCGGAAGGGGGGACCTTCCTGTTT
>NZBC01000001.1 GCA_002687715.1 Planctomycetota bacterium | reverse complement strand
CGCCGACGGGAGCGCGGACCTCCAGGTCCGCTCCGGCCTTTCGTGCAGATCCGGCGTCGCCGTCAGAGCGGATCTGGAGATCCGCGCTCCCGGTAGATCCCCCGCCCGGGGCCTGCTCGACCGCCGTGATGTCGTCCTTCACCTCGCTCGCTCGTTGGTAGCGATCGGCCGGCTTGTGATGGAGCGCCCGGAGCACGACTTCGTCGAGGCGCGGGTCGGTGTCGTTCTCCTGCGAGGGAGGCGCGAAGTTGCCCATGGGCAGCTCGCCGGTCAGCAGCTCGTAGAACACGACGCCCAGCGAGAAGATGTCCGCGCGATGGTCGACATCGAGCGGTGCGTTGACCTGCTCAGGCGCCATGTAGTGGGGAGTCCCCATGACGTGCCGGGACCCGGTGAGGCGCGTGCGATCCTCGCTTCCATCGAGGAGCTTCGCCAGGCCGAAGTCGCCGAGCTTGACTTGCCCCTTCGCGTCGACGAGCACGTTCTCGGGCTTGATGTCGCGATGGACGATCCCCGCCTCGTGGGCATAGTCGAGCGCCTCGCAGATCTGGGTCACGATCTTCAGCGCCCGCCGCGGCGCCACGACCTCGTTCATGAGCTCGCGCAGATTGAGGCCGTCGACGTACTCCATCACCAGCCAGTAGAGGCCATCGGTCTCACCGAAGTCGTGGATCGTGACCACGTTCCGGTGCGAGAGGCCGGCCATGGTCCGAGCCTCGCGGTGGAAGCGCTCCGCGAAGCCGGGGATACCGCGGACGGAATGCGCGAGGACCTTGATCGCTACGGTGCGCTGCAGATTCAGGTGGTGCGCGCGCCACACGACGCCCATGCCGCCTTGGCCCACGCGCTCTTCGAGCCGATAGCCGGGGATCTGCTCCGGGGCCAGGGAAAGAGACTCGGCGGCGGCGGTCCCCGTTCCCGTCGTCAACCCGATGACGAGCAGACACTTGGAGCAGCTACCGTCGGGCTCGAGGCGGGACCCGCACTCGGGGCAGAATCGGGGTCCGGAAGACGGGTCGGTCATCTTGGTCTCGCTCATCACCCCTCGGTGACGGACGGATGGACAGAGGTTACAGGACGGCCATCAAAGCGCGCAGTTCGGCCGTCACGTCCGCTCCCTCGTCGAGGGTCGCAGCCACCTCCTCGCGGAGGACCTCCTTGAAGCGACAGCGCAGGCGGTGAAGCGCGACCTTCACGGCGACCTCGGAGATCTGGAGGCGCTCGGCCGTCTCGCAATGGGGCAGGCGCGACCCGGGGCCGCCAAGCTGCCCGGCCAGGGCGTCGTACACCTCAGCGCGGTCGCGGTCGGCGTACTCGTCGCGCAGACGGTGCCGCGCGGTCGCGAGCAGCGTCCGGCAGAACGCCCGCTCGAAGGCACGCTCCGGGGTCTCGGAGTCGGCGGGTTCGAGCTGGAGGCGCCGCTCCGCATCCATGACGTCCAGCGCGATGACCGGGCGTCCGCCGCCGCGTTTCTGCGCCTGCGCGCGCTCCCGTTCGTGAGCTAGATGGTTGCGGAACGCCCCGAGGAGGAATGATCGGAACCGGCCCCGCCCGGGTTCGACGCCGCGGACGTGACCGGCGCCGAGAAACGCCGCGAAGAACCCCTGGACGAGGTCCTCGGCGTCGGCCACATCGTGCCCGGAGCGACGCACGTACGCGTACAGGGGATACCAATAGGTGTGACACAGGTCGGCCAGCGCTTGGCGCGCGGTGTCGGTCGGCGCGCCCTGAGCCGCGAGCACGAGGCTCCAGCGAGTCGTCGCAAAGCGGGCACCGGACATTGGCGTCATGATAAGGCTTGGGATGAGATCGTGGAGGGAGGGCGGACCGACTCCGTATCTCAACGAACATGAACGCGCTTCTGCTGACTACTCTCTCGATGCTGACGGGCCCTCCCCCCGTCGAGGTCGAGAATCCGTCGCGGTTTCACCTCGTCCTCTTCCAGGTAGTCGACGACGAGAGTCGCCCGCTCAAGACACTTGGCGACGGCGCTCGTCACCGCCTGAAGCTCGCCCACGGCCACCACTGGATCGACGCTCGAAGCGGGACGACCCGCGTGAGGCTGCCGGTCCCGCTGCCGCGTCGCGCCCGGCTTCCTGACGTCCTGCGTCTGAAGGTGGTGGCGCCGCCCAGGCTCGTCCTCCCGATCCAGACCACCGCTGACGACTGGGGCTGGGTCCCGGCCGGTCCCGCGCTGCGGGGCGATGTCATCGGCGTCGGCCAGGAAGACGAACGTCCGGCCCGCGTCGAGAACGTCTCGGGTTTCTGGATCCGTCGCCGCGAGATCACCAACGCCGATTACTGCGGGTTCCTCAACGGTCAGCCGAAAGTCGATCCGACGTGGATCAACCTCGACAGCCGCAAGGTCGATATCCGACGCGACGCAACGAAGGACCGATGGGTCACGGGTTCGCCTCGCCTGCCCGTGGTGACGGTGAGCTGGTTCGGCGCGGACGCGTACTGCAAATGGCGTACGCGCATCACCAAACGCACGCATCGACTGCCCACCGAAACGGAGTGGGAGAAGGCCGCCCGCGGCCCCGAGTCGTTCGTGTATGGCTACGGGAACATCTACCGCAATGCGGGCGCCAACCAGGAGAGTGGACGCCTCCGCATCGTCGGGACGTTCTCCGCCAACGGGTTCGGGTTGTACGACGTCACGGGGAACGCGTACGAGTGGGTACAGAACGTGTTCGATCGCGACGCGTTGCGACACGCCGTCCCACGCCGGCTGGCCGCGCTGGACGACGAGGGCATCCCCCGGCATCGTGTCCTGCGAGGCGGCTCGTTCGTCCTGGATGGGATGTACCTTAGAAACAGCTTCCGCATGTGCCACCGTCCAGGGGTGCAGGCGGACGACTTCGGATTTCGGGTGGTGATGGAAGAGGGGATCGCGAAATGACTCGCACGACGCTCACCTTGATGCTGTGCGCGATGGCCAGCGGCCTCGCCACGGGCCAGATGGAGAAGCGCTGGACCGGCCGCTACGACGGCCGCCGGTTCGCGAAGGCGGCGCCCGCCGTGGGCGCAATCGTCCCCGACCTGGCCCTGGCCGACCTAGAGGGACGCCCGTGGTCGCTGCACGCACTGCTCGGGCGAACCGTGGTGCTGGTCAAAGGCAGCTTCACGTGACCTCCCTTCCGTCGGAACTCCGTCGGGCTACGGAGACTCGAGAAGTCCTTTGAGAACCGCACTGACGTCGTCTTCCTCACCGTCTATCAGCGCGAACCCCACGCGCGACAGATGGCGTTCAAGAACGTGGTCCAGCCGAAGACGTTCTCCGAACGGTGCACGCTCGCCGAACGCACGGTCAAGGATCTGCAGCTGACCAGCACCGTCCTCGTCGACACCATGGACGATCTGAGCCGGAAGCTCTTCGGCGACCTCCCGAGTCCGGCGATCATCATCGGCGCGGACGGCGTCGTGAAGACGAAGCTCCCCTGGGCCGAGCCCGCGGTGCTCACCCCCCGCCTCACCGGCGTGCTGAAGAGCGCCAATGCGGCCGCGAAGGTGAAGGCCCCGCAGGTGTCCGTTGCCAAGGGTCTCCGCCTGGTCTGGACGGGCCAGACGGACGACGGTGCACGCATTCTGCGCGAGATCCTGCCCACGCTGGACACCAACGTCGCGCTCCGCGCCCAGGCACTCTGCGGCCTGGCCGCCGCCCATGCGAAGAAGGGCGAGAACGAGAAGTCGCGGTCGATGATCAAGGAGGCGGCCGACTCCGCGCGTCAGGCGTGGAAGGGCCGCCCGAAGGCATTCACCGCGTTCCTAGCGGGTCTGCTCGACCACAGCCCGGGCGCCAAGCTCGGCGCTGCGTTGCTCGACGAGATGGTCAAGGCCGACGAGACCGTCGCAGCGTGGGCGGAGAAGCAGCGCGAGAAGCTGTCGAACTGACAGCGGCGGCCGTCAGGGGAAGACCAGCGGGTTGGACGCTCCACCGGCATACCGCACGACCACGGTCGCGCCTTTGGCGGAGCCGAACACGCGCACGGGCAGCGTGGCTCTCGAGCGAGGCGAGAGGCGGGAGAGAAACCCCTCGGGGACGAGCGACGTGCCGGCCGGCATGGTCCCGGGCATGATGCGAAGCCCCGTCATCTCGCGATTGCCGCGATTGTGCAAACGCACGACGTACTGTCCGGGCTGACCCGTGACCGCGAGCACCTCGGACGTCAGCGACGCGGGCGGGAGTGTGACCCTCGGCGGCAGCAAGAGCCGCCACGGCGTCTCCTGGAAGCGGCGAACGAACACGCGCCCTCCGTCCGTGCCGCGGTGGACCAGCGTGTCTCGTCGGATCACCCAGGCTCCTTCCTCGAAACCGTGGGCGACCAGCTGATGCGCCCCGGTGTCGGACCAGCAGTGGAAAGTGCCGTCCTCGTGTCCGGTCACGACGCGGATCGGTGACGGCGACAACGCCACCGACAGCCCCGGTGACCGGGCGTCCAGAGCGGGCCTTCGGCGCATCTGGGTCGTGGTGAGATCCCAAACGTACAACCCGTGGCTCTCCGAAACCGCGGCGAGCACCCCGGTCTGATGATCGAAGGCGAGTGCAGCGACCGCGCTGCCGTTGGGCGACAGTCGGAAGCTGCCCGCGTCCTTCAACGACCACACATCGATCTTCCCGTCGTCTGCGCCAGCCGCTACCCAGAAGCCGTTCGGTGCCAGCGCCACACACTGGTAGCTCCCCGACGACGAGAGCGTCCGCAGGACGCCACCGCTCTTCTCATCAACGATACGGACGTGGCCCCCGTCGTCACACACCGCGACCTGACCATTCGGGCCGACCCCGAGCCCGGTCCCCTGGACATCCCACCGGTCCACTGCGTCCGGATTCGAGAGGTCGTTCACCGCCACGACGCCTCCATCCTCGAGCAGGACGACGACACCCTTCCCGCCGCGCGTGAACCCCACGCTCTGCGGTACCGAGCCGAGACCGTCGACCCGGCCGAGCTCCTTGCCGTCGGCGAGCCGTACCAGCTTCAGCCCGCCCGTCGCCGTGCCGCACGCGAACCGCTTGTGATCTGGCGCGACCGCGATCGGCGACGTCCCCGCGAACGTCGAGGTCTGCTTGAAGTTCCGCAAGTCCCATCGCCGCACGCGACCATCGTCGCTCGCCGCGAGGGCGTCCTGGGGCGAGATCCACGCCACGCCACGCACCGGTCCCGCGTCGCCGGGGTAGTGGCGGATCACCTCACCCGTCTCGGCGAGGGCCATCCGCAGTGTCCCGTCGGAAGACGCCGAATACACCACGTGCCCACCCGGATCGAACCCCGCCCACACGCAGGCGAGGCTGTGCGGCGGCAGCGCATGCAGCACCTTGCCNGTTGCCGCGTCGATGACCTTGGCGAGCCCGTCCGACGACGACGNGGTGACGCGCTTGCCGTCACGGGACCACGCCGCNGTGTTCACGCCGCGGCCGAANCCGGACACGGTNCGNAGCAGCTTGCGGTCCTTNGTACGCCAGAATCGCAGNGTCTGGTCCAGCGAAGCGGTCACGAAAACCTCGCCATCGGGACGCCAGGCCACCGTGTGCAGCGGCGCGGGATGGGCTTTGAACGCGGCGAGCGACTTCCCGTCCTCGGTACGCCAGATCCGGCACGTCCCGTCGTCGGCCACCGACGCGAGGCGATCTCCCTTCGGATGGAAGGCCAGCGACTTGAGATCGTCGGTGTGGCCTTCGAGGACGTAGAGCTTCGTCTGAGCAACCGGGTCCCACACGATGACCCGATCGTCCCGTCCGCCGCTGGCCAACCGGGTCCCATCCGGAGAGAACGCGCAGAAGTTCACGCCCTCGGCGTGTCCGCGCAGCACTGCCGTGCACTTGCCCGAGCTCGCCGACCACACGCGAACGGTCCCGTCCGCCGACGTCGTCGCGACGCGCTTGCCATCGCGTGTCATCGCGACCGACGTCACCGCCGCAAAGTGTCCCCGCAGCACCTGCAACGGCCGCCCGCTGTAGGCCTCCCACAGCCGAGCGGTGTGGTCCGTCGACGCCGAGGCGAGCAGGCGGCCGTCGTGGCTGACCGACGCGTGGTAGATCGGCATCCGATGACCGCCACGCACCGTCACCTGCTCGGACGGCCGGAGGTCCCACGTGCGATGGAACCGCTCCGACGACGCCGACGAAGTCAAGTCGAAGCGTCCGAGGAACTCGAGATGTACGACGGCGTCACCGTGACGACCGACGATCCACGGAGCGTTGCTCTCATCGAGGGGCCACAGCCTCACGGTCCGATCCCATGATCCAGACGCGAGCGAACGGCCGTCGGGATGAAACGCGAGGGCGGACACCCAGTTCGTGTGACCGCCGAGGACACGCACGAGCACTTTCTTCTTCATGTCCCACAGGCGGATGGAGTGATCGTTCGAACCCGACGCGAGAAACTGCCCGGACGGATGCCAGGAGAGAGCGCCCACGCGTCCCTTGTGCCCCTGGAGGGTCGCGATGAGCTGCTCGTGGTCCCACACGCTGATGGCGCCGTTCTTGCCGCCAATCGCAAGCCGCGGCCCGTTCTTTTCGTAGGCAATCGACGCGACCTCGCCCACCTTTGTCTCGCGTTCGAACCTCAGGTCGAGGCCCTTGAAGACTCGCACGATGCCGTCGGCGCAGGCCGTCGCCAGTCGTTGGATGCTCGCGTTCCAGGTGAGCGCCGTCACCCAGTCGCCGTGGTCGTGCACGACGCGGCTCGTTGCATCCCCGCGGAGGTCCCACACCCGGAGCGTGCCGTCCTCGGACCCGCTGATGAGCAGCTCTCGAGTGAGAAACGAGAGGCAGAGGATGGGCGCGGTGTGACCGCGAAACGTCAGCCTTGCCGTTCGCGAAACCCTACCGGGGCGTACCGGGCCAACAGTCGACACATGGATCGTCCCGTCCTCCACGGCCGTCGCCAAGATCGCCGGCCCAAAGGCAAAGACCCGACCGCCCGCGGGCACCCCCTGCGTGGCAGAGACCGAGGTCCACTGCGCGATCTTCTCGCCATCGGGCGCCACCGGAGGCTGAGCCATCTCCTGAGCCCCGGCCCAAGCCGCCAGAAGCAGCACACACGACATGAAACGCCTGATCATCAGCCTTCCCTACGATCGAGACTGCAACCACACGAGACGAATCGTATAGTCAGAGGTCGTGACGCGCCTCGCCGCCTGCGCGCGACCCGTCGGAGCTTGTGGATGCGCAGATCGCCGGATCGCGACGATCTGCCTGGGGGAATACGAACTTGCGCACCCGAACCCTCCTCCTCGCGGGGATCCTGGCGATGGCCTCGCCCGGGGCGGCCCAGATCGTCGGCAGCCTGCTGCCCCCTGACGCACTCTCGGGACTCGCGAAGACCAAGGCCCAGTCCTTCGCGGACTATCAGGGCCGCTGCGTCCTCGTCGAGTTCTTCGCCTACTGGTGACCGCCTTGCGGGGAGCAGGTTCCTCACCTCAACGCACTTCAGAAGAAGTACGGAGGACGGGGCCTCTCGATCGTCGGCGTGACCGACGGTGATGCGAAGCGCACGGTGCCCTGGGTGAAGAAGCTCAAGATGAAGTACGCCTACGGGTACGACAACAAGTTCCCATGGGTCTTCTCGTTCAACATCTGGACCTACCCCTACGCGCTCCTCGTGGCGCCCAATGGGACCGTGGCGTGGGCGGGGCACCCCGAGAAACTGGACGAGGACCTCATCCGCCGCACATTGAAGGGCGCGCTGACGACGCCGCTCTTCCGGTGGCCACAAGCGGTCGCCGACGTCCGCACGGCGATCCGCGAAGGCAAGCTGAAGGTCGCGCTCGACCGCGTGAAGGCGCTGGCCGCGAAGACCCCGACGTTGGCGATGTGGGTCGGCGAGGTGCAGAAGCTCATCACCGCTCGCGTGTCGGGACTCGCCGCCGCCAAGAAGGCCGGCGACTACTGCACGGTCCTCGACCGCGGTGACGCCGTTCAGGAGCAGCTCCAGGACCTCCCCGAAGAGGAGAAGGTCGCCGAGCTCATGAACTCCGTCTTCGACGACGAGCAGGCGATCGCCACCTGGAACACGCAGACCCGTCTGCGCACCCTCAAGGCGACGATGCCCCGCACGAAGCAGGAAGCCGACGACGCCATCAAGAAGCTGGAGGCGTTGATGAAAGCCAACCCCGCATCCGCGGTCGTCGCAGAGGGGAAGATGGCCGTCGGCGTCCTGAAGAAGATGCGCGGCTACCTGAAGTAGCCGTGATCGGGCGTCGCTCATGACGACATCGAGCCAGGAGGCGGCGTTACGCGCCCTGCGCGACCTCCACGGCGAGGTCGATCGCGACGCCGCCCGACTCGCCGCCCACCACGAGTCGCGGATCCACTGTGCCCGTGGGTGCGCGGACTGCTGCGTCGATGACCTCACCGTGTTCGAGGTGGAAGCGGAGAACATCCGGGAGCGCTTCCCCGCGGTCCTCGCTGAGAATCGGCCCCACCCCCCCGGCCGCTGCGCATTCCTGGACAGCGACGGCGCGTGCCGGATCTACGAGGCGCGACCCTACGTCTGCCGGACCCAGGGGCTGCCGTTGCTCGGATTCACCGAGACTCCCGAAGGCGAGATCACGGAATCCCGTGACATCTGCCCGCTCAACGCCGAGGGCGAGCCGCTCGACGCCCTTCCCCACGCCGAAATGTGGCTCCTCGGGACCGTGGAGCTCCGACTCCAGCGGGTGCAGGCGGGGTTCGGAGACCCCGATGACCGGGTCGCGCTGCGCGATCTCCTTCCTGGGGTCTGACCGCGCGGGCGCGTCGTCCTTAGAATGCGCGCCCACGAATCGCCCCGTTCATCGAAGAACCCACTTATCGAAGCACCGTCCCGGAGGACCGCCCCCATGACGCGCGTCATTGCCATTCTCTCGACCACCGCGCTGGTCGCCATCGCCCTCGTCGCCGCCTGCTCCGATTCCACCGCCAGCAGTGACGGCAACGATGCCGACACCGCCGCCAAGACGGTCACCAAGGCGATCGTCCAGCTCGCCGGGACAAAGGGCAACGAGAAGACGATGGGCTCCGTCACGTTCACGCAGCAGGGCGACGGCGTCCTGGTCGAGGCCACGGTGTCCGGGCTCGCGCCCGGCAAGCACGGGTTCCACATCCACGCGCTCGGGGACGTCACCTGCCCGGATGGCAAGTGCACTGCCGGCCACTGGAACCCCGCTGGCGCGAAGCATGGCAGCCCCGATGCCGACGAGCGCCATCACGGCAATCTCGGCAATCTCGAAGCCGGCGCCGACGGCAAGGCGACCTACAAGCGCCTCGACAAGATGATCCAGCTCAACGGGGCCCACTCGATCATCGGCCGCGGCATCATCGTCCACGCGGGCGCCGACGACCTGACGACTCAGCCCACCGGCGCCGCGGGTGCCAGGGTCGCCCAGGGCGCCATCGGCATCGCGGCCGAGAAGTAGGCACCACCCTCTCGGGAGCGCGGACCTCCAGGTCCGCTCTG